>NZ_JABXGG010000017.1:0-109951 GCF_022627875.1 Herbaspirillum sp. C7C8
TCCCTCCGGGTTCTGTCCAGAAAGGGCGCTGGCCGCGTTGCGCTCCTTGCGTGTGGCACCGCCACACGACGCGTCGCACGCCTTGCCAGCGCCCTTTCTGGACAGAACGCATCTCACGCCTATTTATGAAATGGGTTCTAGAAAGACCGCCGCACCCGCACCGACACATACGCAGGCGGCTTGGTAGTGGCCGTGGCCCGCGCACTGTGCAGGCGGTGCAGGGTGATCTGATTGACATCGGCATGGCTGCCATCGATGTGCTCACCCATCAGACGCATCGCTGCATCGGCGTCTGCTGCGGCGATGCAGTCGAGGATGGCGGCATGTTCCTCGTAGGTCGAATGCAGGCAATCGCCATAGAGAAAATCCAGCCGCCGCACGATGCGGATGCGATCGGTGAGACGGTCGAAGGTTTCGGCCATCTCCTGGTTGCCGGCCGCCCGCACCAGCGTCTGGTGAAAGACCTCATCGAGCTGCGCGGCCTTGGGGCCATCCAGTTCGCGCAAGCCGGCGGCCACGCACCAGGTGCTGCGCAGACCGGCCAGCACGCTCTGGTCACCTGCCTGCGTGCACAGGCGGCGCACGGCGTGGGTCTCGATGAGCTTGCGCATTTCGTAGAGATCGGCAAAGCGCTTGAAGTCGATCGGCACCACCTCCCAGCCACCGCGCACGTAGCCCTGCATCAGGCCATCGTTCTGCAGGCGTTGCAGCGCCTGCCGCACCGGCGTACGCGAGACCTTGAAATACGCCGCAATCTCGGTCTCGGTGATCTGGTCACCGGGCAATAGGCGCATGTCGAAGATGTCCTGGCGCAGTTGCGCATAGACATATTCGGGCAGGGAACCATTGCGCACCTGTGCCTCCTCGCCCTCGGCGTCGGGGACGAGGGCGGCAGCAGCGGGTTCGGTGGTGGAGGCAGCCAGGCTTTTCACGATGGAGACTTTCTTACCATGCCGCCACACTGCCATCGGTACGCGGTTCGGTCCCGCCGCAGAGCACGCCTTCGTCATTGCGCCAGATGATCTGGCCGCGACCGAAACCGAGCTGGTTGCCCGACCACGACACTTCGTGTCCCAGCCCGCCCAGGCCACGGAAGAGATGTTCGGCCGTGGTGTGCTCGATGCTGACCTTGTTTCCTTTCTCCCATTCCCAGCGCGGTGCGTCCAGCGCGGCTTGTGGATTGAGGCCGAAGTCGACGGTGTTCATCACCATCTGCACATGGCCCTGCGGCTGCATGAAGCCGCCCATCACGCCGAAGGGGCCGACGGCCTGGCCATTGCGTGTCATGAAGCCGGGAATGATGGTGTGATACGGTCGCTTGCCCGGTGCCAGCACATTGGGATGCCCGGCTTCCAGCGTGAAATTGTTGCCGCGATTGTGGAGCGCGATGCCCGTGCCTGGCACCACCAGGCCCGAGCCGAAGCCCATGTAGTTGCTCTGGATGAAGGACACCATGTTGCCCTCGGCATCGGCCGTGCACAGGTACACCGTACCGCCGCGCGAAGGGTCGCCCGCCACCGGCAGCGTGGCGCGCGGACCGATCAGCTTGCGGCGCTCGTCGGCATAGGCGTCCGACAGCAATTGCTCCACCGTCACCTTCATGTGCGCCGGATCGGCGATGTGGGCCAGGCCATCGGCATAGGCCAGCTTGATGGCTTCGATCTGGCGGTGATAAGTGGTCAGGGTGTCGCGTTCGCTGAAGTCGTAGGCCTTCAGCAGGTTCAGCGCCATCAGGGCCACCATGCCGTGGCCGTTGGGCGGAATTTCCCAGACGTCATAGCCGCGATAGTTCACCCCGATGGGGTCCACCCACTCCGGCTGGAAGGCCGCCAGGTCGGAGGCCTGCATATATCCTCCGGCCTGCTGCACGAAGCCGGCAATCTTTTCTGCCAGGGCACCGCGATAGAAGCTCTCGGCGTTGTCTTCGGCAATCGCCTGCAGGGTGGCGGCATGACCCGCCGAGCGCCACAGCTGGCCGGCTTGCGGGGCTTGCCCATCGATGCAGAAGGTGTCGAACCAGGGCTGGAAATGCGCTTCCTTGAATTCGCGCCTGAAGTTCTGCTGCGCCACCTGCCACGCATGCGCCACCATCGGCGAGACCGGGAAGCCCTCACGCGCCAGCGTGACGGCACCGGCCATGGAATCGGTCAGGGCCAGCTTGCCGAAGCGCCTGGCCATGGCAGCCCAGGCGCTTGGCGTACCTGGCACCGTGACGGGCAGGGCACCATATTTCGGGACGTCCTTCAGGCCGGCACCGGTGAGCTTGTCGGCGCAAATCGACTGTGGCGCCGGGCCGCTGGCGTTGAGTCCATGCAGCTTGCCGCCATGCCAGACCAGCGCAAAGGCATCGCCGCCGATGCCGTTGGCGGTAGGTTCCACCACCGTCAGCGCAGCCGCGGCGGCGATGGCCGCATCGATGGCATTGCCACCGCGCTGCAGGACTTCCAGGCCCGCTTGCGCGGCCAGCGGCTGCGAGGTCGCCACCATGCCACGACGGGCATAGACGGCGCTGCGGCGCGAGAAATAGGGATAGTGGTTGCTGCTGAAGTCGGGGAAGGCGGGCATGGCAGTCTCTCGTTCTTGGTTCAGGGGCGTATTTTAGCGGGGCGCTCGCGCCTCATGTCGGGCGCAGCGTCAACTCAGGCCGGCTCAGATGGCAGGCCACGGTATGGGTGGGGCTGATCTTTACTGCCGGTGGCGTCTCGGTCCTGCATACCTCCATGCAGGACGGGCAGCGCGGATGGAAATGACAGCCTGTGGGCGGCGCTGCCGGATTGGGAATGCTGCCCTGCAGGACGATGCGTTCGCGTTTTTCGCGCGGATGTTCACGTGGAATGGCCGAGAGCAGCGCCTGGGTGTAGGGATGGCGCGGCTGGGTGTAGACCTCTTCACATGTGCCCGATTCCACCATGCGACCGAGGTACATCACGCCGATGCTGTCGCTGACGTGGCGGATCACGGCCAGGTCGTGCGAGACGAACAGGTAAGTCAGGCCCAGTTCCTGTTGCAGCTCGCGCAGCAGATTGAGAATCTGCGCCTGGATCGATACGTCCAGCGCCGACACGGCTTCATCGGCCACCACCAGCTTGGGCCGCGTGATGATGGCGCGGGCGATGCCCACGCGCTGGCGCTGGCCGCCGGAGAATTCATGCGGATGGCGCGCCGCGTAGGCCGGGTTCAGGCCGACCATCTCCAGCGCCTCGGCCACCTTGCGCTTGCGGGTGGCGCGGTCGTGCAGCTTGTGCACGATCAGCGGTTCTTCCAGCACTTCGCCGATGGTCATGCGCGGGTTCAGTGAGGCGTACGGGTCCTGGAACACCATCTGCATATGCCGCCGCATGGCGCGCAGCTGGCCTTCGGGCAGCAGGGTCAGTTCCTGGCCCATGAAGCGCACGCTGCCTTCGCTGGGTTCGATCAGGCGCAGCACGCTGCGCCCGGTGGTGGACTTGCCGCAGCCGGATTCGCCGACCAGGCCCAGGGTCCGGCCTTCGGCGATGCTGAAGGAGACGTCGTCGACTGCCTTGACGATGCTGCCACCGGCGGCGAAATGTTTTTTCAGTCCGTGGACTTCGAGCAGGGGAGGAAGTGGGGTCATGTTCTCGCCTTCAATGCGGATACCAGCAGCGCACGTTGTGACCATTGCCCAGATCTTCCAGCACTGGCATCTCCTGGCGGCAGATGTCCTGGGCGCGGCTACAGCGGGCGGCGAAGCGGCAGCCTTGCGTGACGGTGCCGGGCGGCGGCACGCTGCCGGGAATGGCCGTCAGCGGCGCGCCGGGCGTGGCGTCCAGGGCGGGGCGGGCGCGCATCAAGGCGTGCGTGTAAGGGTGGGCGGGACGGTCGAACAGGTCCTCCGCGCTGCTCTGTTCGACCACCTGGCCGGCATACATCACCACCACGCGCTGGCACATCTCGGCCACCACGCCGAGGTCGTGGGTGATCATCAGGATGGAGGTTTTCTGCTCGCGCTTGAGGTCGCGCATCAGGTCCAGGATCTGCGCCTGGATGGTCACATCCAGCGCCGTGGTGGGTTCGTCGCAGACCAGCAGCCGGGGCTGGCACAGCAGGGCCATGGCGATCATGACGCGCTGACGCATGCCGCCCGAGAGGCTGTGCGGATATTCGTCCACCAGCTGCGCGGCACGGGACAGGCCCACACGTTCGAGCATGCCAATGACCTTGGCGTGGATCTCCTGGCGCGGCAACGGGGTGTGGATGCGCAGCATTTCGCCCAGCTGGTCGCCGATGCGATGCAGCGGGTTCAGCGAGGTCATCGGCTCCTGGAAGATCATGGCGATCTCCTTGCCACGGATGCCGCGCAGGGTGGCCTCATCGGCCTGCAGCAGATCGCGCTCGCCGAAGCGGATGGCCCCCGACAACCTGGCCTGGCTGGCCATGGGGAACAGGCGCAGGATGGACAGCGCGGTGACGCTCTTGCCGCAGCCGGATTCCCCCAGCAGACCCACGGTTTCATCCTGGCCCAGAGAAAAGGATACGCCGTCAACCGGTGCAACGCGGCGGCCGTGGTTGAGAAATTCGATCTTGAGATTCTCGATGGTGAGCATGGGTGTTCCTCAGCGGCTCAGTTTGGGGTCGAACACTTCGCGGATGCCGTCGCCCAGCAGGTTGAACCCCAGCACCACCAGGAAGATCGCCAGCCCCGGCCACATGGCCAGCATCGGCGTGGTGTTCAGGTAGCCCTGGGCGATATGCAGCATGGACCCCCAGCTCGGGTCTTCCGGCTTGGCGCCCAGGCCGAGATAGGAGAGCCCGGCTTCGGCGATGATGGCCGTGCCCATGGCGAAGGTGGCCTGGATCACCAATGGCGCCAGTGAATTGGGCAGGATGTAGCGCCACATGATGCGCAGGTGCCCGGCACCGATGGAGCGCGCCGCCATCACGTAGTCGAGATTGCGGATGGTCATGGCCTGGCCGCGCGCCAGGCGCACGAAGGAAGAGGTGAAGCCGATGCCCACCGCCACCATGGCATTGTAGAAGCCGCCACCCAGCGCCGCCGCCAGGGCCAGCGCCAGGATCAGCGAGGGAAAGGCTTGCAGGGCATCGACCACGCGCATGACGATGGCATCGACGGCGCCGCGATAGTAACCGCTGACGATGCCGATGGGCACGCCCAGTGAAAAGGCCAGCCCGACCGAGATCAGCGCTGCCTGCAGCGAGATGCGCGAACCGTAGAGCATGCGCGTGTAGATGTCGCGGCCCAGGTCATCGGTGCCGAGCCAGTGCGCGGCACTGGGACCAGACAGTAGATTGCCGTAGTCCTGGTCAAAAATCGGATCGTACCGGGCCAGTACCGGTGCACATATCGCCAACAGGACCAGTACGGTGATGATCACCGCACCGATCACCGCCAGACGGTTGCGGCTGAAGCGGCGCAGGGTGCGCCAGCGCGGCAGCGCTGGCAGGGCCTGTGCAGGAGAGGGAGGGTTCATGTCGGGAGACGTCATGGTTGGGGGCGTGCAGCAGACAGTCAGCGGGCGATGCGCGGGTCGATCACGCTGTAGAGCAGATCCACGCACAGGTTGACGATGACCACCATGACGGTTGCGGCCAGTACACCGGCCTGTACCGTGACGTAGTCGCGCTGGAAGATGGCATCGACGATCATCTTGCCCATGCCGGGAATGCCGAAGATGCTCTCGGTGATCACCAGCCCGCCCAGCATGCCCGAGACCATCAGCCCGCTGGCGGTGACCACCGGGATCATGGCATTGCGCAACGCATGGCCCAGCACTACCTGCCAGTCGCGCAGGCCCTTGGAGAAGGCGGTGCGGATGTAATCCTCGTTGAGCACTTCCAGGAGGCTGCTGCGCACCATGCGCATGAGGATGGCCGATTCGCGCAGGCCGGTCACGACCATGGGCATGATCATGGCGATCAGGTTGGCATGCCAGTCCACCGACAGCGGCACGAAGCCCGAGGCGGGCAGCCAGCCCAGCTTGACCGCAAACAGAATGATGAACAGCATGCCCAGCCAGAAGTGCGGCACCGACATGCCGAACAATGCAATCAAGGTACCGATGGCATTGGCCCAGCCGCGCGGACGTGCCGCCGACAGGATGCCGGCCGGCACCGCAATGAGCACGGCCACCAGGAAGCTGCCGATGGCCAGCTCGATGGTCACCGGCAGGCGTTGCCAGAGGGCATCGGCCACCGGGGTGTTGTCGATGAAGGACCGCCCCAGGTCGCCATGCAGCACCGCCCACAGCCAGTGCCCGTACTGCACCAGCAGCGGATCATCCAGCCCCAGTTTCAGGCGCAGGGCGGCTGCCGCTTCCGGCGTGGCTTCCATGCCGAGGATGGCGGCCACCGGATCGCCCGGCAGCACCGCCAGCAGGGAAAACACCACCATGCTCACCAGCAGCAGGGTGGGGACCGACAGCAGCAGTCGCCGGACCAGCTTGGGCAGGCGCGGCAACGCCAGCGGCTTGAGCGAGCTGGCCATGACTTACTTGGAGACGGTGGCGGTCCGGATCACACCATCGGGCACGTACTGGAAGCCCTTGACCGATTTGGCGATGCCGAAGAGCACGTTGTCATGCACGATGTAGATGTAGGGCACTTCCTTGACCAGTATCGCCATGGCCTGCTCGTAGAGCGTCTTGCGCTTGGCCTGGTCGCCTTCCACCCGGGCCTGCTGCAGCAGGTCGTCCACTTCCTTGGCGCCGAAGTGGGAGTAGTTCAGAGAGCCATTGGTGGTGACGAAGTCATAGATGTTCTGGTCCGGATCGGGACGTCCGCTCCAGCCCACGAAGAGGCCCTCGAAGTTGCCGGTCTTGCCGGCCTCGATCTGGGTCGCCAGTTCGGTCTTCTCCAGTGTGACGGTGATGCCGGCCGGGCGCAGCATGCCCTGGATCATCTGGCCGACCTGCAATTCATCGGGCGTGGTCGGCAGGGTCAGCTTGAAGCTGAAACCACCTTCCTTGCCGGCGGCCTTGAGCAGGGCCTTGGCGCGGGCCACATCCACCTTGGGCGGCACATCGCTGGGACCGTTGGCGAACTGCGCCTTGGAGAAGGGGGAGTGGCCCGGTGCCACCGCATTGTTGTAGACCACCTTGGCGATGGCGTTGCGGTTGATCAGGATGTCGACGGTTTCACGCACTTCCTTCTTGTCGAACGGGGGCTTGGCGGTATTCATGTAGAAACCGCGGAAGCCCAGCGACGGCTTGTTCAGTACCGTGTAGCTGGCATTGGCCGGGACGTTGGTGATTTCCTTGTAGGGGAAGCGGTTGCTGATGTCGACCTGGCCGCTGCGCAGGTTGTTGAAGGCCACATTGACGTCCGGCATGATCTTGTAGACCACTTCATCCACCTTGGGCAGGCCGGCGCGCCAGTAGTCGGGATTCTTCTTCAAGGTGATGGTGGCGCCTTTGAGCCGGCCTTCATAGATGAAGGGGCCGGTGCCGACCGGATGGTTGACGTAGTCCTCGCCGTATTTCTTCACGGCGGCCGGTGACGACATCATGCCCGAACGGTCGGTGAGAACGGACAGGAAAGGGGCGAAGGGCGTGGACAGATCCAGCTTGATGGTGTGCTCGTCCACCACCGTGATCTTGCTGATGTACTTGAGCTCGTTGCGGCGCAGGGAGGTCTTCTCCTGGCCGCGCAGCAGATTGAACTCCACCGCCTTGGCATCGAAGGGCGTACCGTCCTGGAACTTGACGCCTTTGCGCAGGTAGAGCGTGTAGGTCTTCTGATCGTCGGAGACGGTCCAGCGCTCGGCCAGCATGGGAACGATCTTGCCTTCCCCATCCAGGTCCAGCAGCTTGTCGAAGATGCTCTGGTAGACGATACGCTCGTTGAGCATGGATGACTGCGTCGGGTCGAGCTTGCCGGGATCGGCATCCAGGGAGATGTTGAGCGTCACCGCCAGCGCGGGCAGGGCGCAGGTGGCCAGCACGGCCGAGGACATCGCGGACAGCAGGAAACGGGAGACACGCTGGTTCATTCGTTTTTCCTTTCAGAAGTCATCACGGATGGAGCGCAACCGGCCTGGGCGGCAAGCCCGCCTGCCGCGGCCATCGGGCCAGCTTAGGCGATGGAAACGGTGAAGGCAAGGACGGATACGTCAATGTATACAACAAAGAAGACATGCAGGAAGCGTGCCATCGCGTCAGCTTCGCGTCAGTTGGCAAGGGTGTATCGCCGGTTGGGAAAGTGATGGACTGGGACCTTCTTGAGGATGGGGGGGCACGCCTTGCTTCTGCCCCGATGGCGGGCGCGCCCCTACCTTGCGGGGCAGGCATGCCCAGTGAAGGTGCACACGGGCGGAGTGGCTGGCCCCAAGACGGGACGTGGCGCGGCCGCGACGGCTGTCCATCCATTTTTAATTAAATCGCTTGCTATTTAATTTTGGCCTCGCTAAACTGCGCTGCATGAATTCGAAAACAGACAAACGCAAGTCGGCCCCGCTGCTGGATGCCCAGTTGTGTTTTGCGCTGTACTCGACCTCGCTGTCGATGAGCAAGCTCTATCGCAAGCTCTTGCGCAACATGGGCATCACCTATTCGCAGTACCTGGTGCTGATGGTGTTGTGGGAGCAGGATGAGTTGACCGTCTCCGAGATCGGTGAGCGCCTGGTGCTGGATTCGGCCACGCTCACGCCGCTGCTCAAGCGCATGCAGGCGCAGGGCCTGGTGAGCCGGGAACGCGCCGCCAGCGATGAGCGGCAGGTGGTCATCTCGCTCACCGCCGAGGGCGACAAGCTGCGTGAACAGGCAGCCGATCTGCCGCGCGAAGTCTTGCGCGCCACCGAGTCGAGCGCCGCCGAGCTGACGGCGATGAAGGAAGAGCTGATGGCCCTGCGTGCCCGCCTGCACAAGAATACGGGCGAGTGAGCAGGGTGGTTTGAAGGGATGAGGTGGCCAAGCCGAGTCCCTTTTTGAAAATTTAATATATAGTGCGCTATTAAATAGTTTATTAGTTTATTGTGACTGGAGCGATGCGGGAAAACCTTCGCTCCCGGCATGCAGGTCAGGTGGCATCGCCTGAATGCACCGTTATACGCAGAGCCAATAGCATCAAATAAGTAGTTTGCTATTTAATAGTGTTTTATGTTTATTGCCGCAAGGCGCGATTTTCTGGCGTCGTACGCCAGGGCAGTACCGCAGTACCACGCAATACGAAAGCAGTTCCCTCGCAGCACCTACCCGGTGAACCTCACCGATCCGATCATCAGAGAAAAGGAAGAAGATCATGACCTCGTTCAAGCAACTCGCTACCGTCGCCGCCATCGGCCTGGTTGTTGGCAACGCCTACGCTGCCGGTGACGCCGGCGTGGAACCGACCACCCAAGCCTTCCTGCAGGCGCTGGAAGCCGGCGGTGGCAAGCCCCTGGAGCAGCTCTCGCCGCAGGATGCGCGCGCCGTCCTGGTCGGTGCGCAAGCCAGCGTGAAGCTGGACCTGCCCAAGGCCGACGTCTCGGAAAAGACCATCACCGCGGACGGCCAGCAGATCAAGCTGACCATCGTGCGTCCGGCCGGTGTGACCAAGACCTTGCCGGCCTTCATGTTCTTCCATGGTGGCGGCTGGGTGCTGGGCGATTTCCCGACCCACGAGCGCCTGGTGCGTGACCTGGTGGCCAACTCCGGTGCGGTGGCCGTGTTCGTGAACTACACCCCCTCGCCGGAAGCCGGTTACGGCGTGGCCATCAATCAGGCTTACGCTGCCACGAAATGGGTGGCCGAGCATGGCCGTGAAATCAAGGTCGACGGCAAGCGCCTGGCCGTGGCCGGCAACAGCGTCGGGGGCAACATGGCCGCCGTCGTGGCGCTGATGGCCAAGGAAAAGGGCGGCCCCGCCCTGCGTTCGGAAGTGCTGCTGTGGCCGGTGACCGATGCCAACTTCGAAACGGCCTCCTACAACCAGTTCGCCAATGGCTACTTCCTCACCAAGAACATGATGAAGTGGTTCTGGGACAGCTACACCACCGATGCCGCCAAACGCAAGGAAATCACCGCCTCGCCGCTCAACGCCACCCCGGCCCAACTGGCCGGCCTGCCGCCGACCCTGATCCAGACCGCCGAAAAGGATGTGCTGCGTGACGAAGGCGAAGAATACGGCCGCAAGCTGCAAGCCGCTGGCGTGGCCGTGACCACGGTGCGCTATGACGGCATGATCCACGACTTCGGTCTGTTGAACGTGCTGGCCAAGGTGCCCGCCGTGCAGACCGCGATGCGCCAGGCTGGCGAGGAACTGAAGTTCCACCTGAAGTAATCGCAAGACTTTCCTGTGCCAGCATTGGCGCAGGAGAAACGACAACGCCCCCGCACGCGTGCATCGTGCGGGGGCGTTGTCATTGCCAGTGTAGTTGCAGGCGCCGGGTAATCGGACTCAGGTCAGCACCTTGGTCAGCCATGTGCCGATATCCTCGACTTCCTCGCCACACACCGAGTGCTGCATCGGATAGTCGTGCCACTCCACCTTGTGGCCCAGTTGCGTGAGCAGCTCGCGTGACTTGAGCGCGCGCTCCAGCACCACCACCGGGTCCATGGTGCCGTGGGCCATGAAGATCGGCGTATCGTGATTGGCGGTGTGCCGCTCGGCCTCGATGGTGGAGGCCAGCGGCAGATAGCCGGACAGGCACATCAGGCCGGCCAGTCGCTCAGGATGGCGCAGGCCGGTCTGCAGCGTCATGGCGCAGCCTTGCGAGAAACCGGCCAGCACGATGCGCTCGGCGGGGATGCCACGCGCCCGCTCCTGGGCGATCAGTGCTTCGATGGCGGCTTGCGAGGCACGCAGGCCGGGTTCGTCTTCACGACGCACCAGGTCGGGCGCGAAGATGTCGTACCAGGCGCGCATGACGTAACCGCCGTTGATGGTCACCGGCATGGTCGGCGCAGTGGGGAAGATGAAGCGGATCGCCGGACAGCCGGACAGGTCCAGCTCGCGCACGATGGGCACGAAGTCCGAGCCATCGGCACCCAGGCCGTGCAGCCAGATGACGGAGGCGGTGGGGTTGGGAGCGGTATCGATCTGTATCGTCTCGAGGGGAGCGGACATGGATGTGCGGTTCCTGTTGCGGTCGTTGTAGGGAAGGGCAGGGCGCGGCATTTGTGTCTGTCCTTGCGCGGGAGCACAATACGGCCTTGCCCCTTGTCATGCAGAGCGTCTGTGCTGCAATGGGCTGACATCATACGATGAACGCCGCCCTCATGGCGGTGCCGTACAAGGAAAACCCATGATCCGCATTCCATCGCGCCGCCTGTCGGCGTCGTCGCTATTGTCTTCGCTACTGGCCGCTGCACTGGCCTTCGCACCGTTGGCCGGTCACGCCGAGGCCGAGGGCCGGCTGTTCCAGCCACGCGGCGAAAACCTCATGATCTCGCCGCCACCCGGCTGGCGCCTGGCCTACATGGATGGCGATCCCGACGGCAATTACGTGGTCGATTTCCTGCCGCCCAACGAAGCCCACGATTCCTGGCGCGAGGGCTACATGGGCGTACAGCGCCGCGGCTTTCCTGCAGCCGGCCTGCTGGCCAACATCCAGGCGCGCAACCTGAGCGTGGCGCAGGTGGCCCTGAGTGAGGTGATGCAGGGTGCCCAGCGCAACTGCCCGGGCCGCTTCGTGGCCATGGCGCAGAAGGACGGCAGTACCAACAACATTCCGGTCTCTGTCAGTGGTGGCTTCTGCGACCGTACCGGTCCAGTTGCGCCCTATGGCGAGGGAACTGTACTGGCGGTGTATCAGGGCAAGCAGCAACTGTTCGTGGTGCAGTTCAGCTGGCGTCCGCCGACCGAAAACAGTTTCCGGCAATATCCCTACCGGATCTCGCCGGCCGGTCTGCAACAGTACCTGGATCTGCTCAATGCAGCCACGCTGTGCGGCGGACCGGATGAGGGGAAGTGTCCGAACTGAAGGAGGGAGGGCGGGCGCGCATCGCAGTGCGGCCCGCAGATGGCTTACCTGCTGGCGGGCCGGATCGCTGACTTGGGGCGGAAGGCCTTGCAGACGGTGTCATCGGTCTCGATGTAGGGGCCACCGATGAGGTCGATGCAGTAGGGGATGGCGGCGAAGATGCCGGGTACCTTGACCTTGCCGTCCTCGTCCTTCAAGCCTTCCAGCGTCTCGCGGATGGACTTGGGCTGGCCGGGCAGGTTCAGCACCAGCGCGGCATGGTCGTCGGTCTCGCGGATGACGGCGACCTGGCGCGAGAGGATGGCCGTAGGCACGAACTGCAGGCTGATCTGGCGCATCTGTTCGCCGAAGCCCGGCATTTCCCTGGTACCGACGGCCAGCGTGGCTTCGGGCGTGACATCGCGGCGCGACGGGCCGGTGCCACCGGTGGTCAGCACCAGGTCGCAACGGGCCACATCGACCAGTTCCACCAGGGTCTGTTCGATCTGTGCACGTTCATCGGGGATCAGGCGGGTCTCGACTTCGAAGGTGCTGGTGAGCGCTTTGCCCAGCCATTCCTGCAGGGCAGGGATGCCCTGGTCCTGGTAGACGCCGCCGGAGGCGCGGTCGGAGACGGAGACCAGTCCGACCCGCAGCACCTCACGGGCGACGGGCGTCACGGCCTCAGCGCTCATCGTCATCCTGCTCGTGGGCCTCATCCTCGGCGGCTTCGCTCTTGGCGCGTGCGGCCTGGGCCTGCAACTGCTTGAGGATCTGGAAGATTTCGCGGTAAGCCTTGGGCGGCTTGTTTTCCGCCTGCTCCTTGCGGGCATTGCGGATGAGCGTGCGCATGTGCTGCACATCGACTTCGGGATGGCGGTTCAGCAGTTCGGTCAGCGCCTGGTCGTCGGCCAGCAGCTTTTCACGGCGGCGTTCGAGGGCGTGCATGGCAGCGGTTTCCGCCTTGGAGGCACCGTGCCAGCTGTCGATGGTCTTCTGGATGATGGCCAGTTCATCGGGTTCCAGGGTGCGCATCTTCTTGCCCACGTACTGCATCTGGCGGCGACGGCCTTCGTGGTCCTTGATCTGCTGGCATTCGAGGATGGCGTCGCGCACGTCTTCGGGCATGGGCACGCGCTTGACGCGGTCACGCGGTTCGTTGACCAGCGATTCACCCAGCTTTTGCAGGGCATCCATCTCGCGCTTGAGCTGGGACTTGGAGGGGCGGTCGTATTCCTGTTCGAATTCGCTGGATTGGAATCCGACAGCACCGCGGTTGGCATTGGGCATATCGTGAGGTCGAGAAATAAAGCTTAACGGCTGCTATGATAACCGTTTTACCCGCATTTCAGAGAAAACAGGCTCATGAGCGATACCCCATTCACGCACAGTCAGGACCAGTTGAAGCAGTTGGCGCAGGATGTCCTGCGTTATGCCCGGGACAAGGGCGCCTCGGACGCCGCCGTCGACATCAGCGAGGGCAGTGGTCTGTCGGTAGCGGTGCGCAAGGGCAAGATCGAGACCATCGAGCAGAACAAGGACAAGGGCATCGGCGTGACGGTGTTCCTCGGAGAAGGCCGCCAGGTGCGGCGCGGCAACGCCAGCACCTCGGACTTTTCGCAGCAGGCGTTGAAGGAAACCGTCGAGGCGGCCTACAACATCGCCCGCTTCACCGCCATCGATGACTGCGCCGGCTTGCCCGACGCCGAGATGCTGGAAATGGCCCCGCGCGACCTGAAACTGTTTTCGCCATGGAACATTTCCGCCGAAGAAGCCGTTGCACTGGCCCAACGCTGCGAAACTGCCGCCCTCGAGACCGACCCGCGCATCACCAACAGCGAGGGGGCCGGCGTCTACGTGCAGCACTCGCATTTCATCGCGGCCAACAGTCGTGGCTTCATGGGCGGCTACCCGTTCTCGCGCCACACCATCTCGGTGGCGCCCATCGCCGGCAAGGGCGCGGGCATGCAGCGCGATGACTGGTATTCCTCCAAGCGCGATCCGAAGAAACTGGCCCAGCCAGAAGCCATCGGCCGCTACGCCGCCGAGCGCGCGCTGGCGCGCCTGAACGCGCGCAAGCTCACGACCCGCAAGTGCCCGGTGCTGTTCGAAGCCCCGCTGGCGGCGGGTCTTCTGGGTGCCTTCGTGCAGGCGGTGTCGGGCGGTGCGCTGTACCGCAAGTCGACCTTCCTGCTTGATTCGCTGGGCCAGCAGGTCTTCCCCGAGCACATCCAGATCCTGGAAGATCCGCACGTGGTCGGCGGTGTCGGTTCGGCTCCCTTCGACGAAGAAGGCGTGCGTACCGTCAGGCGTGAGGTGATCAAGGATGGCGTGGTGCAGGGCTACTTCCTGTCGACCTATTCGGCCCGCAAGCTGGGCATGCAGACCACCGGCAACTCGGGGGGCTCGCACAACCTCACGCTGCGCTCGGACCTGACCACCAAGGCCGATACCTTCAAGGGCATGTTGAAGAAGATGGGCAGCGGCCTCCTGGTGACCGAGCTGATGGGGCAGGGCGTGAACTACGTGACGGGCGACTATTCGCGTGGTGCCTCGGGTTACTGGGTCGAGAATGGCGTGATCCAGTATCCGGTGGAAGAAATCACCATCGCTGGCAACATGAAGGACATGCTGCGCCAGATCGTGGCCGTGGGCAATGACACGCTCATTCGCGGCACCAAGGAAACGGGTTCCATCCTGCTGGAAAACATGACCATCGCTGGCGACTGATCGTGCCGCACGCCGCCGGGAGACCGGCGGCGCCACGGCCAGCGCTGCCCACCCGGGGAGGCAAGCCATGGACGACATCCACATCCGGCGCGGCTATCTGCCAGGCGCCATCGGGCGTGTAGCCGAACTGCACGCGGCCTACTACACCGAGAACTGGAGCTTCGGGGTGTACTTCGAAGCGCGCATCGCCACTGAACTGGCGGCCTTCATGAGCCGCTACGATGACAGTCGCGACGGATTCTGGACCGCCACCGTGCATGGTCGCGTCGAGGGTTCGCTGACCATCGACGGCCAGCATGCGCAGCAGCAGGGGGCCTGGCTGCGCTGGTTCATCGCTTCCGAAAAACTGCGCGGACGCGGCGTGGGCGATGCCCTGCTGAGCGAAGCGGTCCGCTTCTGCGCGCAATGTGATTTCCCCTCGATCTACCTGTGGACCTTCGAGGGGCTGCACGCGGCCCACAAGCTCTATCAGCGCCACGGCTTCGTCCTCACCGAAGAGCGCATCGGCTCGCATTGGGGCGTCAAGCTCAACGAGCAGCGTTACGAACTGCTCTTGTAGGGCACACGGCAGGCCCGGCCGGGCAGCGCTAAAATGATGGTTTGGCGCATACGCGCAACTTCGGACATCCGCTCCCCGCAACATGGCCCTACACACCGATGCCGCTCACTCCAGCGGCCAAGTCCTGCCTTTTCGCGAATCCCTGCTGGCCACTCTGGGCATCTGCTTCGTCATCATGCTGGTGGCCCTGGACCAGACCATCGTCGGCACCGCGCTGCCGACCATCGTGGCCGAACTGAAGGGCTTCGAACTCTATGCCTGGGTCGCGACGGCCTATCTGCTGACCTCGGTCATCACCGTGCCCATCTTCGGGCGGCTGGGCGATTACTTCGGCCGCAAGCCATTCGTGATTGCTTCCATCATCGTCTTCGTCGGCGCTTCCGCCTTGTGCGGGATGGCCAACAGCATGCTCTTCCTGGTCATCGCGCGCGGTTTGCAGGGTATCGGTGGCGGCATGCTGGTGGGGACCTGTTTCGCTTCCGTGGCCGACCTGTTCCCCGATCCGCGCGTGCGCTTGCGCTGGCAGATCATCCTGTCGGTCTCCTTCGGCATCGCCACTGCAGTCGGTCCTTCGCTCGGTGGCTTCCTCACCCAGGGGCTGGGCTGGCGCTGGGTGTTCTACTGCAACCTGCCCATCGGCGTGCTGTCGCTGTATTTTGTCTGGCGCTTTGTGCCGCATATCCGCCACATGCAGCACGCCGGCAAGATGCGGCTGGACTGGCCCGGTGCGCTGTTGATTTCGCTCTCGCTGGGCAGCCTGCAATTGCTGGTGGAACTGCTGCCCAAGCGCGGCATCACCGGCGGCATGATGGTCTTGCTGGCAGTCTCGGTGGCGGCCTTCTATGCCCTGTGGAAGTGGGAGCAGCGCGCTGCGCAACCGATCCTGCCCTTCGAGATGATGCGCGACAAGGCACTGGCCAGTCTGTTCGTGTTGTCGGTGCTGGCGGGTTTTGCGATGTTCTCCTTGCTGATGTACGCACCGCTGCTGTTCCAGGGCGGATTCGGCCTGAGTCCGCGCGAGGCGGGCCTGCTCATTACACCGCTGGTGGCCTGCATCACCGTGGCCAGCATCGTCAATGGTCGCATCATCACGCGCATTCCCAATCCCAACCTGATGATGAATCTCGGCTTTGCGCTCATCGCCGCATCCTGTCTGGGCGTGGTGCTGTGTGACCGTAACACCGGCAATACCTTCCTGCTGGTGGTGATGCTGGCCGGTGGTTTCGGACTGGGACTGGTGCTGCCCAATCTCACCGTGTTTGCCCAGCAGGCCGCCGCGCGCGAACATCTGGGCATCGCCACGGCTTTGCTGCAATCGCTGCGCATGATCGGCGGGATGCTGGGTACGGCCATCACCGGCACGCTGGTCAGCCAGATGTATGGCGCGGGCGTGCAGAAGGCATTGGAAGGGGATCACGCGGCACAATGGCTCAAGGACTTCAGTGACCCCGAAGTGCTGGTCAATCATGACATCCAGTCGGTGCTGCTGGCCCGGCTGATGCAGGCCGGACATGACGGCTCGGCCCTGCTGGAAGCCGCGCGCGAGGCACTGGTGGGCGCCATTCACATGGGGATCGCCATTGCCATCGTGGCCGCGTTGGTCGGACTGTGGATGGTGCGCCGGGTGCCGCCGATCCGCTTCGACCAGGACAAGAAGGTGGAGCCGGTGATGTCGGAATGAACGGCGGCTCGGCTGCCTGGCGGCCCTGTTGCGATGGCGGTCAGGAACGGACTGGGTGCAGTCCGTTTTTTTTATCCCCCTTACTCTGCCGGTTCGGACTTCTTGACCACCGCATAGCGTGCCAGCGTGCGTTCGCGCGCCTCGGCGTGATCGACGATGGGACGCGGATAGTTCTGCCCCAGCGTCACCCCGGCCGAGAGGCGTTCATCGGGTGTGGCCGTCCAGGGCGCGTGGATGCGCTTGTCGGAGAGCCTGGCCAGTTGCGGCAGATAGCGACGGATGAACTTTCCATCCGGATCGAATTTCTCGGACTGTGTGACCGGATTGAAGATGCGGAAGTAGGGCTGGGCATCGCAGCCTGAGGACGAGGCCCACTGCCAGCCGCCATTGTTGGCGGACAGGTCGAAGTCGTTGAGGTGGCGTGCAAAATATTTTTCGCCGCGGCGCCAGTCGATGCCCAGGTCCTTGGTCAGGAAGCTGGCCACCACCATGCGCAGACGGTTGTGCATGTAGCCGGTCTGGTTGATCTGGGCCATGGCGGCGTCGACCAGCGGATAGCCGGTGCGGCCTTCGCACCAGGCGGCGAACAGTTCCTCGGCGTGCTGGCCTTGCTCCCATCGGATGGCGTCGTACTCGGGCTTGAAAGCCTGGTCGGTCACGCGCGGATGATGATGCAGGATCATGAAGTAGAAGTCGCGCCAGGTCAGTTCCGAGAGCCACACGGCGGCGCCGGCGGCGCCCTGTCCCGCGTGCATCGCCTGCATCGCCGCACGCGCGAGGGTACGGATGGAGACGGTGCCGAAGCGCAGGTGGATCGACAGATAGGAAGGACCCTTCACTGCCGGGAAATCGCGCGCCGTCCCATAGGCGCCGATACGGCCCAGGAAGTCCTCCAGCAGGGCCTCGGCACCGGACATGCCGGTTGGAATCTTCAGTTCGTCCAGATTGCTGGGTCTGAAGCCCAGTGCCTCGTGCGAGGGCAGTCCGTGGGGCGTCTTGGCGGCTGGCCTGGCCAGCACCTTGAAGTATTTTTCGACCGGGTAGGGCTTGAGGTAGAAGTCGCCGCCCGCCGCGGTCAGCCTGGCCATCCACGCGTTCTTGTAGGGCGTGAAGACGGAGAAGGGCCTGGCCGACTGCGTCAGCACTTCATCCTTTTCAAAGATCACCTGATCCTTGTAGCTGAGCAGTTGTGCGCCTTGTTTCTTCAGGGCCTGGGCGACCGCCGCATCGCGTTCTACTGCGGCGGGTTCGTAGTCGCTGTTGGTGAAGACTGCCTGCACCTCCAGTTCGGCAGCCAGGTTGGTGATGCAGCTGGCGGCCGGTCCATGCAGCACGATCAGTCCGCCGCCCGCTTTCTGCAGGGCCTGGTCCAGTTCGGCCACGCTGGCCAGCAGGAAATCGACACGGCGATCCTGCACCACGCCCTCGGCCTTGAGTGCATCGAGGATGTCGGTATCGAAGACGAACACGCACCACACGGAGCGGCTCTGCGAGAGCGCATAGTAGAGGGCGGCATGATCGGTGTGGCGCAGGTCACGGCGGAACCAGACCAGGGACTTGTCGAATTGGGGCATTGCGTGGCGATCAGAGTTGGCGGTGTGTCGCGGGATGAGCGGACGCGAAGAGCGTGCCGCTGCCATGGGCAGACCTTGCGCATGATAAAAGATTTCGCACCCGCCAATTTGCCTGAGATGGCGATGAACCTGCTTTGACGCGGACTGCTTGGATTCGTAATGAAGATGGGGGGAGGGCGGGCGCTTTGCTCGCGGTCCCCAAAATACAAAAGGCCGACTGACTTGCGTCAATCGACCTTTTCCATTTTGCTGCGCACTGAGGCACTCGGTCACGTCCCGCGACCCCGTCCGGCCTTGCAAGGCCGGACTTTCTCGTTCCTCCCGCAAAGCGCGCAGGCGCTTTGCTCGCGGTCCCCAAAATACAAAAGGCCGATTGATTTTCATCAATCGACCTTTTCTATTTTGGTGCCCACGGAGGGACTCGAACCCCCACACCTCGCGGCACATGGACCTGAACCATGCGCGTCTACCAATTCCGCCACGTGGGCTGCGCTGTAAAGCGAAGACCGTGATTATAGTCGGTCTGAAGCTGCTGTCAACAACATTTTCATCCCCATGACGCAAATTTCGTTGCAATACGATGCCGACCCGGCTTTTTACCCCCGTATTGCGGTTAGGTAAATGGGCGCAACTCCGTTACACTAAGGACTTCCGTTCGCCTGGGCAGTCTTCGCCTCGGCATTTATAACAATTGCGCGAAACGAAACTTTTGAGCCAATTCCCCTATTCCATTCCCAGCCGGGAAGAGATCCTCGGCATCCTGCGTACTTCCTCGGGCGCGCAAAACGTTGCCGCACTGGCCGCTGCGCTTGGCGTCAAGCCTGAAGAAATGGATGGCCTGACGCGCCGCCTCAACGCCATGGAACGCGACGGCCAGATCAAGCCGGACCGCGCCGGCAACTACAAGCTGACCCACTCGCCCGATTTCATCCTGGGCCGCGTCTCGGCCCATCGCGATGGCTTCGGTTTCCTGCTGCCCGATGAAGGGACCGATGACCTCTTCCTTCCCGAGAAGGAAATGCAGAAGGTCATGCACGGCGACCGCGTGCAGGCTCGCATCACCGGCACCGACCGCCGCGGCCGTCCCGAAGGCACCATCGTCGAAGTGGTCGAGCGCGCCAATACCCACGTGATCGGCCGCCTGTTGAATGAGAACGGCGTCTGGGTGGTCGCCCCCGAAGACAAGCGCATCGGCCACGATGTGCTGCTGGCCGGCCCCCCGGGCAAGGCCAAGGCCGGACAGGTAGTGAGCGTGGAGCTGACCGAGCATCCGTCCCGCTACACGCAACCGGTGGGCAAGATCGTCGAGATCCTCGGTGACATCGACGACCCCGGCATGGAAATCGAAATCGCCGTGCGCAAGTACGGCGTACCGCACGAATTCTCGGAAGCCGCCAAGAAGCTGTCTTCCAAGCTGCCCAGCGAAGTCAAGGCCGCCGACCTCAAGGATCGCGTCGACCTGCGCGACGTGCCGCTGGTCACCATCGATGGCGAAGACGCGCGTGACTTCGACGATGCAGTCTACTGCGAACCGGTCAAGATCGGCCGCACCAAGGGCTATCGCCTGATCGTGGCGATTGCCGACGTGAGCCACTACGTCAAGCCCAATGACGCCCTCGACGCGGATGCGCTGGAGCGCAGCACCTCGGTGTATTTCCCGCGCCGGGTCATCCCGATGCTGCCGGAAAAACTCTCCAACGGCCTGTGCTCGCTGAACCCGGACGTCGACCGCCTGACCCTGGTGTGCGATGCCGTCATCACCGCCAAGGGCGAGATCAAGGCCTATCAGTTCTATCCGGCCGTGATCCACTCGGCAGCGCGCCTGACCTATACCGAAGTGGCTTCCATCCTGGCCAACACCAAGGGCCCTGAAGCGGCGCGCCGCATCGGTCTGGTACCGCACCTGACGCACCTCTACGAAGTCTTCCAGGCGCTGCTGACGTCCCGCCAGGCGCGCGGTGCCATTGACTTCGAGACCACCGAGACCTACATCGTCTGCAACGCCGCCGGCAAGATCGAGAAGATCCTGCCGCGCACCCGCAACGATGCACACCGCCTGATCGAAGAGTGCATGCTGGCCGCCAACGTCTGTGCGGCCGACCTCCTCAAGCGCCACGATCACCCGGCGCTCTATCGCATCCACGCCGGCCCGACCAAGGAAAAGCTGACCCAGTTGCGTACCTTCCTCAAGCAGGTCGGCCTGACCCTGGGCGGTGGCGACACCCCCAGCGCGTCGGACTATGCCGAGCTCATGCCCAAGGTCAAGGCGCGTCCGGATGCAGTGCTGATCCAGACCATGCTGCTGCGCTCGATGCAGCAGGCGGTCTACAGCCCCGACAACATCGGTCACTTCGGCCTGTCCTATGAGTCCTATGCGCACTTCACCAGTCCGATCCGCCGCTACCCCGATCTGCTGACGCACCGTGCCATCAAGGCCGTGCTGCAAGGCAAGCGCTACGAGCCCAAGGGCATCGACAGCAGTGCGCTCAACACCTCGATCTCACCGGCGGCGCGCAAGGCGCAGGCACTGCAGCGCGCCACCGACAAGGCGGCCGGCAAGAAGCCGCGCGGCGAAAGCGCGCTGGCGATCTGGGAAGCGCTGGGCTTGCACTGCTCGGCCAACGAGCGCCGTGCCGACGAGGCCTCGCGGGACGTGGAAGCCTGGCTCAAGTGCTACTTCATCCGCGACAAGCTGGGCGAGGAGTTCACCGGCACCATCGCCGGTGTGGCCACCTTCGGCATCTTCGTGCAGCTCGATGCGCTGTATATCGAGGGACTGGTGCACGTCACCGAACTGGGCGCCGATTACTTCCAGTACGACGAGGCGCGCCACGAACTGCGCGGCGAACGTACCGGCATCCGCTACCAGTTGACCGACCGCGTCACCGTGCAGGTCAGCCGGGTGGATCTGGATGCGCGCAAGATCGATCTGGCCCTGGTCAACGAACCGGGTATCCGCACGCTGATCAAGAACGAAGCCAAGCGCGCCGAAAACGCTGCGCGTGGCAAGTCCGGTGGCAGCAGGCAGGCCCAGGACGCCGCACAGCCCGCCGCGCGCGGCAAGAAGGGCGTGGCGGCCAAGCAGGCCGCCGCCGCCGGCAGCAAGCCCAAGGGCGGCGCCAAGGCCAAGGCCGGTGCGGCGCGCACCAGCGCGGCACGTCCTGGCGACGCTGACCGCAAGCGCGCGGCCGCCAAGGCTTACAGCAAGGGCAAGAAGAAGCGATGAGCATGTCCCCGGTCTTGGGTACCGCACAGGCCGGGTTTGATGGAACGATGGGCAGATGCCCCAAGCAAGACGAAAGACACAAGCAGGATCTATGAAGAGCAAAATGATTTTCGGCTTCCATGCCGTGACCTCCCGCATCCGCCACGAGGCTTCCTCGGTGGAAGAGATCTACGTGGATGCCGAGCGCCGCGACCGCCGCATGCTGGATTTGCTGCATGCCGCCAAGGAAGCCAATGTGCGCATCATCCAGGCCGACGACCAGCGCCTGGCCGCCATGGTCGGCACGCGCCGTCACCAGGGCGTGGTGGCCAAGGCCGCCGCGCTGTCGCTGGCGCGCACCCTCGATGAACTGCTGGACGCCGTGGTCGGTCCGCCGCTGCTGCTGATCCTCGACGGCATCACCGATCCGCACAACCTGGGTGCCTGCCTGCGCGTGGCCGACGGTGCCGGCGCGCATGCCGTGATCGCTCCCAAAGACCGCGCCGTGGGGCTCAATGCCACGGCCATGAAGGTCTCCAGCGGCGCCTCCGACACCGTGCCCTACATCACCGTCACCAACCTGGCGCGCACCATGCGCGACCTGAAGGAGCGCGGCGTGTGGATCATCGGTACCACGGATGATGCCGAGAAGGGGCTGTACGAAGGCGACTTCACCGGCCCCACCGCACTGGTGATGGGCTCCGAAGGCGAAGGCATGCGCCGTCTCACCCGTGAGACCTGCGACGTGCTGGTCAACATCCCCATGTTCGGTTCGGTCGAGAGCCTCAACGTCTCCGTGGCTTCCGGCGTCTGTCTGTACGAGGCGCGACGCCAGCGCTTGCCCAGGTAAGTCCGGTCATCCCCGCATGACACCATCGCCGGACTTTGCGTCCGGCGATTTTTTTTGCAGCACTTTTTCTTTCAACGTTTCAGGAAACACACCATGTTCAGCCGACTCAGAGAAGACATCGCCAGCATCCGCGAGCGCGATCCCGCCGCGCGCAACAGCTGGGAGGTGCTGACCTGTTATCCCGGTCTGCACGCGGTGATCCTGCATCGCTGGGCCCAGGCTTGCTGGCAGGCCGATCTGAAATGGCTGGGCCGCTTCATCTCGCAGATTGGCCGCACGCTCACCGGCATCGAGATCCATCCGGGCGCAACCATCGGCCGCCGTGTCTTCATCGACCATGGCATGGGCGTGGTGATCGGCGAGACCGCCATTGTCGGCGACGATTCCACCATCTACCAGGGTGTGACCCTGGGCGGGACGTCGCTGGCCAAGGGCGCCAAGCGTCATCCCACCTTGGGACGCGGCGTCATCATCGGTGCCGGAGCCAAGGTGCTGGGCGGCTTTACGGTGGGAGATGGCGCCAAGGTCGGCTCCAATGCGGTGGTCACCAAGGAAGTGCCGGCGGGAGCGACGGCGGTAGGCAACCCGGCGCGCATCGTCGAGCGCAATGCCGCGCCGACCGCGCGTGAACAGGCGGCAGCCCGCCTGTTCGCAGCCTACGGGGTGATGCCCAATGGCGATGATCCGCTTTCCAAGGCATTGCACGGACTCATCAATCAAGTCGCCGCCCAGGAGCAGCAACTGGAAGCCGTGCTGGCCGCCTTGCAGGGTGCGGGGATAGGCTGTCGACGCCTGGAAGAGGCTGGGCAATTCGACGCCGCGCAACTGAACCGGCTGGTCGATTGATGAGGAAAGCGCAGCCGGTACAATCCGGCTGCGATGAAGTGCACGCGGGATCAGGTGATCTCGCCTCCGTCCACGCCATGCCGATGCAGTACGCCATCGGCTGTCATGCTGATCCAGCCGCCACGCGGCGTCTCCACGTCATATTCCCAATCCGGCAAGACATAGCGCAGCTTGCCATCACCGAGTCGATGCAGGGCAGGG
The DNA here is from genome assembly GCF_022627875.1 of Herbaspirillum sp. C7C8. Taxonomy (NCBI): domain Bacteria; kingdom Pseudomonadati; phylum Pseudomonadota; class Betaproteobacteria; order Burkholderiales; family Oxalobacteraceae; genus Herbaspirillum; species Herbaspirillum sp. C7C8. Next base: position 23,501 of record NZ_JABXGG010000017.1, read on the forward strand.
CGGTGCGTGTGCCCGTGGATCAGCACGTCGGTGCCGGTCTGCGCGAAGAGCGCATCGATGGCGCCGGCGTTCACATCCATGATCGCCATGTCCTTGCTCTGGTTGGCGTCCTGGCTGTTCTTGCGGATGCCTTCGATGATGGCCTTGCGCTGCGCCAGCGGCATGGCCAGGAACTGCTGCTGGTAGGCCGGCTGGCGCACCTGCGCGCGAAAGGCCATGTAGGCCTGGTCATCGGTGCATTGCGCGTCGCCGTGTGCCAGCGCCAGGGTGCGGCCTGCCACGGTGATGACGTGCGGGTCCGGCAGCAGCGTCAGCCCGGCGGCATCGGCAAAATCCTGTCCGACCAGGAAATCGCGGTTCCCCGCCATCCAGTACAGTTGCACGCCGTGGCCCTGTACAGTTCTCAGTGCATCAGCAATCAGTTGGTTGTAGGGAGCAGTACGGTCGTCGTCACCGGCCCAGTACTCGAACACGTCACCTAACAAGTACAGTTGCTGCGTCTGTACCGCATGGCTTTGCAGGAAGGCCAGGAAAGCCTCGGTGGTGCGGGGCAGGGCGGCCTGCAAATGGAGGTCGGAAACAAAAAGCGCAACCGTCGGTTGCGCTTTCTGCATGAACTGGAAATCAGTCATGGTCGATGAAGTCAGCGGTCGGGGTCAGGCTCAGACCACTTCTGCCTTCTCGATCACCACATCTTCCGCCGGGACGTCGGCGAACATGCCGGCGCGGGTGGTCTTGACGCCCTTGATCTTGTCGACCACTTCAGTGCCTTCGACGACCTTGCCGAAGACGCAGTAGCCCCAGCCGTCCTGGCCCGGGTAGTCCAGGAAGCTGTTGTTCTTGACGTTGATGAAGAACTGCGCCGAGGCCGAGTGCGGGGCGGCAGTGCGTGCCATGGCCAGGGTGTAGGGCTCGTTCTTCAAGCCGTTCTTGGCTTCGTTCTCGATCGGCTCGCGGGTTTCCTTCTGCTTCATGCCGGGTTCGAAGCCGCCGCCCTGGATCATGAAACCGTCGATGACGCGGTGGAAGATGGTGCCATTGTAGTGACCGGCGTTGACGTAGGCCAGGAAGTTCTCAACGGTCTTGGGGGCTTTTTCCGCATCCAGTTCGATCTTGATTGCGCCGTGGTTGGTGGTGAGCAGAACTGCCATGATGAATTCCTTTGCTGGTGGGGGAAATAAAAAAACCGGCGGGCGACTTGGGCCCGCCTTGGCTGCGCGACGAGACGCCGGCCTTACTTGAGCAGGGTGGCCGACTCGATCACCACGGGAGTGGCCGGCACATCGCCGGCGCCGGTGCGCACCTGCTTGATCTTGTCGACCACGTCAGTGCCGGCGATGACCTTGCCGAAGACGGCATAGCCCCAGCCGTCCTGGCCGGGGTAGTTCAGGAAGCGGTTGTCCGCCACATTGATGAAGAACTGGGCCGTGGCCGAATGCGGTGCCGACGTGCGCGCCATCGCCACAGTATAAACCTCGTTCTTCAAACCGTTATTGGCCTCGTTCTTGATGGGGGCCTCGGTGGGCTTCTCACGCATGTTCTGGTCGTAGCCTCCGCCCTGGATCATGAAGCCGTTGATGACGCGGTGGAACACGGTGCCGTTGTACTGGCCCTTCTTGACGTACTTGATGAAATTGTCGACCGAGACCGGGGCCTTTTCGGGATTGAGTTCCAGGGTGATGTCACCCATGCTGGTCTTGAGCAGCACACGCGGGGCATTGGCGGCCAGGACCGGCGCGGCCAGCGTGGCCGACAGGGAAAACGCTGCTGCCATGCGCAGCAGATGACGACGGGAGAGGATCATGCGTTGCCTTCGTAAATGATTTTCCATTGCGATCCTTCACGCACCCAGTACTGGCGCTTGCGGATCGCGTTCTTGCTCTTGCCGACCGCACTTTCCTGGGTGAAAGTGCTGACGATCATGTCTTCCGGTGCGCCGGGATAGCGGAACAGGCTGACATCGCGCAGTTTGACACTGGTATAGCGCGCGCCGTTCAGACTCTTCTGCTGGCGACCGAACCAGGTGGCCAGGTTCTCGCCCTGGGCCGAGCGGAATTCCGGCGAGTAATACGACAGTACCTTCTCGGCATCGGCATCTTCCAGCGACTGGCTCCATTGTTCCAGCATGGCCGAGGCGGCGTCGCGTTCCTTGCTCAGTGCATCCTTGTTGACGAATTGCACGTGCTGACTGATGACCACCACCGTCTTGCCGACCTCGGCGGTGGAATACAGGCTCTGCAGGTCCGGGTTGGCCAGTACCACGCAACCGTCCGAAGACAGCGGCGGGCGGCTGAAGTTGTCCGAGGGCGTGCCATGCAGCCAGATGCCGTAGCCGCTGCGGCCATTGCGCTTGTCCCATTCATTGGGATAGGACAGCGGCAGCGCACCCGTGCCATAGAAGTCCGGCAGCTTGGGGCCGGGGATGCGGTTGTTGATGTAATACACCCCGATAGGGGTGCGCTGGTCGCCGGACTTGGTCTTGTTGGCGCCCAGGCGCCCCTGCGAAATGTAGTAGTCGCTCACATACTTCAGGTCGCCACCCTGGTTCTCGTACACATACAGGCGCGAGCGGGTGGTATCGACGACCAGCACGTTCTTCTGGTCCTCGCCCAGCTGCAGCACGGACTTGGGAATGAGTGCGGGATCCGGTTTTTCCTGCAGCGAGCGGATGCGCACCATGGCTTCATCGCGCAGTTCCTTGAGCTTGTCGCTGGGGCCATCGGCCATGGCGCCGAAATTGCGCACCGGACGCGCGTGCATGAGCAGCAGATCGCCGCGCACCAGGTGGCCCAGTCGAAAGGTCGGATAGGCCGCGACCAAGGCGTCGGCCTTGGCCTGCGCCTGGTGCAGGCGGTCGGCGCCAAGATCCTTGTAGATATCGATGAGCAGGGCTTCCGGATCCGGCTTGATGGCCGCTGCGCCCACCGTATTGGCGGGCGGCGCAAGGGCCGACGAGGATGCCACGCTGCCCATGGCAGGCAGACCTGCCAGGCACAACATCAACAGGCGTCCCAGCATGCGCGCGGGACGCCCTTGCAAAGCGCTAGCCACCAATTACCCTCCCGATCGTTCCTGTTTGATCAGCCATCGATTGCCCTGTTTGACGAAGATCAGGGTCTTGCGGCTGTCCACCGTCAGCCGATCCGAATTATATATCTGGCGATAGCGCACGGTCGCGGTGTTGCCATTGATGGTGACCGAGGCATTGCTGACCTTGACGCTGATGTGGCCCTTGTCCTCGATGCGGGCGCGGCGCTCTTCGGCCCATTCCTTGCGGGAGGCGCCACGGGGCGTATCGAAGTCGCCGGCATAATGGCCCAGATAGCCGCGCACGTCCTTGTCGCTCCAGGCCTTGGCCCAGCCACTCAGAGCGGCCAGCACGGCGGCCTTGTCCTGTTCGGCGCTGGCCTTTTCCTTGTCGGCATGGGCCTTGTCGGCACGCGCCTTGTCGGCGGCGGCCAGTTTCTCCGCCTTGGCCTTGTCGGCCGCGGCCTGTTTCTCGGCTTTTGCCTTCTCGGCCGCAGCCAGCTTGTCCGCCTTGGCTTTTTCGGCGGCAGCCTGGGCGGCCTTTTCCTTCTCGGCGCGGGCGGCTTGCTCGCGGGCCAGCTTGTCGGCTTGTTCCTTGTCCTTGCGGGCTTGCAGTTCCTTCTGCTTCTGTTCGGCGGCAGCCTTGTCGGCCGCGGCCTTCTGAGCCCGCGCCTGTTCGGCGGCCAGTTGCTCGGCACGGGCTTTCTCGGCCTTGGCGCGCTCGGCGGCGGCCTTCTCGGCGGCCGCCTTTTCCGCAGCAGCCTTGTCGGCCGCGGTCTTTTCGGCTGCGGCTCTTTCCGCTGCCGCCTTGTCGGCTGCGGCCTTTTCCTTTTCGCTGGTGGCCTTGGCGATGGCGGTCTTCTCGGCCTCGGCGCGGTCGGCGGCGGCCTGCTGGGCCAGCTTCTCGGCCGCCAGGGCCTTGGCGCGCTGCTGCTGCTCGGCGGCGTTGGCGTCGGCCTTGGCCTTGGCATCGCGCTGGGCGGAGGCGGACGAGGCCAGGCGCGGTACCGTGCCACCGGTGGTGTTGCCGTTGAGCGAGCGCAACAGCGTCAGCTTGGGCTGCGGGACGTTGGCGCCCGGATCGATCTGCAAGGCCTTGTCATAGGCCTGGCTGGCCATCTTCGCGTAGACGTCGCCCAGGTTCTCCAGTGCCGTCGCATAGGTCGGGTTGGTGCGCATGGCCATGTCCAGCGCAGCCCGCGCCTTGTCGTACTGGCCATCGGCCGCGTACAGCACGGCCAGGTTGTTGTACGGTTCGGGCAGATCGGGGAAGTCCTCGGTCAGCTTGGTGAACACGGCAATGGCCTCGGCAGAACGGTTTTGTTCTGCTAAGATCAGTCCCTTCGTGAAACGCAGTTGCGCATCGCGCGGGTGTTTGGCCAGTACGGCATCGGTCTTGGTCAGTGCTTCGGCATACTGTCCGGCCCGCATCAGCTTGTTGATGTCAGACATTTCACTGGCATGCGCAAGCGTGGCGGGCACCCCGAAGAGGGCAGCCACCAGGCTGGACAACACTGCCGTCTTGTGGGCAGTCTTGCTGATCAAACCGCGCAAACCATGAATGGATGTCTGTTCTTGTGATTCTGGGGCCATGGTTTTATCGATGCTATACTCGAAGAAATTCGAAGAAAGCTGGCATTTTATATCAAACAAGTAATACAAAAAGAGGTTTGGCTACCGTGATCCGTTCATGTTGCAATTGCTGCTAGAACAATGAATCCCAGGCAGGGGCCTGCCAGCGCCGCGCTTCATGCCGGTGTCAGCCCTACGCAAACTGCATGAACCCGTCGCCTGTTGCGGCAACGCCAACCCCAGAATTCCCATCCCATGAGCGAGCTCAAGATTTACAACACGCTGGCGCGTGACAAGCAGACCTTTTCCCCGATCGAACCCGGCAAGGTGCGCTTGTACGTGTGCGGCATGACCGTGTATGACTATTGCCATATCGGCCATGCGCGCGTGCTGGTGGTGTTCGACATGGTGCAGCGCTGGCTGCGTGCCTGCGGCTATGCCGTGACCTACGTGCGCAACATCACCGATATCGACGACAAGATCATTCATCGTGCCGCCGAGAACGGCGAAACCATCGCCCAGCTGACCAATCGCTTCATCGATGCCATGAACGAGGATGCCGCCGCCCTGGGCGTGCAGCGTCCCGACCATGAGCCGCGTGCGACCAAATACGTGCCGAAGATGCTGGACCTGATCGGCAAGCTGGAAAAGAACGGCCTGGCCTACAAGGCCAGCGATGGCGATGTGAACTATTCGGTGCGTGACTTCCCCGGCTACGGCAAGCTCTCCGGCAAGTCGCTGGACGACCTGCGCGCCGGCGAACGGGTCGATGTGAACACCGGCAAGCGCGATCCGCTGGACTTCGTGCTCTGGAAAGCCGCCAAGCCCAGCGAGCCGGACGAGGCCAAGTGGGATTCGCCCTGGGGTTGCGGCCGTCCGGGCTGGCACATCGAGTGCTCGGCCATGTCCAGCGATCTGCTGGGCGACCACTTCGACATCCACGGCGGCGGCCAGGACCTGCAGTTCCCGCACCACGAAAACGAGATCGCCCAGTCCGAGGGGGCACACCAGCACACCTTCGTGAACTACTGGATGCACAACGGCTTCGTGCGCATCGACAACGAGAAGATGTCCAAGTCCCTGGGCAACTTCTTTACCATCCGCGACGTGCTCAAGAAGTACGACCCGGAAGTGTTACGTTTCTTCATCTTGCGCGCCCACTACCGCAGCCCGCTGAACTACTCGGATGCGCATCTGGACGATGCCCGCCAGGCGCTCACCCGCCTGTACACGGCCTTGAAGGATGTACCGCCGGAAGCGGGCGGCCTGCTGGCCGACGAGTCCCATGCACAAAGGTTCACAGAGGCCCTGAACGATGACTTCAACACGCCAATGGCGGTGTCGGTGCTCTTCGAGCTGGCCAATGAAGTCAACCGTGACCGTTCGCCGGTGCAGGCGCGCCAGTTGAAGGCGCTGGCCGGTATCCTCGGCCTGTTGCAGCGCGCACCGGACGAGTACCTCAAGGGTGGCGTGGCGGCGGCCGACGGTCTGGGCCAGGCCGAGATCGAAGCCTTGATTGAAGCGCGCAAGGCAGCCAAGGCAGGCAAGGACTTCGCCGAAGCCGACCGACTTCGCGCCGTGCTGACCGAGGCCGGCATCATTCTGGAAGACAAACCGGGCGGCCTGACCGAATGGCGGAGAGCTTGATTTGAATACCAACCGAAAAGCCAGCGAAGCCGATCCCAGCCTGATCGTGCCGGCCTACTGGGAAGAGGCCAAGGCCGAGCTGATGAAGCGTGACCGCATCATGCGCAAGATCATCCCGCAGTTCGGGGATCTGCAACTGACGGTGCGCGGCGACGCCTTCACCACGCTGGCGCGCTCGGTGATCGGCCAGCAGATCTCGACCAAGGCCGCCAATGCGGTCTGGCAGCGCTTCCTGGAAGCCTGTCCGCGCTGCACGCCGGCCCAGGTGATGCGTACCGGAGCCGATGGACTGGCCACTTGCGGTCTGTCCAAGCGCAAGGCCGAATACATCCTCGACCTGGCAGCGCATTTCAAGGCCAAGACGGTGCATCCCGACAAATGGGCGGAGATGGAAGACGAAGCCGTCATTGCCGAGATGATCCAGATCCGCGGGATCGGCCGCTGGACAGCCGAGATGTTTTTGATATTTAATCTGCTGCGCCCGAACGTGCTGCCGCTGGATGACCTGGGATTGCTCAAGGGCATCAGCGTCAGTTATTTCTCGGGAGAACCGGTCTCGCGCAGCGATGCGCGGGAAGTCGCTGCGAACTGGGAACCGTGGCGCACCGTGGCCACCTGGTATCTGTGGCGCAGCCTCGATCCGGTGCCCTCCGATTATTGAACCAAGGGGAAGAGGGCGCGGGCAGACCTGCCGTGCAGGGTCTGCGCTGGTGTATACTCCGCACCTCCCAAGATTTGAAGGCAAACCGATACATCCGGGGATCATCGAGCCGCAACCCGCACCGGGCCGGCGTTTTCAGCGATTCTCGCCGCATGATCGGACTTGTTGAAAAAGGAACACAATGAGTAAATCGACAACGACTTTTCTGGGCTTCGAGCAGGCCATCGCCGAGCTGGATGCCAAGATTGAAGAGTTGCGTTTTGTACAGGACGATTCGGCCGTCGACATCTCCGAAGAGATCGAGCGCCTGGTCAAGAAGAGCCAGCAGCTGACCAAGGACATCTACGCCAAGCTCACGCCCTGGCAGGTTTCCCAGATTGCGCGCCATCCGCAGCGTCCCTACACCATGGACTACGTGCGCGAGATCTTCACCGACTTCCACGAACTGCACGGCGACCGCACCTTTGCGGACGACCAGTCCATCGTCGGCGGTCTGGCCCGGTTCAACGGCCAGGCCTGCATGGTGATCGGCCACCAGAAGGGGCGCGACACCAAGGAACGCGCCATGCGCAACTTCGGCATGCCCAAGCCGGAAGGCTATCGCAAGGCCATGCGCCTGATGAAGGTCGCCGAAAAGTTCGGTTTACCGATTTTTACCTTCGTTGACACCCCCGGTGCCTTCCCCGGCATCGATGCCGAAGAGCGCGGCCAGTCCGAAGCCATCGGCCACAATCTCTACGTGATGGCCGAACTGAAGGTGCCGCTCATTGCCACCATCATCGGTGAAGGCGGTTCCGGTGGTGCGCTGGCCATCGCCGTGGGCGACTCGGTGCTGATGCTGCAATATGCGACCTATTCGGTGATCTCGCCGGAAGGCTGCGCTTCCATCCTCTGGAAGACCGCCGACCGCGCCGCCGATGCGGCCGAGGCGCTGGGCCTGACCGCGCATCGCCTGAAGGCCATTGGCCTCATCGACAAGATCGTCAACGAGCCGCTGGGCGGCGCCCATCGCGATCCCAAGCAGATGGCCGGACTGCTCAAGCGCGCGCTGTCGGATTCGCTGCGCCAGTTCCAGGGCATGAAGACCAAGGACCTGCTGGCTGCGCGTCACGAAAAGCTGATGGCCTATGGCAAGTTCAAGGAACTCAATTCGGCCGAGTAATCGTCCGCGTTCCGTTCACGTCATTGCAGGCGCCAGCGATTGCTTCGCTGGCGTTTGTCTTTTCCGGCACCGCTTTTTCTCATGTCCGATCATCCCTCTCTTTCTCCCTCCCCGGGCAAGCTGCCACAGGCGTTGCAGGCATTGCAGGCCACGCTGGCTGCCGCCGGTTTCGATCCCGCGCGGGACACGCTGGCCGTGGCCTTCAGCGGCGGGCTCGATTCCACGGTCTTGCTGGAAGTGGCCGCGCAGTGGCAACGTGAGCAGGGTGCATCACTGGTGGCGCTGCATGTGCATCATGGGCTCTCGCCCCATGCGGATGCCTGGCTGGCCCATGTCGAAGATCGTTGTGCGCGGCATGGCATCACCTGCGCGCATGAGCGTGTGCAGCTGGAGCGGGTAGCCGACAGCGGCGTGGAAGAAGCGGCGCGGCTGGCGCGTTACGCTGCATTGGGGCGGCTGTGCCGGTCGCACGGCGCACGTCTGCTGCTCACCGCCCATCATCTCGACGACCAGGCCGAAACCGTGCTGCTGCAACTGCTGCGCGGCAGTGGCCTGGCGGGGATGTCGGGCATGGATCAATGCAGTACCGCTGCGGCGCTGCTGGGCGATCCGCAGACCATGATTGCGCGGCCCTTCCTGGCACTTGCGCGCGCGCAGCTGGAAGCGTGTGCTCGTGCCTGGTCGCTGAGCTGGATCGAGGATGAGTCCAACAGCGATCCGCGCTACACCCGCAATGCCTTGCGTCATCAGGTCATGCCCGCGCTCGCTCAGGTCTTCCCCGGATATCAGCAACGTCTGGCACGCGCCGCCGGACACGCGCAGGGTGCGCAGGTATTGCTGCGCGAAGTGGCCCAAGAGGATCTGGCGCAATGTCGCCAGGACGATCATCTGCGCATGCCAGCACTGCGCGCCTTGAGCGAGCAGCGCTTTCTCAATCTGATGCGTCACTGGTTCGGGCTGCGCGGCATGCGCATGCCCTCGGCGGCGTGGATGCAGGAGATGCGCACGCAATTGCTGCAGGCCGATGTGGAGGCCCAGTTGTGCGTCTCCCACCCCGATGGCGAAGTGCATCGCTATCGCGAACGCGTGTTCCTGGCACCGCGCCGCCGTCTGCCTGATGAGGGCGCGGCCTTGTCGCTGCGCTGGAGCGGGCAGGCGCAGGTGCAGGTGCCGGCCTTCTACGGCACGCTGCACTTCGACCCGATTGCGCCAGGGGATGCGCGGCCCGGTTTCGATGCGCACTGGCTGCGTGCCCAATCCTTGCTGGTGTGCGGGCGCAGCGGTGGCGAACGCATCAGGCTGGCCGCCAACCGTCCGGCGCGCAGCCTCAAGCAGCAGTACCAGAGCGCCGATGTGCCGGCCTGGGAACGCCCTTATCTGCCGCTGGTATGGGCGGGTGAAGCCTTGCTGTTTGCGGCCGGGGTGGGCATGGACTGCGAGCATTTCGCCGACATTGCCGCCGCTGCCGCATCGGAGCGCATCGCCTTGCGCTGGCAGCAGGACTGAATCGAGCCGGCGATGCGAAACGCTGCCTGGATCAACAACGCCAAATGATATAAAAAATATCGCCCCCGTACCTCATGGTGCGGGGGCGATACTCCTGTCATCCCTGACATGTCCGGGCATCAGAGAACACTGGCGCCCGGGGTGGTGCTCCTTGCGGACGGCTTACTTGGCGGCGCCGTCAGCTGCCGGCTTGGCTTCAGTACCGGCGGCTTCCTTCTTCTCGGCCTTTTTCTCTGCCTTCTTCGCAGTCTTGCCTTCAGCCTTCTTTTCCGACTTCTTGTGCTTGGCGTGATGTTCCGCCTTGGCCTTCGGTGCGGTCTCGGTCTTGGCGGCTTCGGCCTTGGCCGGGGCAGCGGCGGGCGCTGCTGCGCCGGTCTGGGCGAACACCGGCAGGGTCAGGGCCGACAGCAGGGAAGCGAGGATGATGGTCTTGGTTTTCATGGTGATGTCCTTTCAGAGACAAGTGTCTGTTTGCGTCAGTAGTACTGTGTGTACGGTGTGTGCTGCGTGTCTGTCAGGTGTACCGGGAGTGGCCCGGTACAGTCTTACTTGGTCTTGGCTGCCGTATCGGCGGCGTCCTTCTTTTCAGTCTTGGCTTCGGACTTCTTGGCCGACTTCTTGTGCTTGGCGTGATGGCTGGTCTTGGCCTTGTGTGCGGTGTCGGTCTTGCCGGCTTCCGCCTTGGCCGTGGCTGCTGCTGGCGCGGCCGGCGCAGTGCTGCCGGTCTGGGCGAACACCGGCAGGGCCAGTGCGGTCAGCAGGGAAGCGACGATGACGGATTTGGTTTTCATGGCAATGTCCTTTAGAAAGTGGTTGTTACGCTCGGCGCTTGATTTTGCGTAATCGCTTCATCGTTTCGTGTCGCCTTGCTTCCTATAACGAGCCGTCGACCTGAAGGACGACGTGAAAGTGTTTCAATTCATCGTGTATTTGTAAGCATTCGTTGCAGCTTTGCTTATAATGGTCGACTCCCCATTCCACGCTGCGCCCTCCGACCGAGTTCTTCATGGCTTATCAAACCTGGATCACCTTTTTCTTCGCTGCCTGCCTCATTGCCATCTCGCCCGGTTCGGGCGCCGTGCTGTCGATGAGCCACGGTCTCAATTACGGCCTGCGCCGCACCACGGCCACCATTCTCGGCCTGGAAATCGCGCTGGTGGTGGTTCTCATCATCGCCGGTGCCGGTGTGGGCTCGCTGCTGGTGGCCTCCGAGACCGCCTTCAACGTGGTCAAGATTGCCGGTGCCCTGTACCTGATCTATCTCGGTTTTTCGCAGTGGCGCGCGCACGTGCCTTCCGAGCAGGAAGGCGAAGCCATCGACGCCGCCAATGCCGTGGCCCGCGCCCAGCGCGGCCAGCACTGGTGGCAGCGCTGCATGACGGGCTTCCTCACCAACGCCACCAACCCCAAGGGCATTGTCTTCATGGTGGCGGTGCTGCCGCAGTTCATCGACCACGAGCGCCCGCTGTGGCTGCAATTGCTGGTGCTGGCCGTGACCATGGTGGCGGTGGATCTGGTGGTCATGCACGGCTATGCCTTCGCGGCCAGCCGTCTGCAGCGCTTCTTCCGCAGCCAGAAGGCGATCAAGGCGCAGAACCGTTTCTTCGGCGGGGTGCTCATGCTGGTGGGCGCCGGCCTGTTCTTCTTCAAGCGCGCCCAGCACTGATCGCGGCGCCGCGCAGACAACAAAAAACCCGCAAGCTGCCTTGCGGGTTTTTTGTTGATCGGCTTGATCGGCCCGATCGGGCCGGGCCGGATGACGGTGGACGCCTTACTTCTTCTTCAGGCAGGACGACATGAAAGCCTTGCGCTCATCGCCCTTCTTGCCGGCAGCGTCGGCGTTACATTGCTTCATCTTGTCCTGCTGGGTGGCCGGCTTGGGCTGTTCCTTCTTCAGGCAGGAGGACATGAAAGCCTTGCGCTCGTCGCCCTTCTTGCCGGCAGCATCGGCGTTACATTGCTTCATCTTGTTCTGCTGGGCATTCTGCGCCATGGCGGGAGAACTGAGCAGCAGCGGGGCAGCCAGCGCGAACGAGGTCATGGCGAAGAGCATTTTTTTCATGGAAGACTCCCTGGGGCAAGGTGGATTCGTGGGTCTGATCGGTATGATTCTTCAGACGGGAGCATTACAGCATGAAAGTTTATGTCCTGACTAGCGCACGCAGTTGAGATCGCCTTCCTTGCAGCCTGCCAGCGCCTTCAGTTCATCGGTACGGTGACGGGTCTTCTCGGCCAGGCAGGTTTGCAGGGCCAGTGCGGTAGCGGACCCGCCCGCACTGGCCGAACTTTCAAAGCGGCAGGACAGGTCGCGGTACTTCAGCCAGGCCAGTTGCACCTCGCGCAGCTTGTTTTGCTGTGCCTTGTTGAGTTTGTCGCGATAGGCCATATAAGTGGCATTGAGGTCCGCGTCGTTATGGGTCAAGGTCTCCGAGGCACAAGCGTTCATCTCGGCCTGGGTGGCGGCCTGGGTGCAATCAGCGGCAAAGGCGCTGCCGGCACACAGCAACAGGGCGGCGGCCAGCAGGGACAGGGGGGCTTTCATCGGTGGGAACTCCAGTTTCTCAGGCGGCGAGACTGCACAGGCGGTGCCGCGGGCCAGAGATCGCAGGGCCGGCGGGGTGCTTGCAGCTTGTCGGGATAAAATGACATTTTGCCTGTCTTAGAAGAAGACAGGGCAGTGCGGTTCGGCCGTTTTTGCGACGAAATTGCAACAAGTCGTATCTGATTTTCCCTGTCCAACCCTTTTTCAGGAGTAGTGCAGATGGGATTGAGCTGGCTATCGGCCATCAAATTGATTCCCTGGGGGGATGTGGTCCAGGCCACCCCGGGCATCGTCAAGGGCGCGCGTGAGCTGTGGTCGCGCACGCGCAAGGCCAAGACGGCAGTCGATGCCGCACCGGCCGCACCGGTGGGCGGCGAGCTCGGCCAGTTGGCCCAGCGCATCGCCCAGCTGGAAGCCGAGCAGCTCGACGCCAGCCAGCTGATCAACACCCTGGCCGAGCAGAATGCGCAACTGGTGGCCATCATGGATGGCATGCGGCGCCGCCTGCGCATGCTGGGTGCGGCCTGCGTACTGCTGGCCGTGGGCGTGGTGGCGGTGTGGCTGCGCTGATGTCGGCCTGCGTCTTTCGTGATGGCGGACTCGCCGTTCCTGCTTCACGATTCCTGATTCCTGATTCCTGATTCCTGATTTCTTACGACTGGCCCTGCATGTTCCAACAAGCACTGCGCATGACCCTGCGCGACTGGCGCACCGGTGAACTGCGCTTCCTGCTGATCGCCCTGATCGTGGCGGTGGCCGCGCTGTCCTCGGTCGGTTTCTTCGTCGATCGCATGCGCGCCGGGATGACGCGCGATGCCCACCAGCTGCTGGGGGCCGATCTGCTGATCGCGGCCGACCAGCCACTGCCATCCTCCTGGCTGCAGCAGGCCAGCGGTCTGCGCCTGCTGCAGGCGCAGACCCAGGTCTTTCCCAGCATGGCCCAGGCCGGGGAGGGCGATGCGGCGCGCTCGGTGCTGTCCTCCATCAAGGCCGTCACGGCGGGCTATCCCTTGCGCGGCCAGCTGCGACTGGAAGGCAAGGACGGACACGACCGGCCCGCCGATGGCATCCCGCAGGCCGGTACGGTATGGGTGGATCCGCAGATTCTGTCGCAGCTCGACGTGAAGCTCGGCGATACCTTGAAACTGGGTGATTTGCCGTTGAAGATCGCCGCCGTCATCTCGGTCGAGCCGGATCGCGGCAGCGCCTTTGTCAACTTCGCGCCGCGCGTGATGGTCAATGAGGCCGATCTGGCCGCCACGCACCTGGTGCAGGTCGGTTCGCGCGTGACATATCGCTTGTTGATCGCCGGACCCGTCGAGGCCGTGCAGCGTTACCAGCAGCAGATCGAAGGCCAGATCGAGGCCGACAAGCTGCGCGGCGTACGCGTGGAGTCGCTGGAAAACGGCCGCCCCGAAATGCGCGCCACGCTGGACCGCGCCGAACAATTCCTCTCCCTGGTCGGCCTGCTGTCAGCCATGCTGGCGGCGCTGGCCGTGGCCATGGCGGCGCGTCGCTTCATGCTGCGCCATCTGGATGCCTGCGCGATGCTGCGCTGTTTCGGCCTGACCCAGGCCCAGGTGACCCGGCTGTATCTCACCGAATTCGTTCTCATCGGGCTGGCGGCCAGCATCATCGGCATGCTGGTCGGCTTTGCCGCGCACTTTGCGTTGCTGCAATGGCTGGGCAGTTTCCTGCCGACCGCCTTGCCGCCGCCGGGCTGGGCACCTGCCTTGCAGGGCGTGGCCACCGGGCTGCTGTTGCTGGTCGGGTTTGCCTTGCCGCCCATCCTGCAATTGCGCAACGTGCCGCACAACCGGGTGATCCGCCGCGACCAGGGCGCACCGCAGGCGCTGACCGTGGCCAGCTATGTGCTGGGCACGCTGGTGTTCTCGGGATTGCTGCTGTGGCAGGCGGGCGATCTCAAGCTGGGCTTGCTGACCATCGCGGGTTTCCTCGGCGGCTTCGCGCTGTTCGCACTGGTGGCCTGGCTGTGCCTGCGCGCCCTGCGTTCGCTGCGCGGCCTGGTGGATCGCCAGAGCTGGCGCTTTGCCATCGACGGTCTGCAACGCCGTCCGGCGGCGGCGGTCATGCAGGTGGTGGCACTGGGGCTGGGGCTCATGGCCTTGCTGTTGCTGACCGTGATCCGTGGCGATCTGGTGGGCGCATGGCGCCAGGCCACGCCTGCGGATGCCCCCAACCGCTTCATCATCAACATCCAGCCGGACCAGCGCGAGGCCGTGCAACAGGCGCTGCGCCAGGGCGGGGTACAGGATGTGGCGCTGTATCCGATGATTCGCGGGCGCCTGGTGCAGATCAATGGTCATGCCGTCAATGCGGCGGATTATCAGGAAGATCGGGCCAAGCGCCTGGTGGACCGGGAGTTCAATCTCTCGACCATGGCCAACATCCCGCCGGGCAATGGCATCGTGGCTGGTCGCTGGTACGACGACAGCCATCCCGAAGCCTCGGTGGAACGCGGACTGGCCCAGACCCTGGGCATCAAGCTGGGGGACCGCCTGCAATTCGATATCGCCGGCCAGCTGGTGGAGGCGCCGGTGACCAGCCTGCGCAAGCTGGAGTGGGGCTCGCTGCGGGTGAACTTCTTCGTCATCCTCAACCCGACATTGATGCGCGATACGCCGCAAAGCTGGATCACCGCCGTCCACCTGAGAGCGCAGCAGGAAGCGCTGGGCAATACACTGGCCCGCGATTTCCCCAATCTGACCGTGGTAGACATAGGAAGTGTACTGAGACAGATCCAGGAAGTGGTCGGTCAAGTGATTGCTGCTGTAGAGTTCCTGTTCCTGTTCACTTTGTGCTCAGGTGTACTGGTACTGTACGCTGCACTGGCAGGGTCCCAGGATGAACGTGTACGGGAAGCTGGCCTGTTGCGTGCCCTCGGTGCGACCCGCCAGGAGCTTTCACGCGCCCAGCGCATCGAGGTGCTGCTGGTGGGTTCGCTGGCCGGGCTGCTGGCGGCCAGCGGTGCGGCGGGTATCGGTTGGGCGCTGGCGCATTACATCTTCAATTTCGAGTGGAGCTTCAGTCCGCTGGTGTGGGTGGCCGGCATGGGCCTGGGGGCGGGCTGTTCGGCCTTGGGCGGCTGGGCCGGATTGCGTCACGTGCTGCGCCGTCCACCGCTGCAGACCTTGCGCGAAGCCTGATCCCGGCCGGATACGACGCAGATCAAGAAAGCCGGCGAGGGCCGCCGGACTGCACCGACGCGGCAGTCCGGCTGCGGTATCATGGCGGTCTTATGCAAATCGAAGATCCCAACCAACCGACCACGTTCGAACTCATCGGCGGCGCTGAGAAGCTGCGCGAGATGGTCGACCGTTTCTATGACCTGATGGACCTGGAGCCGGAGTTCGCCGGCATCCGCGCGCTGCATCCGCCCTCGCTGGATGGCTCGCGCGACAAGACCTACATGTTCCTCTCCGGCTGGACCGGTGGTCCCAGCCTGTACATGGAAAAATTCGGCCATCCGCGCCTGCGCGCGCGCCACCTGCCTTTCCCCATCGGCATCTCGGAGCGTGACCAGTGGCTGCGCTGCATGACTTGGGCCATGCAGGACGTGGGCCTGCCGGAAGACCTGATGAAACGCCTGCTGGCGGCGCTCTACCAGACGGCCGACTGGATGCGCAACAAGCCCGAGTAAATCGCACTGGACTGGTGACATGTCTCTTTTCGAAATGATCCTTGCCGGGCTGGTCGTGGTCGGCCTCGTCCTGCAATTGTTGATCCTGCTGCGGTCCGGCCAGCGTCATGACGATGACACCGCACTGGTGATCGAAGATGCGCTGCTGCAGGTCAAGCAGGACCTGCAGCGCCATCAGCAGGACACCGGTGAACGCATCGAGCGCGAGCTGCGCAGCCAGGTGCAGGCCAGCGCCCAGAGCACGCGCCAGGAACTGGGCGCCAACTTCGCCCAGTTGCAGCAGACGCTGGCGACACAACTGACGAGCGTGGCGGGTTTGCAGAACCAGCAGATCGATGGGTTCGCGCAGCAACTGGTCAAGCTCAACGAAAGCAATGCGCAGCAACTGGAAAGCATGCGCCAGTCCATCACCCTGCAGGCGCAGGTGAACCGCGAAGAGCAGGCGGTCTCGCTCAAGCGCTTCGGCGATACGCTGAACCAGCAACTGTCGGCGCTGACCGAATCGAACGCCCAGCGCATGGCCGAGGTGCGCGCTACGCTCGAAGCCAAGATCAAGGACCTGCAGAACGACAATGCGCAAAAGCTGGAAGAGATGCGCAAGACCGTGGACGAAAAACTGCATGCCACGCTGGAGCAGCGACTCGGTGAATCCTTCAAGCTGGTCTCGGACCGGCTGGACAAGGTGCATCAGGGTCTGGGCGAAATGCAGCAACTGGCCACCGGCGTGGGCGACCTGAAGCGCGTGCTGACCAATGTCAAGACGCGCGGCACCTGGGGTGAAGTGCAGCTGGAAATCCTGCTGGAACAGATGTTGACGCCCGACCAGTACGCCAAGAACGTCGAGACCGTCCCGGCCAGCGGCGAGCGCGTGGAATTCGCCATCCGTCTGCCGGGTGCCAAGGAAGACGCGGGCCAGGTCTGGATGCCCATCGATGCCAAATTCCCCAAGGAACAGTACGAGCGCCTGGTCGATGCAGCCGAGCGCGCCGATGCCGAGGGCGTGGCCACGGCCGGCCGCGAACTGGAGCGAGCTGTGCGTAGTGAGGCCAGGACGATTGCCGAGAAATACCTGTCACCGCCGCTGACGACGGACTTCGCCATCCTCTTTTTGCCGACCGAAGGGCTGTATGCCGAGGTCATGCGTCGACCGGGATTGTCGGATGAATTGCAACGGACCTGCCGGGTCACCATTGCCGGTCCGTCGACCTTGTCGGCCTTGCTCAACAGCCTGCAGATGGGCTTCCGTACGCTGGCGCTGGAAAAACGCTCCTCGGAAGTGTGGCAGGTGCTGGGCGCGGTCAAGACCGAGTTCGGCAAGTTCGGTGAAGTGCTGGCTTCGACCAAGAGCGCACTGGAACGCGTGGCCAAGAACATCGACCAGGCCGAGACCCGCACCCGCCAGATGACGCGCAAGTTGAAGTCGGTGGAAGCCTTGCCGGTGGAGAATGCGCAGAAGCTGTTGGGGACGGGGGAGCTGGATCTGGGCGAGGAGGGTGAAAGCGTCTGATTCTTCATCCCCGGAAGTCACCCCGGAGGAGGGGGCGGTGAAGGGACGGCTTGCCGTCCCTTTTTCTTCATATCGGCCTGAAACCCCTCACACCAGCCCGTCGAACAGCACCACCGCCACCTCTTCGCCTGCGGCCACGTCCCCGCGCGCATGTTCCAGCTCGATGATGCAGTTGGCATCCGACATCGAGCGCAGGATGCCGGAGCCCTGCATGCCGGTCAGGCGCACGTTCCATCGGCCCTCTTCATCAGGGGCCAGGATGCCGCGCTGGTATTCGGTGCGGCCGGCCTTCTTGCGGATGGCCGTGGCGGACTTGACGCGCAGACGTGGCAGCGGATTGGCTTCGGCACCGGCCAGGCGCAGCAGGGCATCGCGCACGAAGAAGGAAAAACTCACCTGTACCGCCACCGGATTTCCCGGCAGGCCGAACAGATAGGCATTGCGCCCGCGCGAGCTGATGCGGCCGAAGGCCAGCGGGCGGCCGGGGCGCATGGCGATCTTCCAGAACGTCATCTCGCCCAGGCTGGCCATGATCTGCTTGGTGTAATCGGCCGCGCCCACGGAGACACCCCCGGAGGTGATGACGGCATCGGCTTCTTCGCAGGCGCTGCGGAAGGCGGCTTCCAGCGCGGCCGGGTCATCCGGCACCACGCCCAGATCCAGCACCTCGCAACCCAGGCGCGTCAACATGCCATGCAGGGTGTAGCGGTTGGAGTCATAGACGCAGCCGGCATCGAGCGGCTCGCCCACCGAGCGCAATTCGTCGCCGGTGGAAAAGAAGGCCACGCGCAGACGACGCTGCACCGGCACTTCGGCCAGGCCCAGCGAGGCCAGCAGGCCGATGTCGGAGGGCCGCAGCACGCGGCCGCGCGGCAGCGCCACGCTGCCCAGAGCCAGATCTTCACCGCGCAGGCGGCGATTGTCGCCGGGACGCACGCGACCGGCGGGCAGGGTCACGCCTTGCTCGTCGGCGTCGGTGGTCAGTTCCTGCGGGATCACGGTGTCGCAGCCGGGCGGCATGGGCGCGCCGGTCATGATGCGCACGCACTGGCCGGGACCGACGTGGCCAGTGAAGCGCTCGCCGGCATGCACCGCACCGATGATTTGCAGACGCACTTGCTTGCCCTCGGCCACGTCCTCGCCGCGCAGGGCATAGCCATCCATGGCCGAGTTGTCGTGGGCCGGCACGTCGATGCGGGAAACGATGTCGCGTGCCAGTACGCGCGAGAGGGCGCTGCGGATGGCCAGCTTTTCGACGGCCTCGATGGGCGTGATGAATTCCTGGATCACGGCTTGCGCGCGCGCTACCGTCATGGCGTTGGGATCATAGCCGCTGATGCAGCTGACGATGTCGTGGAGTGTGGCGGTGTGGGTCTCGGTCATTGTTCTGCTTCGAGCTGTTGCAAATCCAGCCCGGTATTGATGTTGCTGAAGGCGCGCTCGTCGGGGAAATCCACTTCGATGCAATCCAGGCTGGCAAACCAGTGGTCCATCTTGCGTTCACCGGCGGCCAGGAAGGCGTCCAGCGAAGCGCGCGTAGTCGTCTGAAGCAGCGAGCATACCGGATGGCGCTGCCGTCCGTGTACGCCGTCAGTGACCGCGATGGCAGCCTGTGCGCCGCTGGCGGTGAGGGCGTCGTAGAGGTGCGCCACCAGGTCATAGGGGATCAGCGGCGAGTCGCACGGGACGGTCGCCAGCAGCGGCGTGTGGCAATGGGCCAGGCCGCATTGCAGGCCGGCCAGCGGGCCGGGGAAACCCCCTTGCAGGTCATGCCAGACCGGATAGCCGAAACGGGCGTAATCCAGCTGGGAGCGATTGGCGTTGATCGCCAGGGTGCCGACCTGCGGGGCCAGGCGTTCCAGCACGTGCTGGACCAGCGGCTTGCCGTGCAGGACTTGCAGGCCCTTGTCCACCCCGCCCATGCGCGTGCCCCGGCCACCGGCCAGCGCCAGGCCGGTGATGTGGCTGGCGGAGAAGAGATCGGTGCGGGAAGACATGATGCAGATGTGGCAGGCGGGCAGGGCGCGACCTCAGCCGCCGATGTAGGACATCTCGACCTTGCGCAGCGGTGCGGCTTGCAGGGCGCTGCGCAGTTCGGAATAACGGTCGCCGCGCTGGCCCCAGAGGGCGGCGATGGCGCCGGCCAGCTCGGCATCGCTGCTGCCGTTGCGCACCAGGCTGCGCAGGTCGTGGCCCTGGCTGGCGAACAGGCAGGTGTAGACCTTGCCCTCGGTGGACAGGCGCGCCCGCGAGCAGTCCTGGCAGAAGGCCTGGGTCACGCTGGAGATGACGCCGATCTCGCCGCTGCCATCGACATAGCGCCAGCGCTCGGCGGTCTCGCCGGTATAGTTGGGGTCGGCCACTTCCAGCGGCATCTCGGCAGAGATGCGCCGCACCACGTCGTGCGAAGGCAGGACCTCGTCCATGCGCCAGCCGTTGGAGGAGCCCACGTCCATGTATTCGATGAAGCGCAGGATGGCCGGTGTTCCCTTGAAATGGCGCGCCATGGGCAAAATCTGGTCGTCGTTGACCCCCTTCTTGACCACCATGTTGATCTTGACCGGACCGAGACCGGCGGCGTGCGCCGCTTCGATGCCCTCCAGCACGCGCGCCACCGGGAAATCGACGTCATTCATGCGGCGGAAGCTCTGGTCATCCAGCGAATCCAGCGACACGGTCACGCGCTTGAGCCCAGCGGCCTTGAGCGCCTGGGCCTTTTGCTTCAACAGGGTGCCGTTGGTGGTGAGGGTGAGGTCGATTTCCTCGCCGTCCGGCGTGCGCAGGGCGGCCAGCATGGCGATGAGGGTCTCGATGTTCTTGCGCAGCAGCGGCTCGCCACCGGTCAGGCGGATCTTGCGCACGCCGTGGGCCACGAACTGGGCCGCCACGCGGGTCAGTTCCTCGAAGGTCAACAGGTCGGAATGCGGCAGGAACTGGTACTGCTTGTCGAAGACATCCTTGGGCATGCAGTACACGCAGCGGAAATTGCAGCGGTCAGTTACCGAGATGCGCAGATCATGCAGTGGACGCCCCAGGCTGTCGGCCAGCCAGCCGACGGGCTGCACGGCAACCGGCACGCCAGGTCCCGAGGGGCTGGCGGACGGGGCTTGCCGGACATCGACGATGGGAATGACGCGCTTGTTCATACGATCTGACGATAAGAGGTGTGTAACGATAGCACGCCTGAGGTCGCCGCGTAGATGCACAATCGTACATATAGTATATCGCTGCAACTGAATTCCATGCGCAAGGCCGCCACCCGTGCGGCCCCGCTGGCATCCGGCTTGTGCGGCCATTTCGGGGGGCGCTGACTGTATCGTTGCCGGAAGCGGGCAACTGTTCGCAAATAGGTTCTGGTTTGCCGATGCGGCCTTGTGCTTGAGGCTTCACATCAGGTGCAATAGACATGAAAAAGGGAGCCGAAGCTCCCTTGTTCACTGCCGCTATTTCAGTGTCAGGCGGGGCCTTGCGGCACACCGCCTGTCATCCTGTCTCAGCGGCGGGTTTCGACCTGCACCAACGGTTCGGTCGATTGCGGCGGCAGCGGCTTGCGCTCGCGCGGCACGTGCGGTGCCGGGACGAACGAGGCGGCGGCTTCCTGGGCGGCGCGCAGCTTGACCGGATCGGTCGTGGCCAGGGTCAGGCCGGCTTGCGACAGCATCTGCTGCAGCGAGTCCCACTGTGCGCCGTTGCCGGTGGAACTGGTATGGGCGGCAGGCGCGGCAGCAGGGGTGGCTGCCACCGGTGCCGTTTCGACGACCGCTGGCGCCGGGCTGGCTTCCACGGCCTCGACGCTATCGAGCAGGCTGATCTGTTGCGGCACCGCAGGAGCTGCCGGGGCAGCCGGAGCAGCTTGCACCACCTCGACCGGGGCTTCCGATGCGGCCGGAGCCGCAACGGGGGCCTGGACCGGCTCGAAGGCCGGGGCCGGGGCGAAGCTGGCATCGATGGACGGTGCTGCCGGTTCGATGACCGGCTGGTTTGCGAACACGGCCTGGGTCGCTTCGGCAGCGGCAGCGGCCACGGCTTCCACGGAATTCACACCGCTTTCGACCTGGGCAGCCACTTCGGGTTGGGCTTGTTCCGGCACTGGCGAGGCGGCGAAGGAGGCTTGCGCCACTGCTGCCTGGGCGACTTCCACCGGTGTCGCCGGGGTGTCGGCAGCGACGGTCTCGACCTTCATGCTGACGGCGGCGGCACTGGCCACGACCGCCGTGTCGACGCCTTCGACAGCTTCGACGCCTTCGGCGGTCTCGTTGGCTTCACCTTCGCCATTGTCGATGACGTTGCCGTTTTCATCGCGTTCGCGACGATGACGGTTGCGGCCACCACGACGGCGACGACGACGCGGCTCGGTAGCGCCTTCAGCGGCTTGCGTACCCTCGACGCCTTCAGCGCCTTCGGATCCTTCGACTTGTGCGGCATCCACCTGGGCAGCCTGCTCGTCACCGGACAGGGCCACGGCCACGCCTGCGGTGGTGGCTGCGCCGGCAGCCAGTGCGGCTTCCAGCGGCAGACCTTCCTCGGCCTTGGGGTCCTTGCGTTCACCACGCGGTGCGCGCGGTTCACGCGGGGCACGCGGTTCACGGCCTTCACGCGGCTCGCGGCCTTCGCGCGGCTCGCGGACTTCACGCGCTTCGTTGCGACGGGCTTCCTTCGGTTCCTGGCCTTCGCGGGCCTCGCGCGGCTCACGGCCTTCGCGGGCTTCACGCGGCTCGCGGCCTTCCCTCGGTTCGCGCGGACCACGCGGCGGACGGGCCTGCTTGGCTTCGGCCGTTTCGCCGGCCTTCAGTTCGACGGCGGCCGGGCCACGTGCTGCGCGCTGTTCTGCGTTGCGTTCGCCACGCTCGCCACGTTCAACGCGCTCGCCACGTTCACCGCGTTCACCGCGGTTGCGGTTGCGGCCATTGCGATCACCACCGCGGCCATTGCGCTCACCCTCACGCTTGGCCGGGGCCTTGGCTTCGACGGCAGCAGGTGCTTCCACCGGTGCAACCGGCTTCTTGCGGAAGAAGGCAAAGATCTTGCCCAGCAGACCGGACTCCGGTGCCAGGGTCGGCGGCGGTACGACAGCGGCCACCGGTTCCGGGGCCTTGCGCTCGACGATGGGGGCCGGCTGGTCGGGGGTGATGCCCTTGACCACGGCTTCCTGGCGCGGACGCACTTCTTCCTTCTGGCGCTGGCTGTAGCCGATGTCGGTATCGGCTTGCTCGGCCATGGTATAGCTGGCTTGGGCGTCGTCCAGGCGCGGATCGTCGTGCTTGATCCGTTCCATCTTGTAGTGCGGGGTTTCCAGGTGCTTGTTGGGGATCATGATGACGGTGACGCGATGGCGCGTCTCGATCTTCAGGATTTCGCCCCGTTTTTCATTGAGCAGGAAGGCAGCCACGTCCACGGGCGCTTGCACGTGGATGGCAGCTGAATTTTCCTTCATGGCCTCTTCCTGGATGATGCGCAGCACCTGCAGGGCCGAGGATTCGGTATCGCGGATGTGACCGGTGCCGTTGCAACGCGGGCAGGTCACGTGGCTGCCTTCGGAGAGCGACGGACGCAGGCGCTGGCGCGACAGTTCCATCAGACCAAAGCGGGAGATCTTGCCCATCTGAACGCGGGCGCGGTCGTGGTGCAGGGCGTCCTTGAGACGGCCTTCCACCTCGCGCTGGTTCTTGGAGTTCTCCATGTCGATGAAGTCGATCACGATCAGGCCGCCCAGGTCGCGCAGGCGCAACTGGCGGGCCACTTCATCGGCGGCTTCGAGGTTGGTGTTGAAGGCGGTGGTCTCGATGTCGCTGCCACGGGTGGCGCGCGCCGAGTTCACGTCCACCGACACCAGGGCTTCGGTGTGGTCGATCACGATGGCGCCGCCCGAGGGCAGCGGGACCGTACGCGAGTAGGCGGTCTCGATCTGGTGTTCGATCTGGAAGCGCGAGAACAGGGGGACGTCGTCGCGGTAGCGCTTGACGCGGTGGACCATGTCCGGCATCACGTGGGCCATGAACTGCTGGGCCTGGTCGTGGATGTCGTCGGTGTCGATGAGGATTTCGCCGATGTCGGGCTGGAAGTAGTCGCGGATGGCGCGGATGACCAGCGAGGATTCCTGGTAGATCAGGAAGGCGCCCGAGGCGGTCTGGCCGGCGCCTTCGATGGCGCGCCAGAGCTGCATCAGGTAGTTCAGGTCCCACTGCAGTTCATCGACGTTGCGGCCGATGCCGGCGGTGCGGGCGATGACGGACATGCCATTGGGCAGGTCCAGCTTGTCCATGGTTTCGCGCAGTTCCTGGCGGTCTTCGCCTTCGACACGGCGCGACACGCCACCACCGCGCGGGTTGTTGGGCATGAGTACCAGGTAGCGGCCGGCCAGGGAGATGAACGAGGTGAGGGCCGCGCCCTTGTTGCCGCGCTCTTCCTTCTCGACCTGGACGATGATTTCCTGGCCTTCGCGCAGCGCTTCCTTGATGCTGGCGTTACGGACGTCGATGCCTTCCTTGAAGTAGGAACGGGCCACTTCCTTGAAGGGCAGGAAGCCGTGGCGTTCTTCGCCGTAGTTGACGAAGCAGGCTTCCAGCGAGGGCTCGATGCGGGTGATGACGCCCTTGTAGATGTTGGACTTGCGCTGCTCGCGTCCGGTGGTTTCGATGTCGATGTCGATCAGTTTCTGACCGTCAACGATCGCTACGCGCAGTTCTTCCTGCTGCGTGGCGTTGAACAACATACGTTTCATGTTTTCACTCCGGGATCCGAAGATCCTTCAAATGGCCCGTCCGTATGTGGTAGCGGGCCAAAAGTACAGGGGATGTACGCGAGAACGAAGTGATTGGGGAGGCAATTGCCTTGATTGTGTCAGTGCGCCTTAGCGGGCGCTCCAGCACAAGGGGGCGCGGATGCGGCAGACGGGAACGCCGGGCAGCACCGTATCCGCGCCGCGCGCTCCGCCATAGGCGGTCGCGCAGGCAACTGCGGACGGTAAGCTGGTCTGTGGAGCCAAACGTAACATGGTGATGGGTTGGCGACGGCGATCGGGTTCTGCTGCATCAACCGGCAAGCCTCGCGGTGCTTCGGTCAGGACTGCGGCAGGGCCCGGGCAATGCGCTGCAAGAGGGGCGGGCGGATGAGCCTGCCACCGGTTGCGCTGCATGATGCTGCATGTTGCAGCATATTGCCGGGGGCTGTGCGCTGCGGACCTGAACCGGAACACCGGATGCGAGTCTTGCCAGACTTTTATCCTGATGATCCAAACAATTCTGTTCCACTTCCAGGCGCGCTGTCCGATTGCAACTGCGGTGCAAACTGGAATCGCGCAAGGAAGGTGCGTACTCGTTTCGAGGCCTTTACGTGGACCAGGCAAGCGACATGATCGGCTGTATTGTCAACCGTTGCAGCGCTTTTATTGCGTCTGCGATGCCGCGCGTCGTGGTTTTCGGGGCCCCCTTCGTCTATTTTGCAAATGAGCGAGGCTGACGAAGACTCCTCTTGTGTAGAATGTTCCTTTTTTATTCTACTGACGCCGTTTTTTGATCGGCGTCAATCGATTATATATTCAAAATGAAGGACTTAGCGAGATTTTCTAGGGGGGCTTCTGAAAGCGCCGCAGCCGCGCCCGCCTCCCGGAGCGAAGCAGCCTCGCAGAACCTTCCCCAGGTGCAGTTGCTGACCATTTCCGACGAGGAAGCGGGGCAGCGGATCGACAATTTCCTGCTGCGCATCTGCAAGGGCGTTCCCAAGAGCCATATCTACCGTGTCCTGCGTTCGGGCGAGGTGCGCGTCAACAAGGGCCGCATCGACCAGACCTACCGCCTGGCCGAAGGCGACGTGGTGCGCGTGCCGCCAATACGAGTTGCAGAAAAGCAAGAGCAGGTCGTGCCCGGTGCCGAATTCCGCATCCTGCTGGAAGACAGCCACATGCTGGTCATCGACAAGCCGGCCGGGGTGGCCGTGCACGGCGGCTCCGGCGTGAGCTATGGCGTGATCGAGCAGTTGCGCGCGGCGCGCCCCCAGGCCAAGTTCCTCGAACTGGTGCACCGCCTGGACCGCGATACCTCGGGCGTGCTGCTGATCGCCAAGAAGCGTTCGGCCCTGACCAACCTGCACGACCAGATGCGCGAAGGCACCACCGACAAGCGTTATTTCACGCTGGTGCAGGGGGACTGGAAGAACGCCCGCCAGCACGTGAAGTTGCCGCTGTTCAAGTACAGCACGCCCGATGGCGAGCGCCGCGTGCGGGTGCAGGCCGACGGCCAGCCTTCGCACACGATCTTTTCGCTGTTGCGCCGCTTCGGTGAATTTGCCCTGCTGGAAGCTGAACTGAAGACCGGTCGCACCCATCAGATCCGGGTGCATCTCTCTTCCAGCGGTTTTCCCATCGTGGGCGACGACAAGTACGGGGACTTCACCCTCAACAAGTCGCTGCAAAAGGCCGAGGGCAGCCGCGTGGCCTTCAAGCGCATGTTCCTGCACGCCTGGCGCATCAGCTTCCGCCATCCGGAAAGCGGCGAGACCGTCACTCTCAAGGCTGGGCTGCCCGAAGAATGCGCGCGTTTCCTGCGCAGCCTCGAAGGCGGTGCCGAGGGCGATCTGCTGCCTCACAACATGCTGGCCGGGACAGAACAGTGAAGGGGTGCACGCAGCGGTCCGGGATGTGATACTTTCTGCCCGGCATTGACACAATCGCATGTCCCTCTGCCAATTGCCGATCCGGCAAGCAGCGCCAGGACATGCCAGCAGAAAGAACTCGACACATGGCAAGAAAGCAATTCGACCTGATCGTCTTCGACTGGGACGGCACCCTGATGGACAGCACCTCCACCATCGTGCGCTGCATCCAGGCGGCTGCGCGCGACCTGGGTCTGCCCATTCCCGACAAGAGCGCGGCCTCCTACGTGATCGGCCTGGGATTGCAGGATGCGATGCAGGCGGCCATTCCGGATGTGGATCCGAAGTACTATCCGCGCATCGTGGAGCGTTATCGCCATCATTATCTTGGCCAGGACAAGGATCTGACGCTCTTCGAGGGCGTGCCGGAGATGCTGGCCGACCTGTCACAGCAGGGCTACTTCCTGGCGGTGGCCACCGGCAAGAGCCGCGTCGGGCTGAACCGGGCCATGAATACCACCGGCCTGCTCTCCAAGTTCGACGCCACCCGCTGCGCCGATGAGACCTTCTCCAAGCCGCATCCGGCCATGTTGCAGGAACTGACCCGCGAACTGGGCCAGGACATGCACCGCACCCTGATGATCGGTGACACCACCCATGACCTGCAGATGGCCATCAATGCCGGTGCCAGGGGCGTGGCGGTGGAGTTTGGCGCGCATCCGCCGCAGCAGTTGCAGGCGTTGTCGCCACTTTATTCAGCCCCTTCCATCCGCGAGCTGCATCAGTGGCTCAATGAGCACGCCTGAGGCGCATGGCCGTGACGACACCAGAAGAAATCTTCATCTGCCCCTCCAGCGCCCTTCAGGAGGGCGGTTTGGGCAAGCGTTTCCCGGTGCAGCTGCATGGGGATGAGACCACCGGCTTCGTGGTGCGTTACGGCGGAGTGGTCTATGGCTATTTGAATCGCTGTGCGCATGTACCCATCGAACTGGACTGGGCCGAGGGCGAATTCTTCGAATCCAGCGGCCTGTATCTCATGTGCGCAACACATGGCGCGGTTTATGCGCCCGATACCGGAAAATGCGAAGGCGGACCTTGTACCGGCGCGCATTTGCGTAAGATCATGGCGGTGGAACGGGACGGCCAGGTGTTCTGGCGTCCGGATGACATCGTCCAGCCCGTCGAGGCATGAGCTTCGCGGAAAACCAGTGCAGCGCGGCTGCGCTGCCTAGAGTGAGCCTATGAGCAACAACCAATCTGACAACCCGCAAGACCGTCCTCCCCAGTCTTCCCCGTCGCCGTCTTCCTCCATTCCCGCCAGCGTGCGCGAGGACAAGAAGAGCGGCTGGGAACGTGATGTCCTGGAAAAGCTGGCCCTGTTCGCCGTCAAGGAACAGCGCGCCCGCCGCCGCTGGGGCATTTTCTTCCGCATCGCCATCCTGGCGGTGATCGTGCTGGGCGGCTGGATGGCCTTTACCTACAACAAGATCGAGAGCGAGCCGCTGGGTCCGCATACTGCGCTGGTGGAAATCCGCGGCACCATCGAGTCCGAAGGCCAGGGTTCGGCGGCGGTGGTCATTCCGGCGCTGGACAAGGCCTTCGCCGCCAGCGATTCGGTGGGCGTGATCCTTAAGATCAACAGCCCCGGTGGCAGCCCCGTGCAGGCCGGGATGATCAACGACGAGATCACCCGCCTGCGCAAGGAGTACCCCAAGAAGCCTATCTACGTGGTGGTCGAGGAGATGTGCGCCTCCGGTGGCTACTACATCGCCGTGGCCGCCGACAAGATCTTCGTCAACAAGGCCAGCCTGATCGGTTCGGTGGGCGTGTTGATGGACGGTTTCGGCTTCACCGGGCTGATGGACAAGCTGGGCGTGGAACGTCGCCTGCTCACGGCGGGCGAGAACAAGAGCTTCCTCGATCCCTTCAGCCCGCAAAGCCCGAAGCAGCGTGACTATGCGCTGTCGATGCTGCAGGAGATCCACCAGCAGTTCATCGACGTGGTGCGCCAGGGGCGTGGCACGCGCCTCAAGGAAACCCCGGACACCTTCTCCGGTCTGGTCTGGACCGGTGCCAAGGCAGTCGAGCTGGGTCTGGCCGATGGCTATGGCACGGTCGACAGCGTGGCGCGTGACGTCATCAAGGCCGAGGACGTGGTGGACTACACCCAGACCGAGAACCTCTCCGAACGCGTGTTGAAGAAGTTCGGCGTGGCCTTCGGTGCCGGGTTTGCCAAGACACTGATGTCGGCACCGCTGTCGCATTTGCGATAAGCCATTGCACAGCCCCCATGACAAAGGCCGGTTGCTGACGCAATCGGCCTTTGTCTTTGTGGCGGGGCGAGGGCTTATTCGGCCAGCAGCAGGAATACCGTGGGCTTCTTGTGGAAGTCCGGTGCCTTGTTCGCCGCCAGCGCCGCCTTCCATTGCGCGGCGGTCTGCGTGCGCACCGCTTCGGTAGGCAGCGACAGATCGGTGGCCACGCAGATCAGCGTGCCCGGCTGGCAGGACTGCGCCAGTGCCTCCAGCATGGCGCCGTTGCGATAGGGCGTTTCGATCAGCAGCTGGGTCTGCTTCTCCTTGCGGGAACGGTCTTCCAGCTGGCCGATGCGCTTGGTGCGTGCTGCCGCATCGGTGGGCAGATAGCCGTTGAAGGCGAAGCTCTGGCCATTCAATCCGCTGGCCATCACCGCCAGCAAGAGCGAAGACGGACCGACCAGCGGTCGCACCTGGATGCCATGCTGATGCGCCAGTCGCACCAGGTTGGCGCCGGGGTCGGCCACGGCCGGCACGCCCGCTTCCGAGATCAGGCCGCCGTCACGGCCCGCCAGTAGCGGTGCCAGCAGGGCGGGCAGGGCGGCTGGGGGCGTGTTGACGTTGAGCTCGCTGATCTGGATTTCCTGGATGGGCTGGGCCAGCGGGGTATTGCTCCCCAATAGTTTGAGGAAGGCGCGCGTGGTCTTGGCGTTTTCGGCCACGAAATAATCCAGGCGCGCCGCGATGGCCTGCACCTGGCGCGGGATGATGGCTTCCAGCGGGTGCATGGCGCCAGCGTCGGTGAGGAGTTCGGTACTTCCCAGCGTGTTGGGAACCAGGTAAAGAATGCCGGGCATGGAAGGGAAATGGGATAAATTGTATAAAATAATATTTGCAACGCAGCACGACTTCGCCGACCCGCCATTTTACAGGGTGCAGGCTGTCATCAAAGTGTAATGCGCGCCCATTATCTTGTCGGCTGGGAGACAGGATGCGGTTTAAATTATTTAGCAATTGCTGTGTGCCGTTCGGCGTACAGCCCTTGCGAAAGGAAATGAATGTTTGCTGCGGTAGATCTCGGTTCCAACAGTTTTCGCTTGCATATCGGCAAGTACGAGGACGACGGCATACGCGTCATCAAGAGCGCCCGTGACCCCATCCGCTTGGCGGCGGGCATCGACAAGACCGGCAATCTGACGCCGCAGGCCTGCCAGAGTGCCATTGATTCGCTCACCCGTTTCCGCTCCATTCTGCGTGACTATCCGCTCACGGCCGTACGGGTAGTGGCCACCAATACCTTGCGCGTAGCCAGGAATGCCACCGAACTGTTGCCCGAACTGGAGCGCGCCATCGGTTATCCGGTCGAGATCATTTCCGGTGAGGAAGAAGGGCGCCTGATCTACATGGGCGTGGCCGGGGTGCTGGCCGATGGCGGCGAGGAACGCATGGTCATCGACATTGGCGGCGGTTCCACTGAAGTCATCCGTGGTCTGGGCGAACATATCCGTCACGTCGAATCCTTCGGCATCGGCACAGTCAACCAGAGCCTGGCCTTCTTCCCCGACGGCGCCATTACGGCGGCCGCTTTCGAGCGCGCCATCATTTCGGCGCGTTCGCATGTGGAAGATGCGGTGCATCTCTTCAGCTTTGATGCGACCAGTGTCAACGTCTACGGATCTTCCGGCACCATGCGCGCCATCGCCGATACCATCCGTCGCAACAACATGGGTGATGGCCGTATCACGCTGCCCAGCCTGGCCGACCTGATGCAGCGCCTGATCGATTTTGGCCACGTCAGCCAGATCGCGCTCGATGGCATGAAGGCTGATCGCGCCGGCGTGATCATGGGCGGGCTGGCGGTACTGATCGGCTTCATGCAGGAGTTCGGCATTGCGCTGATCACGCCGGTGGAAGCCGGCCTGCGCATGGGCGTGATGTGGGACCTGCAATTGCGCGCCACCAAGGCCGACCGTCGTGACCGTTCGGTGGAAGAGTTCGCCCGCCGCTTCCACGTCGATGCCGCCCGTGCGCATGGTGTGGCCGATACCGCGCTGGGTTTCTTCCAACTGCTCAAGCCCGCTACCGATTCCTACGCGCGCTATCTCTACTGGAGCGCACTGCTGCACGAGACCGGGCTGGTCGTTTCGCCCACCGGTTACCACAAGCATTCGGCCTACATGATCGCCAATGCCGACTTGCCCGGTTTCACCACGCGCGAACAGCGTCTGATGAGTACCTTGATCCTCGGGCAGAAGGGCAACCTCAAGAAGATCAGCGAGATGCTGGCCGATGTCGATTTCGCCAAGGCGGTGCTGGCCTTGCGGCTGGCGGTGATGTTCCGCCATGCACACATCACGCTGGATCTGGAGAAGGTGCGGGTCAAGCTCAAGAGCCGTATCGACCTGGAGATCCGCCGCGACTACATCAGGGAACATCCGAGCATTTCCTTCTGGTTCCAGAAGGAGCAGGAATGGTGGGCCGGCATCGGTGTGGACTTTGCGGTCAAGCTCATCTGATTGCTTCATATCGCCTCCAACACGCCCTTGCCGCGCGGCTGCCGGCAAGGGCGTTTTGTATCGTGCTGCGCCGGATGGATTTGCGCAGATGATAATGCTTCTTGTTTGTGATATAGTCGTCAGCGGTCCATGAACCGCTCAGGCATTACGCCTTGAGTCCACAACGAGGCGATCCCGAGATTGCCCACTGCGACAGCCCAGTCCCACCTTCCCGGACCGCCTTCCGCGCCAAAAGAAAACGCCGTTTCAATGACGGCGGTCGTTCACTCTTTTTGAAAAGGATGGTCCATGTTCCACCGTCAACTCGCCGTCGGCGCCGTGCTGGCTGCCATTGCCGCTTCCAGCTTCGCGCAGGAGAAGGTCATCAATCTCTATTCGGCGCGCCACTACCAGACTGACGAAGCCCTCTACGCCGATTTCACCAAGGCCACCGGCATCAAGATCAACCGTGTCGACGGTGACGATGCCGGCATCCTGGCGCGCTTGAAGAGCGAAGGCGCTTCCAGCCCGGCCGATGTGATCCTGCTGGTGGATGCGGCCCGTCTGTGGAAGGCGCAGAGCGAAGGGCTGTTCCAGCCGGTCAAGTCCAAGCTGCTCGATGAGCGCATTCCCGCCAACCTGCACAGCAAGGAAGGCGGCGAGGGTACGCAGTGGTTCGGCTTCTCCACCCGCGCCCGCGTGATCGTCTACAACAAGGCCAGCGTCAAGCCGGAAGACGTCGATACCTATGAAGCCCTGGGCGATCCGAAGAACAAGGGCAAGCTGTGCACCCGCAGTGGTTCGCACCCCTACAACGTGTCGCTGTTCGGCGCGCTGCTGGAGCATGACGGCGCGGCCAAGACCGAAGCCGTGTTGAAGGGCATGGTCGCCAATCAGGCGCGCCAGCCGGTCGGTGGCGATACTGACCAGATCAAGGCGGTCGGTTCGGGTGAGTGCGGCGTGGCCATTTCCAACTCCTACTATGTGGCGCGCCTGCTGCGTTCGACCAAGCCGGAAGACGTGGCGCTGATGGAAAAGGTCGGCATCGTCTGGCCCAACCAGAAGAGCTACGGTGCGCACGTCAACATCGCCGGTGGCGGTGTGGCCAAGAACGCGCCGCACAAGGCTGAAGCCGTGCAGTTCCTGGAATACCTGGCCAGCGATTCGGCCCAGCGTTACTTCGCCGAAGGCAATAACGAATGGCCTGCCGTCAAGAGCGTGAAGACCGAGAACCCGGCACTGGTGAAGATGGGGCCGTTCAAGGCCGAAGTCATCAATGTGGGCGCGGTGGGAGCCAACCAGCAGAAGGTGTTGCAGATGCTGGATCGCGTTGGCTATAAATAATTAAAAGGATTTAAACGATTTAAATCGTTTGGGTGTTTTGATGAAAACCGGTCCGTGTGATGCGCGGGCCGGTTTTTTCATGTCAGAGGGAGAAGGACGAATCAGCGCGGCGTACCCCGGAAGGGATCATGTTCGTTCAGCTCGGAAATGTAGCCTTCGATACCATTGCTTTCCCGCGACAGGAAGTGCTCCACCGCATCGTAGAACCCCGGATGCGCCAGCCAGTGCGCCGACCAGGTTTTCTGCGGCAGGAAACCGCGCGCCATCTTGTGCTCACCCTGGGCGCCGCCTTCGAACCAGGTGATCTTCTCGGCGATGCAGAATTCCAGCGGCTGGTAATACGCGGTCTCGAAATGCAGGCAGGGCACGTGTTCCAGCGCGCCCCAGTAGCGACCATAGAGCGTATCGGCGTCATGCACCGTCAGCGAAGAGGCGATTGGCTCATCGTCCCGCAGTGCCACCGTCAGCAGCAAATGCTGCGGCATGGTCTCACCGATACGGCGGAAGAAATCCAGGTTCAGGTAAGGCGTGGAGTAGTGCGCTGCATAGGTGTGCCGATAGCAGCGATTGAAGAAGCGCCAGTGCGCCTCGGTGATCTCGGCCCCGCGCAGCCAGACGAAGCGCACCCCTTGCTCGGCTACCTTGCGGCGCTCGGCCAGGATGTTCTTGCGCTTCTTGCGGTCCAGCGTATCGACGAATTGCGCAAAATTGCCATACCCTTCATTGTGCCAGTGGAACTGCACCCCGCTGCGCAGCAGGAACCCGTCGTCCGCCAGCAGCTGCGCCTGTTCCGGCGGGGGATACAGGATATGCGTGGAGGAAACTTCACTTCGCTCCTGCAGCGCCCGTAATGCGTTCACCAGCGCCGCGCGGGCAGTCTCGTCGATGGCCAGCAGGCGCGCGCCGCGTACCGGCGTGAAGGGGATGGCCGAGAGCAGCTTGGGGTAGTAGTCCACGCCATGCCGCTGGTAAGCCTCGGCCCAGGCCCAGTCGAAGACGTATTCGCCATACGAGTGAAACTTGCGATACAGGGGCAGGGCGGCCACCAGTTGCTCCTGCTCGCCATCGGCCTGCCACAGCGTCAGATAATGTGGCTCCCAGCCGGATTCCGGACTGGCGCTGCCGCTCTCGTGCAGCGCATGCAGGAAGGCGTAGGAGAGGAAGGGATTGCCCTCGGCCTGGGCTGTCACCAGCGCATCCCAGCGGGACGGGCCGATCTCGGCCAGAGAAGAAACGATTCGCGTGCGATAATCCATGGACTGCAAGTGACCTGCGAAAGATGGCGCGGCCCACGGCCCGCTCGAACAGGCATTCTACGCAAAATGAACAGAACGCGTCGCCGCCCTGGCGAAGTGCACGGAGTCCAACACACGCTATGCAAAGCCCCTTCTTCAATCTCTACAACCACGGTTTCGCCCGCGTCGCCGTGGCAGTGCCGGACTGCAAGGTGGCCGATCCCGGCTTCAACGCGCAAGCTACCATCGCCCTGGCCGAACAGGCCGCCGCCCGTGGTGCGGCCCTGGTGTCCTTCCCCGAACTGGGCCTGTCGGCCTACAGCTGCGAAGATCTGTTCCAGCAGCGCGCCTTGCTGGAAGCCTCCCTGCAGGCCCTGCAATCGGTGCTGGAAGCGTCCATGCGCATCTCCGCCGCTCTCATCGTGGGCATGCCGCTGAAGGTCGATCACCAGCTCTACAACTGTGCCGTGGTGGTCCACAACGGCCGCATCCTGGGCGTGGTGCCCAAGAGCTACCTGCCCAACTACAGCGAATTCTACGAAGCGCGCCAGTTCAGCAGCGCCGATTGCGCCGTCACCCGCCGTACCCGCCTCTTGGGGCAGGACGTGGACTTCGGCAGCCATCTGCTGTTCGAGATCGGCAACATCCCCGACTTCCGCTTCCATATCGAGATCTGCGAAGACGTCTGGGTGCCGATCCCGCCGTCCTCCTTTGCCGCACTGGCCGGGGCTACCGTGCTGGTGAACCTGTCGGCCTCCAACATCGTGGTCGGCAAGTCGGGCTATCGGCATCAGCTGGTGTCGCAGCAATCGGCGCGCTGTCTGGCGGCCTATCTCTATTCCTCGGCCGGCAATGGCGAATCCACCACCGACCTGGCCTGGGATGGTCAGGCGCTCATCTGCGAGAACGGTGAACTGCTGGCCGAGTCCGAGCGCTTTGCCGAAGGCGGTCACGTGATCTATGCCGACATCGACCTGGAACGCCTCTCGCGTGAGCGCTTTCACCAGACCACCTTCGGCCAGTCGGTACGCCGTCATGCAGAAGAAGTACGCCGATTCGAGGTCGTGCGCTTCGATGTGCAGATCCCGCAGGAGCAGCCCTTGCCGCTGCAACGCCGGGTGGCGCGCTTCCCCTATGTGCCGGCCAATGCCGAACAGCGCGAACTGCGCTGCCGCGAGGTCTACAACATCCAGGTGCAGGCACTGGTGCAGCGCCTGTCTTCTTCGAACATCAAGAAGGTCGTCATCGGTGTGTCCGGTGGTCTCGATTCGACCCATGCGCTGCTGGTCTGCGCCAAGGCCATGGACAAGCTGGGCCTGCCGCGTTCCAACATCCTGGCCTATACCATGCCCGGCTTTGCCACCAGCAGCCGCACGCTGGTGCAGGCGCATCAGCTGATGGCGCAGGTCGGCTGCTCGGCGCAGGAGATCGATATCCGCCCCAGCTGCGAACAGATGTTGAAGGACCTGGCTCATCCGTATTCACGCGGTGAGCCGGTCTATGACATCACCTTCGAAAACGTGCAGGCGGGCGAGCGCACCAATCACCTGTTCCGCCTGGCCAATCATCACGGTGCCATCGTCATCGGCACCGGCGACCTGTCCGAACTGGCGCTGGGCTGGTGTACCTATGGCGTGGGCGACCACATGTCGCACTACAACGTCAACGCCAGCGTGCCCAAGACCTTGATCACGCACCTGGTGCGCTGGGTGGCCGAATCGGGTTCGCTGGAACTGAAGCAGCCGGAAGTGCTGATCCACATCCTCGAAACCGAAATCAGCCCGGAACTGGTGCCGGGCGCCTCGGACGGCGAGCCGGGCCAGCGCACGCAGGATTTCATCGGTCCCTACGAGTTGCAGGACTTCAATCTCTATTACATCCTGCGCTATGGCTTCACGCCGGCCAAGGTGGCTTTCCTGGCGCACAGCGCCTGGCAAGACCGCAGCATCGGCCATTGGCCGGATGGGCTGCATGGTGCGCGCAACCAGTACAGCTTGCCGCAGATCAAGAAAAACCTGGGTATCTTCGTCTATCGCTTCTTCAAGACCAGCCAGTTCAAGCGCTCCTGCGTGCCCAATGCGCCCAAGGTCGGCTCGGGCGGCTCGCTCTCGCCGCGTGGGGATTGGCGCGCACCCAGCGATGGCGAGGCCACCGTCTGGCTCCGGGATCTGGAACGTATTCCCGATCTGGAGGACTGAATCCGGCTTTTTATGGCCCGGCTTGTGCAAGAAGGTTGAAAGCTGGGCACGCCTGATTGACAATGTGCAAGTGGGCAGGACGCCATGGTCTTGCCAGTAAAATAATAATAAATGCTGTATCCGCTATTCAATAGATCGTTGAGATCGTTTCTTTACGACATACCAAGAGAGGAATTGCCATGAAACAAGTGACCGCCATCATCAAACCGTTCAAGCTGGACGAGGTGCGTGAATCCCTCGCCGAAGTCGGCGTCACGGGCCTGACGGTCACCGAAGTGAAAGGCTTCGGACGCCAGAAGGGCCACACCGAACTCTATCGCGGTGCCGAATACGTGGTCGATTTCCTGCCCAAGGTCAAGATCGAGGTCGTGGTGGACGACAAGGTGGTCGAGCAGGCCGTGGACGCCATCATCAAGGCCGCCCGCACCGGCAAGATCGGCGACGGCAAGATCTTCGTGCAGGAAGTGGAACAGGTGATCCGTATCCGTACCGGCGAAACCGGCCCGGATGCCGTCTGATTCAGGACAGCGCAAGCATCACGAGAGACCGGCCGCTGGCCGGTTTTTTTACGTCCGCAGTGCAAGAAAAAGAGTGTGTCAGGCTGTCCCTCTGCGCTGTCCCGGGCTGCGCCAGATTGACACAGCGTGACAATGATGCTGGCGCGCAAGGCCCGTCCAGAGCGGGTTTGCAGGCTGGCATGCGATTTGCCATCCAGAGGGATGAACCTCCGCCGCGGCCATGATCGCGGCGGGATTTCAACCATAACCCGAACGGAGACGACATGAACCTGGCAGACATCAGCAAACTCGGCGTACGCGATCCCTTCAAGCAACGTTACGACAACTTCATCGGTGGCAAATTCGTGCCCCCGGTCAAGGGCGAATACTTCGAGAACATCAGCCCGGTGATCGGACGCGCCTTCTGTGAAGTGGCCCGCTCCAGCGCCGAAGACGTGGAGCTGGCGCTGGACGCCGCCCACGCGGCCAAGAAGAGCTGGGGCAAGACGTCCCCCACCGAGCGCGCCAACATGCTGCTCAAGATCGCCGACCGCATGGAAGCCAACCTGGAGCTGCTGGCCACCGCCGAAACCCTGGACAACGGCAAGCCCATCCGCGAAACCATGGCCGCCGACATCCCGCTGGCCATCGACCACTTCCGTTATTTCGCCGCCGCCGTGCGCACCCAGGAAGGCAGCATCTGCCCCATCGACAACGACACCTATGCCTACCACTTCCATGAGCCGCTGGGCGTGGTCGGCCAGATCATCCCCTGGAACTTCCCCATCCTGATGGCGGTGTGGAAGCTGGCCCCGGCGCTGGCCGCCGGTAACTGCGTGGTCTTGAAGCCGGCCGAGCAGACCCCGGCTTCCATCATGGTCCTGATCGAACTGATCGCTGACCTGATCCCGCCCGGCGTGGTCAACATCGTGCAGGGCTTCGGTGTGGAAGCGGGCAAGCCGCTGGCCTCCAACAAGCGTATCGCCAAGATCGCCTTCACCGGCGAGACCACCACCGGCCGCCTGATCATGCAGTACGCCTCGCAGAACCTGATCCCGGTGACCCTGGAGCTGGGCGGCAAGTCGCCCAACATCTTCTTTGCCGACGTGCTGGACAAGGATGACGAATTCTTCGACAAGGCCCTGGAAGGCTTCGCCATGTTCGCGCTGAACCAGGGCGAAGTCTGCACCTGCCCCTCGCGCGTGCTGGTGCAGGAATCGATCTACGAGCGCTTCATCGAACGTGCCTTGAAGCGCGTGGCCGCCATCAAGCAGGGCAACCCGCTGGACAAGAGCACCATGATCGGCGCGCAAGCCTCGCAGGAGCAGCTGGAAAAGATCCTCTCCTACATCGACATCGGCAAGCAGGAAGGCGCCAAGGTGCTGGCCGGCGGCGGACGTGAAGAACTGGGTGGCGACCTGGCCTCGGGCTATTACGTCAAGCCGACGGTGTTCCAGGGCAACAACAAGATGCGCATCTTCCAGGAAGAAATCTTCGGCCCCGTCGTCTCGGTGACCACCTTCAAGGATGAGGAAGAAGCCCTGTCCATCGCCAATGACACCCTGTACGGCCTGGGCGCGGGTCTGTGGACCCGCGATGGCACGCGTGCCTTCCGCATGGGTCGCGAGATCCAGGCTGGTCGCGTATGGACCAATTGCTATCACCTGTATCCGGCGCATGCGGCCTTCGGTGGCTACAAGCAATCCGGCATCGGCCGTGAAAACCACAAGATGATGCTGGACCACTACCAGCAGACCAAGAACCTGCTGGTCAGCTACAGCCCCAAGGCGCTGGGCTTCTTCTGATCGCGTGATCTTCGTTTGACTCCTTGCAGCAAGGCAGCTTCGGCGCCGGTCCGCCTCCCCGCGGCCGGCGCCGCTTTTATGGTAGATCCGACAGGAGAATGGCGATGAAGGCATTGCCCAGGGTAACGGCCACCGAGGCCACGGTGGACTTGCTGCGTCAGTTGAAGAGGCGGCATGGTGAATTGATCTTCTTCCAGTCCGGCGGTTGCTGCGATGGCAGCGCGCCGATGTGCTATCCCGCCGGCGACTTCACGCTGGGCGATACCGATGTGCATCTGGGAGAGATCGATGGCGTGCCGTTCTACATCGGCGCCGACCAGTTCGAATACTGGAAGCATACGCAACTGATCATTGACGTGGTCAATGGCAACGGCGGCATGTTCTCGCTGGAGAACGGCAGCGGCAAGCGCTTCCTGACGCGCTCGCGGCTGTTTACCGATGAGGAGTACGAGGCGCTGGCGCCGCTGGCGCCGCTCAGTGCCCGCGTGACTTGAAGCGCCGGTAGAGCGTATTGCGCGACACGCCCAGCGCCTTGGCAGCGGCGCTGACGTTGCCGTCATGGGTGCGCAGGGCGCGCTCGATGGCAGCCCATTCGCTGTCGTGCATGGAGAGCGATTTTTCGCGTTTTTCTTCATATGCCATGTGTACCGGCATCTCGCAAGCCGCCTGCACGGGCGCCGCCTCTTCCAGAAAGTCATCTGGCAGGTGTTCCACCCCTATCCAGGCCTGGCCCTCGGCCATGGCCAGGGCGGTGCGGATCAGGTTGGAGAGCTGCCGCAGATTGCCCGGCCAGCGGCTGGCCTGCAGCAGGGCCAGGGCCTGGGTATCGAAGCGCGGCGCGTCGGCGCCGCCTTCCTGCTCCAGAATGCGCTCGATCAGGCCGACCAGGTCGCTGCGTTCGCGCAGAGCTGGCAGCTTCACCTGCAGGCCGTTGATACGGTAGTACAGGTCTTCGCGGAAGGCATGACGCGCGGCCATCTCGCGCAGTGGCTGGTTGGTGGCGCACACCAGCGCGAAGTCCACCGGGATGACGCGCTGGCTGCCCAGGGGCGTCACCGCGCGTTCCTGCAAGACCCGCAGCAGGCGGCCTTGCAGGGCCAGCGGCATGTCGCCGATCTCATCGAGGAAGAGGGTGCCGCCCTGGGCCTGGGCGATCTTGCCCAGCGCTCCCTTGCGACGCGCACCGGTGAAGGCGCCGTCTTCATAGCCGAACAGTTCGGCCTCGATCAGATTCTCCGGAATGGCCGAGCAATTCACGGCCACGAAAGGCGCTGCGCCTGTCCGGGTTTGCGTGGCCCGCAAGCGCGCGCTCTCGCGGTGGATGGCCTGGGCCAGCCATTCCTTGCCGGTACCGGTCTCGCCGGTGATGAGGATGGGAATATCGCGGTCGATGACCTTGCGCAACTTGGCGATGAGGGCGCTCATGCGGGCGTCGCCGGTATCGAGTGCCTGCAGGCCGGGACGCGGCGGGCCTGCATGAGGCCGTGCAACGGGCGCCGGGCGGTCGGCGGGGATCGTGTGCGGCGTATCGATGATGGCTTCGCGCGCATTCTGAAAATGCTGGTCGCGCAGCCGCAGTTCGGCCCGTCCATGGATGCGGATGCCGTTGTGCAGGCACAGCTCCAGCAAGCCCGGGGCGGCCTTGCGATGGTGCTCGAACAGCAGCGACAGCGGTACCCCGAAGAGCGATGCGAAGGTATGCGATTGCAGCGCCGCCAGCGTCAGCCCCAACTGGAACTGCGCACTGCGGTTGGCCGCCAGGAAGCGTCCGCCCGGGGTGAAGCTGACGATGCCTTCGACCAGCGTGCCGACGAATTCGGCACGGCTGTGGAAGTGCAGGGTGATGCAATCGGGGAAGCTGCCGGCCAGCAGGTGGTTTTCTATCATCTGCGCCGACATGCGTACCAGCGCCATGGTGTGCTTGTGGAAGCTGCCGCATTCGCCGGAGACGTCCAGCACCCCCAGCACCTGGCCGCGATGGTCGAAGATGGGGGCGGCTGAACAGGTCAGGAAACGGTTGGCATCCAGATAGTGCTGCTGGGCATGTACGGTGGTCGGCTTCTGCTCGAACAGGGCCGTACCGATGGCATTGGTGCCACGCAATTGTTCCGACCAGCATCCACCCGGACCCAGCGCCACGCGGTCGGCCTTGGCCAGGAAATCGCTGTCGCCCAGGGTGTGCAGGATGGTACCTTCAGCGTCCGACAGGATCACCATGCTGTGGGTATTGCGGATCTGGTCGTAGAGGGTTTCCATGACCGGGCGGGCGTGGCCGGAGAGGGCCTGGTTGGCTTCCAGCGTCTGTGCCAGGTCGGCGCGCGAGAGCGCGTCCAGATCGGGGCGCTGGCCGCGCGTGATGCCGTAGGACGAGCTGCGCTGGTGCGAGCGTTCGATAGCCTGCAGATCCAGCAGCGCATCGGCGCCGGACTGCACCAGGGGCGAGGCGCCCAGCAATGCACCGGCAGCGCGCCGGTTTGCCTGGTATTGCATCCTTGTCTCCTTGGGACCTCGGGTGGTCCTTGTTCCCCCTTTGTGGTCGCTTTCTTCGCTGATGGGAAGCTGAGGGTGAACAAGCATAACCGATTAATGCGGCACCCGGACAAATTGAAACAGCATTTGCAGTGCGCCCCAAGTGAAGGCAAAATACTGTTCATATATAC
Source organism: Herbaspirillum sp. C7C8 (assembly GCF_022627875.1). NCBI lineage: Bacteria > Pseudomonadati > Pseudomonadota > Betaproteobacteria > Burkholderiales > Oxalobacteraceae > Herbaspirillum > Herbaspirillum sp. C7C8. Next base: position 63,864 of record NZ_JABXGG010000017.1, read on the forward strand.
AGTATCTTTGAGCTTGCCTTGGCTTCCTTCCCCAAATTCCCGCAGGGCATTGCCCGGCCTTTTCCTGACCAGCCTGCGCCTTCTGGCGAGGATGACGCCACCCTCACGCCGGAAACCTTCGTCCATCGCAACCAGGTCGCGCGCAAGGGTCGGGGAGCCGTCACCAATCTGCGCGGGCGCTACGAATCGGTGGCACGGGAAGAGTTCGATGATGGCTGGCAGGCGGTCAGTTTTGCCGCCGTCGAGCCGCTTGCAGCCGAGGTGATGGAGGATGACGAGCCGCCGCGCCTGAAGACCATCGTCACCGAGGAAGACGCGCGCTCCATCATCAGCCGCAACAGCTCGCCGGACCTGCCGTTCTCGCTCTCGCTCAATCCCTACCGGGGTTGTGAGCATGGCTGCATCTACTGCTTTGCACGGCCCTCGCACAGCTATCTGGGCCTCTCGCCCGGTCTGGATTTCGAAAGCCGGCTGGTCGCCAAGCGCAATGCGCCCGACCTGCTGCTGCGCGAACTGGCAAAGCCGTCCTATGAACCCGACACCATCACGGTGGGCATCAATACCGATGCCTACCAGCCCATCGAGCGCGAGCACCAACTGACCCGGCGCATCCTGCAGATCCTGCACGATTGCGAGAACCCGGTGGCGATGATTACCAAGTCCTCCCTGATCGAGCGCGACATCGACCTGCTGGCGCCCATGGCCGCCAAGGGGCAGGCCATCGTCGCGGTCACCATCACCACGCTCGATGCCGCCATTGCACGCACGCTGGAGCCGCGCGCGGCCAGCCCGGCGCGGCGGCTGCGGGTGATTCGTACCCTGGCCGAGGCGGGTATTCCGGTCAGCGTATCGATTGCCCCGGTGATTCCCTTCGTGACCGAACCAGACCTGGAGCGCGTGATGGAAGCCGCCGTCGACGCCGGTGCGCGGCAAGCGGGCTACATCGTGCTGCGCCTGCCGTGGGAAGTCAGCCCGCTGTTTCGGCAGTGGCTGCAGGCGCATTTCCCCGACCGGGCGGCGCGGGTGATGAACCGCATCCAGGACATGCGCAGCGGCAAGGATTACGACGCCGACTTCGCCACCCGCATGCGTGGCACCGGCGTCTGGGCCGACCTGCTGCACCAGCGTTTCGAGAAGGCCAGCCGGCGGCTCGGCATCGATCACCGCAACCGGGCCTTTGCCACGCTGGATGCCAGCCGTTTTCGGCGACCGCAGGCGAGGTCCGGCAGATCACCAGGCGATGCCCAGCTGGATCTGTTCTGAAGGGGCGGGCGGGCACTGGTAAACTCCGCGCTTTCTGACGTTTTTCTTCACCTCTCTGCATGCACACCCTGGAACAATTGCGCAGCGGCGCCCTGAAAGGCATTACCCGCCTGTCTCTGTCGTGCGGCCTGCGCGAATTCCCGCCAGAAATCTTCACACTGGCTGAAACCCTGGAGATTCTGGACCTGAGCGGCAACGCGCTGGCTGCCTTGCCCGACGACCTGCCGCGCTTGCGTCGCTTGCGCATCGTGTTCTGTTCCGACAATGCCTTTACCGTATTGCCAACCGTGCTGGGGCGCTGTCCTGCGCTGGAAATGATCGGGTTCAAGGCCAACCGCATCGAACACGTCCCCGCCGAATCGCTGCCGCCTTCGCTGCGCTGGCTGGTGCTGACCGACAATCGCATCACCCGGCTGCCCGCCAGCATCGGGCAATGCAGTCGCCTGCAAAAGCTGATGCTGGCCGGGAACCGCCTGCTCACCTTGCCATCGGAACTGGCGGCCTGCCGCCATCTGGAACTGTTGCGCCTGTCGGCCAATACGCTGGAGGCGTTTCCACACTGGCTGCTGACCCTGCCGCGTCTGAGCTGGCTGGCCATGGCCGGCAATGCCTGGTGCGCGGCGGTGGAAGAAGCGGCAGACCGCCATGCTCAGGTGGCGGCAATCCACTGGCAGGATCTGCAACTGGCCGACAAGCTGGGCGAGGGTGCTTCCGGCGTGATCTACGCCGCCCGCTGGAAGGACGCCAACAAGACGCAGCCGGTGGCGCTGAAGCTCTTCAAGGGTGCCGTCACCAGCGACGGCCTGCCCGAGCGCGAGATGGCGGCCTGCATCATGGCCGGCCGCCATCGCGGGCTGATTCCCGTGCTGGGGCGATTGCAAGGTCATCCGCAAGCGGTGCAGGGACTGGTCATGCCGCTGATTGATCGCGATTTCAAGGTATTGGCCGGCCCGCCTGACCTGCAATCCTGTACGCGCGATGTCTATGCGCAAGGCTTCATGCTGACCTGGAGCCAGGTGCTCGTCATTGCACGCGATATCGCCTCGGCAGCAGCTCACCTGCATGCGCAGGGCATCGTGCATGGCGACCTCTACGGTCACAACATCCTGCATCGGGAGGGTGAAGCCCTGCTCGGCGATTTCGGTGCGGCCTGGTTCTACGATGTCGAACAGCCCCATGCCTGGGGTGTGCAGGCCATGGAAGTGCGGGCCTATGGCTGTCTGCTGGAAGAGTTGCTGGCGCATGGCCAGCAGGAAGATGAAGCGGGCCAGAAGCAGCGAGCCGCGCTGGCCGGTGTGCGCCAGGCTTGTCTGAGCCCTGACGCCGCCGCACGGCCGCATTTCGAGGCCATCGTGGCCATGCTGGACCATTTGTCTGCGGGCTGATGCCGCAGGCGCGGTAGTCAGGCCCGCTCGCTGGAGCGCAGCAGCACCACCAGTGCTCCCGCGCCGCCATCGGCCGCGCGCGCCTGGCAAAAGGCCATCACTTCATCCTTCTGCGCCAGCCAGTTGCGTACCTTGTGCTTGAGTACGGGTTCCTTGTTCACCGAACCGAGCCCCTTGCCGTGGATCACCCGCACGCAGCGCAGGCCGCGGCGGCGCGATTGGCGCAGGAATTCACCCAGGGCCTCGCGCGCCTGGTCGCGGCGGTAGCCGTGCAGGTCCAACTGGGCCTGGATCACCCAGTTGCCACGACGCAGCTTGCTCAATACATCCATGCCCACACCGGGGCGGGCGAAACTGAGATTTTCGTCGCTGTCCATCAGGGTCTCGATGGTGAACTCATCCGACAGCGACTCCAGCAGTGCGGCCTGTTCATCGGCCAAATGCTGGCGGGGAATGGGGAGGGGAGGTTCCGGAAGACACAGGGCCTTGTCGACCACCTTGGGGCGCAAGGGCGCCACCTGCCCGATGCTGTTGCGGAAGATGTTGGCTTCCTCGCGGGCTGCCGCTTCCTGGCGCTGGCGCTCGGCCAGGGCCAGTGCGCGCGCTTTTTCCTGTTCCTGCAGATCGCGGCGCAATCCCTGGAGCGCCGAGAAATCTTTCATTGTCGCCATGACAGCCACCTAACCCTGTAGCGTATTGTTCCCCGAGTGGCTACTTTAGCAGAAGCGGACGCGCTCTTCAGCCGCAGGCGACCTTGATGATCACCATGCCCGGATCGACCTGCAGATTCAGGCGGCGCGGGTTGAAATCCAGGGTGGCGGCATCGTCCGGTTTGAGCACGCGGATCTCGGCGGCACCCGATTCGGCCAGCGCCTGGCGTTCGACGTAGCCGCTGTAGTTCTCGCCGATCAGGTGATCGGCGCGGGAGGCATCGCATTGGCCGGCCGTGGCATCGGCCACCGGGGTGTCGCGCGAAGCGCTGCAGGCGACCAGCACGGCACCCAGGCCCAGCGTGACCAATACCGCCTTCAATGCCGGCGAGCTGCGCCCGGAACGGGAGGGAGATGAGTGATAGGGCACGATGCTTTCCTCGGTCTTGATGATTCTTGTGTTTGATTGCTCGAGTGAAACAAAAAAGCCGGGACGACAACTCGTCACCGGCCTTTTGAGTGCCTGTCGCGTTGCGAGTTCTCGCAGCGCAGCATTTTACATTGATTTACCTTATTCGAGGCCTTCCAGATAGCGCTGTGCATCCAGTGCTGCCATGCAGCCCGTGCCGGCGCTGGTGATGGCCTGGCGGTAGACGTGGTCCTGCACGTCACCGGCGGCAAAGACACCGTCGATGCTGGTGGCGGTGGCGAAGCCTTCGGTGCCGGTGCGGGTCTTCAGGTAGCCGTTGTGCATCTCCAGCTGGCCTTCGAAGATGCTGGTGTTGGGCTTGTGGCCGATGGCGATGAACAGGCCGTGCACCGGGATTTCGGTGATGGCGCCGTCCTGGGTCGACTTGATCTTGATGCCGGTCACGCCGCTGTCGTCGCCGACCACCTCATCCAGGGTGGCGTGCCACTGAATGGCAATCTTGCCTTCGCTGACCTTGTGCAGCAGGCGGTCGATCAGGATGGGCTCGGCACGGAACTTGTCGCGGCGGTGCACGATGGTGACCTTGCTGGCGATGTTGGAGAGATACAGCGCTTCTTCCACGGCAGTGTTGCCGCCGCCGACCACGGCCACTTCGCGGCCACGGTAGAAGAAACCGTCACAGGTGGCGCAGGCCGATACGCCGCGGCCCATGAAGGCTTGTTCCGAGGGCAGGCCGAGGTACTGGGCCGAGGCGCCGGTGGCGATGATCAGGGCATCGGCCGTGTATTCGCCGCTGTCGCCGATGAGGCGGAAGGGGCGTTCGGAGAGCTTGGTGGTGTGGATGTGATCGAAGATGATTTCGGTCTTGAAGCGTTCGGCGTGCTGCAGCAGGCGCTGCATCAGTTCCGGTCCTTGCACGCCCAGCGGGTCGCCCGGCCAGTTTTCGACGTCGGTGGTGGTCATCAGCTGGCCACCTTGTTCCACCCCGGTGATGAGCACCGGGTTCAGGTTGGCGCGCGCGGCATAGACGGCGGCGCTATAGCCGGCGGGGCCGGAGCCGAGAATCAGGACCTTGGCATGTTTGGGCGTGCTCATAAGCTACTCATCAAATGTTGTGGGATCGCTTCTGCAAATGAGGCGACTCCCGGAGATTTCAATTCCGGACGGCCCGGCACATCAGCCAGGCCGTCCGGCACAAGCGGGTGCTTGCCAGCGCACAAGTTTGCGGTTTGCCGCGCTGCAAAACGGGTAAGATTATAGTCCATGCCCTCTGCGGGGCTCATGGAATTACGCTATGTCGGCAATAGTCGGCGGCTGCGGGGGCAGTGGCAGGGCTACTGTCCAGAATATGAACAAAAAGACAGCACAGCCAGAACGATAGCGGCCAGTGACGGTCAGTGCAGCGGGTTTCCCGCTGGCCTGCGCAAAACCGCGAAGCGCCAATTCAATGCCGTTACAATGACGGCGTGTTTTTTTTGTACGGAAGTTATGTCCAAGACGAGTCAAGCCCACATCCGCACCACCAAGACGCCGGCGCCCCCGATGCCCAGCCGCCTGGTCAGGCTGTTATCGGAAGCGCGCTGGCTGGCGCTGGCGGCCCTGCTGGCCTATCTGGTGCTGATCCTGCTGAGCTATGCCAAGACCGACCCCGGCTGGTCGGTGGCCAGCTCGGTGCCCCGCGTGGGCAACTGGGGCGGCCGGGTCGGTGCCTGGATGGCCGATCTGATGCTGTACATTTTCGGGCTGTCGGCCTGGTGGTGGTGCGTGCTGTTGGCGCGCTCGGTGTGGACCGGTTATCGGCGCCTGTCCAACCGCTTCCTGGTGTCCCAGCCGGTGGAGCCGGAACATCGACAGGAACCGCTCATCCGCGCCGTCGGCTTTGTCTTCATGCTCACCGGCAGCATGGGGATCGAGTTCACCCGCATGCAGCGTTTCGCCCCCAAGTTGCCGCATTCCTCCGGTGGCGTGCTGGGCGAGATGATCGGTTCGGCCATGCAGCCCACTTTCGGTTTCACCGGCGCCACGCTGCTGCTGTTGCTGCTGTTCGGGCTGGGCTTCTCGCTGCTGTTCCAGGTGTCCTGGCTGGCGGCGGTGGAACGCATCGGTGGCATGATCGAGGATGGCCTGTTCTGGGTGCGCGACTTCTTCGCCGCCCGCGCCGACCGCCGTGCCGGCCAGGAAGCCGCCGTCAAGCGCGAGGAAACCGTGGTGCAGGAGCGCGCCAAGATCGTGGAAGCCCCGCCGATCCGCATCGAACCGCAGATCGTGGAGGTGCAGAAGTCCGACCGCGTCCAGAAGGAAAAGCAGACCAGCCTCTTCGATGACTTGAACAGCGAACTGCCGCCACTGTCGCTGCTCGATGAGGCCCCGCCTGCGCAGCAGACGGTCTCGGTGGAAACGCTGGAATTCACCAGCCGCCTGATCGAGAAGAAGCTGGCCGACTTCGGCGTCGAGGTCAAGGTGGTGGCGGCTTATCCCGGCCCGGTGATCACCCGCTACGAGATCGAACCGGCCACCGGTGTGAAGGGCAGCCAGATCGTCAACCTGGCGCGTGACCTGGCGCGTTCGCTGTCGCTGACCTCGATTCGCGTAGTGGAAGTCATCCAGGGCAAGAATTTCATGGGTCTGGAATTGCCCAATCCCAAGCGCCAGATCGTGCGCCTGACGGAGATCCTGGGCTCCAAGGTCTACAACGACAGCCATTCCAGCCTGACCGTGGCGCTGGGCAAGGACATCGCCGGCAATCCGGTGGTGGCCGACCTGGCCAAGATGCCGCACTTGCTGGTGGCCGGCACCACCGGCTCGGGCAAGTCGGTGGGCATCAATGCCACCATCCTCTCGCTGCTGTACAAATCTTCACCGCGCCAGGTGCGCCTGATCCTGATCGATCCCAAGATGCTGGAACTGTCGATCTACGAGGGCATTCCGCACCTGCTGGCGCCGGTGGTGACCGACATGCGCCAGGCCGGCCACGCGCTGAACTGGGCGGTGGAAGAGATGGAGCGCCGCTACAAGAAGATGTCCAAGCTGGGCGTGCGCAACCTGGCTGGTTACAACCAGAAGATCATCGATGCCGAGAAGCGCGGCGAGAAGATCCCGAACCCCTTCAGCCTCACGCCCGATGCCCCCGAACCACTGGAGCAGCTGGAAACCATCGTCATCATCATCGATGAACTGGCCGACCTGATGATGGTGGTGGGCAAGAAGGTGGAAGAACTGATCGCCCGCATCGCCCAGAAGGCGCGCGCGGCTGGCATCCACCTGATTTTGGCCACGCAGCGTCCGTCGGTGGACGTCATTACCGGCCTGATCAAGGCCAACGTGCCGACGCGCATTGCCTTCCAGGTCTCTTCCAAGATCGACTCCCGCACCATTCTCGACCAGATGGGCGCTGAAACCCTGCTGGGCATGGGCGACATGCTCTACAACCCGCCGGGTACGGCCTTGCCGGTGCGAGTGCACGGCGCCTTCGTGTCGGATGATGAAGTGCACCGCGTGGTGGAGCACTTGAAATCCCAGGGGGAACCGAATTACATCGAGGGCATCCTAGAGGGAGGCGTGCTGGAGGACGCTGACGGCGGTGCTGGCGGCGGTGCCGCAGCTGGCGCCGGAGGCGGTGGAGAAGGCGACGAGATGTACGACCAGGCCGTGGCCGTGGTCCTGAAACATCGCCGGGCCTCGATCTCGCTGGTGCAGCGTCACCTGCGCATCGGCTACAACCGTGCGGCGCGCTTGCTGGAGCAGATGGAGCAAAGCGGTCTGGTCTCCACCATGCAGTCCAATGGCAACCGTGAAATCCTGGTGCCGGCGGGTGCTGGCGATGCGGCTGAATAAGCGGTCTTCCCTCCACATCAAGCTGCCCTGAAGGCCGGCCACCATCGCGCCGGCCGCCACCTTGCCGGTGGCGCCTAGTCAAGAAGGAATCAAACAACATGGACAATTCCAGAAACGCTTTCCGCTCGCGCCCTGCGCAAGCCCGTACCTTCAACCTGCGCCGCCTGATGATGGCGGCCGGTCTTTCCGCGCTGGCCGTGGCCGGGGCCATCGCCATCACCGCGCTGACACCAAACCGTGCCTCGGCTGCCGCGCTGGACCAGTTCAAGCAATTCGTCAGCAGCACGCAGTCGGCCAAGGGTGCGTTCACCCAGCGCATGGTGCGGGTGGAGAATGGCACGTCCAAGGTGGTCAACACGTCCAGCGGCAGCTTCGTGTTTTCGCGTCCCGGCAAGTTCATCTGGACCTACCAGAAGCCGTATGAACAGGTGATCCAGGCCGATGGGGAAAAACTCTTCATCTACGACAAGGACCTCAACCAGGTCACCACCAAGAAACTGGGCAATGCGCTGGGCTCTTCGCCGGCCGCCATCCTCTTCGGCAGCAATGATCTGGAAAAAAACTTCACACTGAAGGAAGCCGGCACCAAGGATGGCCTGGAATGGCTGCAAGCCATCCCCAAGAGCAAGGACACGACCTTCGACACCATCGGCATTGGCTTGAAGAACGGCACCCCGGTGGCGATGGAGCTGCATGATTCCTTCGGCCAGGTTTCTTTGTTGAGCTTCGACAGCTTCGAGAAGAATCCGCCGCTCAAGAGCAACAGTTTCAGCTTCACCATTCCCAAGGGTGCGGACGTATTCAACAACTGAGCTTGTCCGCCCGTAGCGAAACAGCCCCGCAGGCTTGCGCTTGCGGGGCTGTTTTGCTGGTGCTTCAGAGGTCGGGCATCTTCAGCTGGGGCAGCTTGTCGGGCAGGTCCTTCCATTGCTCGTGGTCGGGCAGGGGCGCTTTGGCCTGGGTGATGGGCTTCCAGCCGGGCAGCTTGGCCAGACGGGCGTTGAGGTCCTCAAAGTGGGAGAGGGCGGCGGGCAGGTCGGTGGCGTTGTAGATGGCACCGACCGGGCATTCCGGCACGCACATGGAGCAGTCGATGCAGCCGTCCGGGTCGATGACCAGGAAATTGGGGCCTTCCAGGAAGCAATCCATGGGGCAGACGCTGACGCAATCGGTGTACTTGCACTGGATACAGGAATCGGTGACGACGAAGGGCATGGAGACGCAGGGAGAGGCAGGAAAAAGGGCGATATGAAGAAAAAAGCGCAGGCTGCATTCTACCCGCTGGGCCGGATGGTTGCAGGCGCGGGCATGACTGCGCCATCGCCCCTGTAGCGGCCTGCTGCGTTAGACTACGGCCTTTGGTGAATGCGCCTTGCAATCCGGCGCCGCGCCCGCATCCTGATGACTATGAACTTTATTTCCCTGACCGCCCTGCTGCGGTTCTTCTTCTCCGATCTTCCGAGTTTGCGCGGGGCGGTGCATGGCTGACCTGTTCGCGCAAGAACCCGCTGCGCCGCTGGCTGAAGCGCTGCGCCCCAAGACGCTTGATGAGGTGATCGGGCAGTCGCATCTCTTGGGCGAAGGCAAGCCCTTGCGGCTGGCCTTCCAGTCCGGCAAGCCGCATTCGATGATCTTCTGGGGGCCGCCGGGTGTGGGCAAGACCACGCTGGCGCGGCTGACCGCCACCGCCTTTGCGTGTGAATTCATTGCGCTGTCGGCGGTGTTTTCGGGGGTCAAGGATATTCGTGCGGCCATGGAGCAGGCCGAGCAGAATCTGGCGATGGGCAAGCACACGATTCTGTTCGTGGATGAAATTCACCGGTTCAACAAGTCGCAGCAGGATGCCTTGCTGCCCTATGCGGAAAGCGGCCTGGTGACCTTCATCGGCGCCACCACCGAGAATCCTTCCTTCGAGGTCAATTCGGCGCTGTTGTCGCGGGCGCAGGTCTACGTGCTCAAGTCGCTCACCGATGAGGAACTGAAGCAGTTGCTCAAGCGTGCGCAGGACAAGGCGCTGGGGGATCTGCAATTCGACGGACAGGCCACCGACACCATCATCGGCTACGCCGATGGCGATGCTCGTCGCTTCCTCAATCTGCTGGAGCAGACCCAGACGGCCGCCCGCACGACCGGCACGCAGCTGGTGACGGCCGAGTTCCTGCAGAATGCGCTGACGCTCAACAGCCGTCGTTTCGACAAGGGTGGAGACAATTTCTACGATCAGATATCGGCCTTGCACAAGTCGGTACGCGGCTCACATCCGGATGCGGCGTTGTACTGGCTGACCCGTATGCTCGATGGTGGCGCCGATCCGCGCTACCTGTCGCGGCGCATCGTGCGCATGGCCTGGGAAGACATCGGCCTGGCCGACCCGCGCGCCATGCAGATCGCCAACGATGCCGCGCTGACCTATGAGCGCCTGGGCAGCCCCGAGGGCGAACTGGCACTAGGGCAGGCGGTGATCTACCTGGCGGTGGCGGCCAAGAGCAATGCCGGCTACAACGCCTACAACGCTGCGCGCGCTTTCGTGAAGCAGGACAAGAGCCGGGAAGTGCCGGTGCATCTGCGCAATGCGCCGACCAAGTTGATGAAGGAATTGGGCTACGGGCATGAATACCGGTATGCCCATGATGAGCCCAATGCCTATGCGGCGGGGGAGACTTATTTGCCGGAGGGGATCGCTGAGCCGGGCTGGTACCAGCCGGTTCCAAGGGGGTTGGAAATCAAGATAGGCGAAAAGCTGGCGATCTTGCGGCAGTGGGATGAAGATGCGCAAAAAGAGTAAGTCAATTCTTGGGGAGTAGCCGTCTTTTGAGACGGTTTTTTTCACCGCCATGAGCGCGAATCAAACCAGTGTTTTTTGAGGGCAGATAGTCGCTCAGGGAGTAACGTCATAACGCACCGACGCTTCCCCCTTCTTGACCCGTACGGAGTCAATACGAATTCGCCCGATCTCTCCCAGCGACGCCACGTGCGTTCCGCCGCAGGGGTAGGCGGGCAGCTCGCCAAAACCGATCTGCCGCAAGCCATTCTCCATGGCCATCACGCAGGGTAAATCCTGCGCCAGCAAGTCATTGCAGCGGCGCTCCAGCTCTGCCGGCACCAGTTCCTGGGCTGTGCCATCTGCGGCGGCAGCCACGCCCACCACGCGCGCTTCCCCCGGCCAGTGATGCGCCTTGGTGGGCTTCCATCCCAGTTCGGCCAGTACCTGCCCGATCACGTGGCCCGCTGAATGCAGCCGGGCGTGCAACTGGCGCGGCTGCGCATCCACGCAGGCCAGCGCCGGGCCAGGCGCCACGGGGGCGGTGGTGTAGTGGACGATGCCTTCACTTTCGCTGCTCACGCGCAGTACTTCCACCGCACCGATCCGACCGGTATCACTGGGCTGTCCGCCACCCTGCGGATGAAAGGGCGTGGCCGACAGCCGCACGGCGTAGCGGCCATCGTCCTGCGCAGTGCAGTCCAGCACTTGGATGTCGGCGCGCAAGGCGGGGTCGGTGAGGTAGAGACGTTCGGTCATGACGAGGCTTTCAATGAAACTGCGGCGAGTGTCGTGCATTGTATCGACAGGATGAACTTGCGATAATCCAGCAACACTGCAAAGGATCTTTGCTCCATGAGCACAAATAAAAGCATCGCCCTGCTCAACGAAATGGCCATCTTCGCCAAGGTAGTGGAGACCGGCAGCTTCTCGGAAGCGGCCCGCCAACTGGGCGCAACACCGTCGGCCACCAGCCGCGCCATCGCCCGCCTGGAAAAAGCCCTCGGCACGCAATTGTTGCAACGGACCACCCGCAAGCTGCGCCTGAGCGAAAGCGGCGAGGAGATCCACGCCCGTTGCCGCGACATGCTCAACGCCGCGCAGGCCGTGCTGTCGGTGTCCGGTGCCTTCGACGCCGAGCCGCAGGGGCAGGTGAGGGTGAGTGTGCCCAAGGCGGTCGGGCATGCACTGATTCACCCGCACATGCCGGATTTCCTGGCGGCCCATCCCAAGGTGGACGTGCTGCTCAGGCTGGAAGACCGCTACATGGATCTCATCGACGACCAGGTCGACCTGGCCATCCGCATCACCGACCAGCCGCCGCCGGGCCTGATGGGGCGGCGCCTGATGCGCATCGATCATCTGCTGTGCGCCACGCCGCAGTACCTGCAGCGGCACGGGATGCCGGACCATCCCCGGGCCTTGAAGGAGCATGACTGCATCTACCTGGGTGAGTCGCCGGCAGACGCGCGCTGGCGCTTTCGCCGCCAGGGCAAATCAGTCAATGTCGAGGTACGGGGGAGGTATGCGGCCAACCACACGGGCGTGCGTCTCGATGCCACCTTGCGCCATCTGGGGATTGCCAGCCTGCCGTATTTCATCGGCAGGCCACGGCTGGAGGAGGGGAGTCTGGTGCAGGTGCTGCCGCAGTGGAGTTTCAGGACGCGCTATTGCGGCGAGCTGTGGGCGCTGTATCCGGCCACGCGCCACCTGCCACCGCGCCTGAGCGCCTTCGTGCAGTTCCTGGCGCAGCGCCTGGCGCAGGAACCGGCCCTGGCGCCGGGTGCCAAGCCTGTGCCTTGAAGCCCGTCAGGCCGCAGGACGGTGCCAGACGTGGAAGCTGCCTTCCATGGCCGACATGGCGGCGATCACGGTCTCGTAATTCTTGTCGTCGTCATAGCCGGGCAGGCGGGTCTTCATGGCATCCATGAGCGCTTCCAGGCCATCGGCATCGTTGGGGATCAGCACCCCCTTGATGCCCTCGGCACTCTTGCCCGCCAGGATCCATTGCGGTTGCGGCAGGGCATCCTCGCTGATGCGGATCGTGACGTCATCCACTTCGCGCCAGGCTATGCCTTCGCGCCTGGTGCCGCGCACCATGGTGCGGATTTCTTCGTCGTCGAATTCCACGCTGATCTTGCGTGCCTGCTGCGCGGCCAGTCGTGTCGGCGAGAGCTCGGCCGCACCCGGTGCCTGCACCTTCCAGTCGGTCTTGCGGACCTTGGGCGGCACCAAGCGGTTCTTGATCTGCTGGCCGAAGGCGAAGGCGGCGCCGAAGGACAGGCCCGCGATCAGCCCATAGAACAGGCTGGCCTCGTTGGACATGTAATGGATGCCGGCCCACAAGCCCAGGGCAAAGGCGGCCACCAGGCCCAGCAGGGAGAACAGGACAGGGACTTCGCGTGGCGGACGGGATTCGGGCTGGACGGACATGGGCAATCGGGTCTCAAGAAGGCTGAAGAAGGCTGAAGAGGGCTGCAATGGGCCGCATGGTAACCCGCATGGGCGCTGGCGGCTACCGGGGCCGGCGCATTTTATTGTGGCGGGGGTGCACGGGAAGCCCGTAGCGGGCGCGCGACTTGGTACAATCGCGGTTTCGAGCACCAAATCTATCGTAATTTCTTCCCATGATCGACATTCAACTCCTCCGTAAAGACATCGAGAACGTCGCAGCCCGCCTGGCGGCCCGCAAGTTCGTCCTGGACGTGGCCGGCTTCAATGCGCTGGAAGCCGAGCGCAAGCAGATCCAGACCCGTACCGAAGAACTGCAGGGCAAGCGCAATACGCTGTCCAAGCAGATCGGCATGCTCAAGGGCAAGGGCGAGGACGCCTCCGCCGTGATGGCCGAGGTCAACGGTATCGGCGACGAGTTGAAAGCCTCCGCCACCCGTCTGGAAGAAGTGCAGCAGCAGATGAACCTGTTCCTGCAGGCCCTGCCCAACCTGCCGCATGAATCGGTGCCCGCCGGCAATGACGAAAGCGGCAACGTCGAGCTGCGCAAGGTCGGTACGCCCCGCAACTTCGATTTCGAGATCAAGGATCACGTCGACGTCGGCGCACCGCTGGGCCTGGACTTCGATACCGCGACCAAGCTGACCGGTTCGCGCTTTGCCGTCTTGAAGGGCGGCATCGCCCGCCTGCATCGCGCGCTGGCGCAGTTCATGCTCAACACCCACACCATGGAGCATGGCTATACCGAGTGCTACACCCCCTACATCGTCAACGCCGACAGCCTGCGCGGTACCGGCCAGTTGCCCAAGTTCGAGGCCGACCTGTTCGCGGCCAAGAAGGGCGGCCAGGAAGGCGAGGCCGAGAATGCCGCGCTGTACCTGATCCCGACCGCTGAAGTGCCGCTGACCAACTTCGTGCGGGATGAAATCGTCGCCGGGGATGCGCTGCCGATGAAGTTCACTGCCCACTCGCCTTGCTTCCGCTCGGAAGCCGGTTCCTACGGCCGCGACACGCGCGGGATGATCCGCCAGCACCAGTTCGACAAGGTGGAAATGGTGCAGATCGTGCATCCCGAGAAGTCCTACGAAGCCCTGGACGAGATGCTGGGCCATGCCGAAACGATTCTGAAGAAGCTCGGCCTGCCGTATCGCGTCATCACCCTGTGCACCGGCGACATGGGCTTTGGTGCGGCCAAGACCTATGACATCGAAGTCTGGCTGCCGGCGCAGAACACCTATCGTGAAATCTCCTCGGTCTCCAATTGCGAAGCCTTCCAGGCACGCCGCATGCAGGCCCGCTTCCGCAATGCCCAGGGCAAGCCGGAACTGCTGCACACCCTGAACGGTTCGGGCCTGGCCGTAGGCCGTACCCTGGTGGCGGTGCTGGAAAACTACCAGCAGGCCGATGGCAGCGTGGATATCCCCGAGGTGTTGCAGCCCTACATGGGCGGCGTGACCAAGCTGGTACCGGGCGCCTGATTCAGTTTGACGGTGCAGGAAATGAAGACGGCTGTCTCGCGAGAGACAGCCGTTTTTTTATCGTCGCAAGGTTTGCGAAAACGTTTTCTTGATGGCGCTGGCTAGGCGTCCTTGAGTGCCCAGGAGAAGGTGGTGGGGATGCGGCGCTCGATGAACAGGCTGTTGCCCTGGATTTTCTTGGCTTCCTTCTTGGCGCGGGTGGCGGCTGAAGCGATCTGGTGCGGCGAGGAGTATTGCGAAGGCTCGATCTTGACCGCCCCCAGCGACAGCGACACCAGCGGATGGAAGACGCGATTGCCCTGGCGGTCCTCGGTGTAGTAACCGTTGCGCTGTACGTCTTCGTCATAGTAGAAGGCGCGCGCCTGAACCTCGAAGCCGTCGAGGATGGCGCGGCAGCGTTTTTCCCAGTCTTCGCTCTGGAACAGGATCAGGAAATCGTCCCCGCCGATGTGACCGATGAAGTCCAGGTTGGGGTCGCAGGCCTGCTGCAGCACGCGGCCGGTGGTCTGGATCATGTCGTCGCCCTTGCGGTAGCCGTAGACGTCGTTGAAAGGCTTGAAGTGGTCCAGGTCACAGTAGCAGATGCAGAACTCCACGCCGCTCTGCAGCAGGTATTCGATGTGATCGTTGATGGGCACGTTGCCCGGCAATTGTGTGAGCGGATTGGCGTGACGCGCGGCGTCGATCTGCATCTGCGTGATTTCGCGCAGCAGGTCGTGGCCGGTGCCCAGTCCCACATACTGGCCGCGGTCGGTGATGATGAAGCCGTTGGAGAGGTGGTGCGATTCGGCATGCACCAGCAGGTTGGAGAGCTCTTGCAGGCTGGTGTCCTGCTCGGTCAGGATGGGGTTGGGGTCCATGAAGAAGGCGCAGGACTTCTTGCCATACAGTTCGCGCCCGTACAGGCGGGCGAAACGCTCGACCATGCTGTAGCGGTTGATGAGCCCGATCGGCAGGCCGTTGCTGACCACCGGCAGGGCCTGCAACTGCGGATCGTTGACGAACATGTCGTAAGCCGTGTCATTGGTGACCTCCGGGCTCACGTACTGGGTCTCGCGCAGCAGCTTGGCGACCGTGGCGCTGCGCTTGCCGGGGCCATACTTGTTGGCCGCCAGCGGTACCTTGTCGCGCCGCAGGGTCTTGGTGACGTCGTCCGAGATCGACACCGGCGGCTCCGGTAGCGGACGCGAGATGTGATAGCCCTGGCCGCAGGCGATGCCCAGATCGCGGATGGTCAGCAGCTCGGCCTGCGATTCGATGCCTTCGGCGATGACGATGGAACCGGACTTCTCGGCGATCTCCTGGATCGAGCGCACGAACTGCAGCTTCATGGGATCGTGGTTGATGCCCTGCACGAAGTGCATGTCCACCTTGACGTATTCCGGCTGCAGCTCCGACCACAGGCGCAGGCTGGAGAAACCTTCACCCAGATCGTCGATGGCAATCTGGAAACCCATGTCGCGGTAGTGCATGGCGGCATTGCGCAGCAGGGCATAGTCGTAGGTCGGCTCGTTCTCGGTGAGCTCAATGATGATGCGCTGCGGATTGACGCCCAGCTTTTCCAGGTAGCGCAGGGTTTCGCCCTGGATCGCCTCGGGCTGCATGAGCGCACCCGGCGAGACGTTGAGAAACAGGTTGCCCGGCAGACCCAGTTGCGCGAAGCGGGTCATCACGATGTGGCGACACAGGTACTCCATCTGTACCGACAGATTGTGTGCGCGCGCTACCTTGAACAGCGCCAGGGGCGAATGCAGCGGGGTATTGGAGGGGCCGCGGATCAAACCTTCATAGCCCAGGATTTCGCCGTTGCGCATGCGTACGATGGGCTGGAACAAGGCCGACAGCTTGCGTTGCGCGATGATCTCGTGCAGCAGCGACAACATCGGGTCATCGGCGCCGCGCAGGGCCGCGCCGGAGGCGCCGGCGATCAGGTCGACGACTTCGGCGCCGAGCGGAAAGATTGGGCTGGAAAGGGGAGCCATCTGGCTGAATCCGGGTTCGAAAGAGTCAAAGAACGACAAAGCAAGGCGAAATAGTTTACGGATGCTAGAAGTGATTTATGACAAGATGATGATAAGCAATTCAGCTTTATGCTTTTATGTGTGAACTTTGCCTCCTTTAGTCTGTCCGGCGGCAGAAGCAATGACGGGAAGATAATTTTTTTGAATATTTTTTAAAAAATAGTTTCACTCTGAAAATAGTTCTGCTATAGTCGCTGTCTTCGCTGCACCACGCAGTGAAACGACCGAAGTTGACCGGAGAGGTGGCAGAGTGGTCGAATGTACCTGACTCGAAATCAGGCGTACGGTTTCCCGTACCGTGGGTTCGAATCCCACCCTCTCCGCCAGTTGGCTTGCAGGTTGTAGCAGTTGTAGAGATAAGGCTCTGATTTTTTCAGGGCCTTATTTTTTTGTCCGTCGGTTCCGCGCGGGGCGCATTGCGTTGCCGCGACTGTCATTTCCTGCGTAGTGGATGTTTTTCGAGGGGGAGAACATCGTGTGCGCACCAGGCTCGTCCCATCTGCCGGGAGGGCTTTCCCGGTTTCGTGGCGTCGCCGCGATAGTCTGGTCAACATTTCTTCCCGCTCGCGACCTGGCCGCGCCGTCCTTGGCTGCAGCTTGATATATTCGTCTCATGTATCTGCGTTTGCTTTTCATGGCGGGCTCATCATGTCCCTGAATCGTCTGTTCCGTCTGATCTCGATTGCCTTGCTGACGCTGTTTCTGGCGTTCGCGCTAGCGCTGGTCTGGATGGAGTGGAATACCTATCGCAGCGGTGCCAACAGTGTGCCGGCCCTGCGCAAGTTGCGCCTGGCTCTGCTGGCCATGGAAAAGATTTCCGCCGAGCGCGGCCCGGCCAATGCCGCCATGGGAGCGGGAGTGCCCCTTGCGGCGCCACTGCAGGCCAGGCTGGCCAATGCCCGCACCCAGAGCGATGCGGCTCTCAGTCAGTTGCGCACGGCGCTGGAGGCCGATCCGCGGCTGCGCCAGTCATGGGCCTTGGACAAGGTGCGCCTGGTCCAGCAGGGGCTGGGCCCGGCGCGCGCCAATGTCGACCGGGTGGCGCATCTGGCGCCGCAAGATCGCAGCGATGTGCTGGTGGTGGCCGCCGTGAGCAGCATGGTCGATCTGCTGCCGCTGATGGTGCGCGTGGTCAGCGATCTGAGCAACGAGGCTGACCGGGCCGATCCCTTGCTGCGCGATGGCCTCTCGGCCGTGCGCGCGGTCGCCAGCCTGCGCGAATATGCCGGTCAGGTGGGATCCCGTTTCGTCGCACCCCTGATCGCGCATCGCCAGCTGACCCAGGATGAAGTCATCGAGATCGGGCGTCTCTACGGGCGCATCGAGTTGCTGCGGACCTTCATTGCCGGGCAGGTGGCCAGTTACAGTCGCGATCCCGCATTCGCCTCGGCCGTGGACAGGGTGGAAAAGGAATATTTCGACAGCGGCTTCCAGTTCCTCGATTTTTTGCTGCAGATCGGGCTCAAGGCCGGTGAATATGGCGTCACGCCCGACGATCTTCTCAAGTTCTACGTCCCCCAGATGGCATCCATCACCGATCTGCGCGACCTGCTCATGAGTGATCTGCTGAAGCAGGCCGAGCGCCACAGCACCCGCGCCCGCGACCTGCTGATCCTGGTGGTAAGCCTGACCTTGCTGGCCTGCCTGTTCTTCCAGATGCTCATGGTGCTCATCGCGCGACGCGTGGTGCGTCCGCTGGTGCAGGCCACCGATCTGGTCGCGGGCCTGGTGGAGGGCAAGCTGGAGCAGGAGATTCCGCAGGCGCGCCATCAGGATGAAATCGGCGCCATGATGCGCGCCTTGCACGTGCTCAAGCAGCGCATGGGTGAGCGCAACAGCCTGGCCAGGGAGCGTGAGGCTCTGATCACGCAATTGCAGGCTTCTTCCAACACCGATTTCCTGACTGGCGTGCTGAACCGGCGCGCCTTCTATACCCATGCCGACCAGCAGTTGGGTGTGGCGCGGCGTTACGGACGGGCGGTGTCGGTGGTGCTGTTCGATATCGACCACTTCAAGCGTATCAACGATACCTACGGCCACCAGGCCGGCGATGCCATCCTGATCGGGGTGAGCCAGTGCGTGGCGCAGTCGCTGCGCAAGGTCGATGTGCTGGCGCGCTACGGCGGCGAGGAATTCATCATCCTGCTGCCCGAATCCGACCTGGCGCAGGCCGCCGCCGTGGCCGAGAAGCTGCGCGCGGCGTTGCAGGAGCGCGTGTTCGAGGTCGAGCAGGAGCGGCGGATCACGGTCACGGCCAGTTTCGGTGTGGCGGCCCTGACCGCTGGCGAGGCGCTGGACCGGCTGACCAAGCGTGCCGATATCGCCCTCTATCGGGCCAAGCGTCTGGGGCGCAATCGGGTCGAACTGGCGGGCGAAGAGCTGGAAGAGCCCTGAGCCTCAGGCGCTGTCGCGTTCCAGGATGCAATAGCCGAGGTCGCAGACGGGCTGCGGGACTGGCTGGCCGTCGAAGCGGGTGAGCAGCATCTCGGCCGCCGTCAGGCCAATCTGGTGCGCACTGATCTGCACCGTGGTGAGTGCGGGCAGGACTTCGGTTGCGATCTCCAGATTGGCAAAACCGGCCAGCGCCATGCGCTGCGGTACCGCGATGCCGCGTCGCGCGCATTCCAGCGCAGCGCCGGCGGCCATGACGTCGTTGCTGAAGAAAGCGGCCTCGATGTCAGGTTGCAAGGCAAGGAGGCGACCGAGGGTTTCGCGCCCGGCCTGCAGGAAGCTGCCCATCGGCACCACCAGGTGCACCGGCTCGGGCGTGCCCTGCGCCAGCAGGGCAGCACGCATGCCGGCAAAACGCGCCAGGCCGCGGGGGTCGTCGCCGCCCACGAAGGCCATGCGGCGATAGCCCTTGCGGACCAGATACTCGCCCATGGCCTGCCCGGCGGCGTGGTTGTCAAAGCCCACCAGCATGTCGATGGGCTGCGTGCTCCAGTCCCAGGTTTCCACCACCGGAATGCCGGCCGCCTTGAGGCGCTGGCGCGTGCGCAGCGAATGCTGCACGCCGGTCAGCACCAGGCCATCGACGCGGCGGCCGATGAAGGCTTCCACCAGGCCGGTTTCCGCTTCTTCCGAATAATTGGTCTGTCCCAGCAGCAACTGGTAGCCCTGCAGGCTCAGTTGCTCGGACAGGCCGCGCACGGTCTCGGCAAAGATCGAATGGCTGATGGTCGGCACGATGGCCGCCACGATGCGCGTACGGCGCGAGGCCAGCCCGCCGGCCAGCATGTTGGGAATGTAGCCCATGCTGCTGATGAAGGCTTCGACCCGTTCGCGCGTAGCGGGGGAGACCTTTTCAGGCGTATTGATGACCCGCGAAACCGTGATGTGCGACACCCCGGCGGCGCGCGCCACGTCTTCCTTGGTGATGGCGCGAACGGGCGCGGCGGCGGGGGCAGTTTTGCGGATCATTGGAGCGCGAGATGAGAAATTGTCGCCAGCATAACAGCAGCTTGCCCCGATCGGACTGCGGACATCCACAAGCCCGCTTGCGCCGACTCGGCCACCGGGTCAGTCGCGGTCGTTGAAGGCCGAGATGTACGAGACCTGGAACACGCCTGACAGCGACTGCAATTCATCGCGGTGCAACTGCGCCAGGCGATGCAGGTATTGCTCGCCCAGCGCGGTCAGGCGCACCTGGACCAGGCGCTTGTCGCGGTCGTCCGGGGTGCGCGTGACCAGTCCGGCTTTCACGCAGCGCGTTACCAGCGCCACCACGCCATGATGCTGGGCCTGCAGGCGCTCGGCCAGTTCGCTGATGCTGGCCCAGTCGCGTCCGGGATAACCCTTGATGTGCAGCAGCAACAGGTATTGCAGCGGCGTGAGCCCTTCGCTTTGGGCGGCATCTTCCGAAAAGCGCAGGAAACGGCGCAATTGGTAGCGAAATTCCGACAAGGCCTCGAAATCATCCTTTTGCAGGCGGGGCGCGGCGCTCATCGGAACAAGCCTGGGCAGTGAGGGGAAACGGAGAGCGGTAAGCAGGACATATATATCATCTTGTGATGTAATTGCGGTGTTGGTGCGGGCGCTGTCACGCCACGCGCCGTGTTGAGAACCGTCGTCACGGAACGGATATGCCCGATTCTATCTTGCTGTGGTTGAAAAGTTTTATTCCTGCCAAGTCCAATGTCGATCGCTTCGAGCGCATGCGTGCGTGTGCCGGCAGTCTGTTCGGCATTCTGCTGGTCGGCCTGATCAGCTATGCGCTGCTGCCGCACGAAGCACACACCATCTGGCTGATCGCGCCGATGGGGGCATCGGCGGTGCTGCTCTTTGCGGTCCCCTCCAGTCCTCTGGCGCAGCCCTGGTCGATCATGGGCGGCAACCTGTGGGCGGCGCTCATCGGCGTGACCTGCGCGAAGCTGGTGCAGGAACCGGCCTTGGCGGCGGCGCTGGCCATTGCCTTGGCCATCGGCGGCATGTTCGTGCTGCGCTGCATCCACCCGCCCAGCGGGGCGGTCGCCTTGACCGCGGTGCTGGGCGGGCCGGTAGTGCATGACATGGGCTATGCCTTCGTGCTTTCGCCGGTGCTGCTCAATTCGGCGCTGCTGCTGGCTGCGGCCCTGTTCTACAACAATGCCAGCGGGCGCCGCTATCCGCATGCCCAGCACAGCGCTGCACCCCATCCGCACCAGACGCGGGATGAATTGCCGATGACACGGCTGGGGTTCTCGCCTGACGATCTGGACGAGGTATTGAAGAATTTCAATCAGGTGCTCGACATCGGCCGCGACGACCTGGAAGAGATCTTCCTGCAAACCGAGATGCGGGCCTATCACCGCCGCTTCGGTCAGACCCTGTGTGCGGCCGTGATGTCGCGCGACGTGGTGGCGGTGGAGTTCGCCACCGGTCTGGACGAGGCCTGGCGCCTGTTGCAGCAGCACCGACTGCGCGCCTTGCCCGTACTCGATCGCGGCCGGCATGTGATCGGCATCGTCAGTCGTACCGACTTCCTCGACCATGCCGGTGTGGAAGTGCACACCGGGCTGGCGGCGCAATTGCGCCGCTTGCTGCACCGGGTGCCGTTCTCCCATTCGGACAAGCCTGAAGTCGTGGGTCAGATCATGAGTCGCCCGGTCATCACCGCCCGGGTCGATACGCCCTTGCTGGAGCTGGTGCCGCGCATGGCCGATGGGCTGCATCAGATTCCGGTCGTGCAGGCCGACGGCAAGCTGGCCGGCATGCTGACCCAGTCGGACATGATCGCCGCGCTCTACGAGAAAAACCTGGCTGCCGCGCGTGCCGTACCGGCATCTGGCGTACTGGGCAGCCTCCGTAGCGCCGCCTGATCGGCTTGACAGGCGGGCAGGGCAGGCGGAAGGTGGCATTCTGTGCAAGAGAATTCATTCTGGGAGGCTGTGATGAGAACGAATGCGCTGATTTTGCTGGTATCCGCTCTGCTGTCGCTGCAAGCCTGTGACCGCAAGGGCGGCAATCCGCCCAGGCCGGTGACCTCTGCTGCGCAAGGTGTCTGGTTCGCAGCGTGAAGTTGTGAAGGGGCGCAGGGGTGGTGCCGTTGTGGCACAGTTCGGCGGTGAGATATGAGGGGCGTGAATATCTGCTATTGCCACAATAAAGCAGACTCCGTCGGGGTGCATCGCTATAGTTGCACCTGTCTCCTCCAATCTCCTCCTTAAGAAATTGGATTCAAGCCCGCACCTCATGGTCGCGGGCTTTTTTTTGTCTTTTGATTCGGGCGTGGAGCTCAAGGAGGGGGGGGGGCGGCTTTGCCTATCCCTTCGATCAGCAGGGGGAGGCCGTCACCGGTTCTTGGTAAGATGGGGGACTCGCAGCCTTTGCAAGTGAAGGGTTTTCCCGGATACCGGGCAATTCGCTTGTCCCATGCTTCATCTTCCCTATTCAGATTCGCTCAATGTCTCCCAGCTCTCTTTCGCCGTCCGCCGTCTCATCCGCGCCCGAGCGCCCCGACACGCCTTGCGTGGCCGTGTGCTCCACCACCTTCGACGATGTCTGCCGCGGCTGCGGCCGTACCGTCGATGAGGTGGCGCAATGGGTGTTCATGGACAAGGAGCAGCGCGAAGTGGTCTGGCAGCGCATCCTGGCCGAAGGTTACCCGCGCCGCAATTACTGAGCCGCAATTACTGAGCCGCGTCAGCGGCGGCGAAGAAGCTCACGCCGGCCCGTCGCAGCATGCTGGTCAGGGTGATCAGGGGCAGCCCGGTGAGGGCGGTGGGATCGTCGCTGCGGATGCTCTCCAGAATGGCAATGCCCAAGCCTTCGTTCTTGGCGCTGCCGGCACAGTCGTAGGGTTGCTCGATCTTCAGATAGGCATCCAGCTCGGTGTCATCCAGATCGCGGAAGCGTACCAGCGTCTGCACATTAACTACTTGCGCCGCCGCAGCAGCATCACGCTGGCGGCTATCCCACAGGCACAGCGCCGTGTGAAAAATGACTTCGCGCCCGCGCATCAGTTGTAATTGTTTTAAGGCATTGGCGTGGTTGCCGGGCTTGCCGATTTGCAGGCCGTCCAGCGTGGCGACCTGGTCCGAGCCGATCACCAGGGCCGGGCCGACGCGCGCAGCAATGGCGGCGGCCTTGTCGCGTGCCAGGCGCAGGGCGGTGGCTTCGGGTGTTTCGCCAGGTTGCGGGGTTTCGTCGATGTCCGGTGCCATGCTCTCGAAGGGCAGGCCGAGGCGGCTCAGCAGTTCTTTGCGATAGACCGAACTGGAGCCGAGGATGAGCCGTAATGGCGAGAGGTTGGTGTGATTTTGCGACATATCGGCAACGGTGAGTGTGATGTTGTTGGCAAGTAAAACCCGGATTTTGGCCGAAAAACCTCGCCCAAGCGGCTTTATTGCCTCCCGAGGCGAATTTTTTTTTGCGCGTCGAACGCAGGTGGTGCGCTAAGGCTTTGACTGGTAAGGAAATTTTCTGTTATGATCGCAGGTTTTCCGGATTCTGCTTTGGCTATGAATGCATTTGTTATCGACGCGTTCGAATTCTGCAGGCTGAAACAGCAGGCGCAGGGTGAGATTCCGGTTGCTGAATTAGGTCGTCTGGCGCAAGAGACGGTTGACCGTTCCGGCACGATTCACTGGGCTCTGTCCGGCGATATCGACAAGCTGGGGCATGCTCAACTCAGTCTGGCAGTGTCGGGTGCAGTTAATCTGATCTGTCAGCGTTGCCTGACGGCATTGAATTTCGAGATTGATTCGAAGTCGCTGCTGGTATTGGCAAAAGATGAGGCGCAAGCCGACACCATCGAAGAACTGCTGGACGATGACGAGATCGATGTCATCGTCGGATCAGCCGCCTTCGACGTGAACTACCTGATCGAAGACGAAGCGTTGCTGGCCTTGCCGGTGGCGCCCAAGCATGACGTCTGTCCTGATGGTGGCGTGGCGGCCGAGGCCAAAGGTGCTGAACGGGCTTCCCCGTTTGAGGTACTGAAGAAGTTAAAGCAGTAACAAGTATTGTTGGGGAATGTCTGGCAAAGGCCGGGCAGCGGCACAGCGGGTTTACCTAAAACGGGAATCCTATGTGTTAAAATTTTCAATCTTAAGTAAGGTTTAGGAGTAATCATGGCCGTTCAACAGAACAAAAAGACCCCGTCCAAGCGCGGTATGCACCGTGCACACGACTTTCTGACTGCACCCCCGCTGGCTGTGGAGCCGACGACTGGTGAAACCCACCTGCGTCACCACATCAGCCCCAACGGTTTCTACCGTGGTCGCAAGGTGCTGAAGACCAAGAACGACGAGTAATCTCATTCATTGAGCTTGCTGTTTTTGGAGAAAAGCGGCGCAATGAGCTTCTGTTTCAGGAGGTTCATTTTGCGCCGCTTTTTTATGTCCGCGGCATCTGTCAGCGGACCCGCCTGCCTGCTTGCGTGAAGCTTCATCTGGCGCGCTGACCTAGTGTGCGATTTTGAAGGCTCTCCAATCTGCCTCATAATGTGGGCTGGCAAGGCTCAGAATCAAATCGATGACCATCAAAATTTCAATCGACTGCATGGGTGGCGATCATGGCCCGTCAGTCACGCTCCCGGCCGCTGCCTCCTTCCTCAAGCGCCAACCTGATGCAGAGCTGATCCTGGTCGGCCAGGAAGCCGTGCTGCAGCCGCTGCTGAAGAAATACAAGCTGGCCGGCGAAACCCGCATCCGCATTCACAACGCCACCGAAGTGGTGACCATGGACGACCCGATCGAGGTCGCCCTGCGCCGCAAGAAGGATTCTTCCCTGCGCGTGGCCGTGACCCTGGTCAAGGAAGGGCAGGCCCACGCCGCCGTCTCGGCCGGTAACACCGGCGCCCTCATGGCGGTCTCGCGCTACGTATTGAAAACCCTGCCGGGCGTGGACCGTCCGGCCATCTGCACCATCCTGCCCAACCAGAAGGATGGCCCCACCTATATGCTCGACCTCGGCGCCAACGTCGACTGCGAGCCACAGCATTTACATCAATTTGCACTCATGGGCTCGGCCCTGGTGGCGGTCATGGAAGGCAAGGCCAAGCCGACCGTGGGCCTGCTGAACGTGGGTGAGGAAGACATGAAGGGCAACGAGCTGGTCAAGGCGACCGCCGGCCTGCTGCGCGCCGATCATGAGAAGGGTATTCTCAACTTCTACGGCAACGTGGAAGGCAATGACATCTTCGAAGGCACGACCGACCTGGTGGTGTGCGATGGTTTCGTGGGCAACGTGACCCTGAAAGCCTCCGAAGGGCTGGGGCGCTTCGTCAAGCAGGTGCTCACCAGCGAATTCAAGAAGGGCTTGATCAACAAGCTCGGCGCCCTGATCGCCTATGGCGCCATCAAGGCACTGTCGCGCCGCCTCAACCCTTCCCGCTACAATGGCGCCAGTTTGCTGGGCCTGAAGGGCCTGGTCTTCAAGAGCCACGGCGGGGCCGATGTCTATGCTTTCGAATGGGCCATCCGCCGCGCCTATGACGCGGCCAAGTATGATGTGCTCGCCCGTATTGCCGCCAGCATGGCGGAGCTGATGCCCCAGGAGCAGGGGCGCACGGCCGAGGCCGCTGCCAAGGCTTTCGAGCCGGCGCCGGTCTCCCTGGATCAACCGAACTAACAGAGCAAGAAGACGGCATGACCACTTACAGCAAAATCGTCGGCACCGGCAGCTACCTGCCGGCCAAGCGCGTCACCAACCATGAGCTGGCCGCGCAGCTGGCCGAGCAGGGCATCGAGACCTCGGACGAATGGATCGTCACGCGCAGCGGCATTTCCGCGCGCCACTATGCCGAACCCACCCAGCTCTCCAGCGACCTCGCCCTGCAGGCGGCGCAGCGCGCCCTGGAAGCGGCCGGCATGCAGCCCAATGACATCGACCTGATCATCATGGCCACCTCCACCCCGGATCACCTGGGTGGCTTCCCGAGCACCGCCTGTGTGGTCCAGCGCAAGCTGGGCATCACCAATGGCGCGCCGGCCATGGATGTGCAGGCCGTCTGCAGCGGTTTCGTCTACGCCATGTCGGTGGCAGACAGCTTCATCAAATCGGGTGCGCACAAGAACGTTCTGGTCATTGGTGCCGAAGTGTTCTCGCGCATTCTGGATTTCAAGGATCGCACCACCTGCGTGCTCTTCGGCGACGGCGCCGGCGCCATCGTCATGAGCGCCTCGCAGGAGCCAGGCGTGCTGGCGACCAAGCTGCACGCCGATGGCAGCCATGGCCACATCCTGTGCGTGCCGGGCAGTGTCAACAACGGCGCCGTCGCTGGCAGCGCCTACCTGTACATGGACGGCCCGGCGGTCTTCAAGCTGGCCGTTTCCCTGCTGGACAAGGTGGCGCGCGAAGCGCTGGAAGCGGCCCGGATGCAATCCACCGAGGTCGACTGGCTGGTGCCGCACCAGGCCAATATCCGCATCATGCAGGGCACGGCCAAAAAGATGGGCCTGCCGCTGGAAAAGATGGTGGTCACCGTGGCCGAACACGGCAATACCTCGGCGGCCTCGATTCCCTTGGCGCTGGACCAGGCGGTGCGCGATGGTCGCATCCAGCCGGGCCACACCGTCATGATGGAAGGCGTCGGCGGCGGCTTCACCTGGGGCGCCGTGCTGGTGCGCATGTAAAGCGGGCAGGGAGGGGCTGCTGATGTAGTCCTTTCGTTCACTGGCTTCATCGATTTCCTGCATTTTCATCCAATTTACCTACATCCAAGCATGACAACATTTGCTTTCGTTTTCCCGGGCCAGGGTTCGCAGGCCATCGGGATGCTCAATGGCTTCGCCGACAATGAAGTCGTTCGCCAGACCGTCGCTGAAGCTTCCGACGCACTGCAATTCGACCTGGGCAAGCTCATCGCTGAAGGTCCCAAGGAAGACCTGGACCTGACTACCAACACCCAGCCCGTCATGCTGACGGCTGCCGTGGCCTTCTATCGTGCCTGGCTGGCCGCAGGCGGCAAGGCGCCGGCACTGGTCGCCGGCCACAGCCTGGGCGAATACTCGGCGCTGGTCGCCGCTGGCGTGATCGCCTTCAAGGATGCGGTGCCGCTGGTGCGCTTCCGCGCGCAAGCCATGCAGGAAGCCGTGCCGGTCGGGCAGGGCGGCATGGCGGCCATTCTCGGCCTTTCCGATGAGGATGTGCGTGCGGCCTGCGCCGAAGCGGCGCAAGGTGAAGTGGTCGAAGCCGTCAATTTCAACGCTCCTGCACAAGTCGTGATCGCTGGCCACAAGGCTGCTGTCGGTCGTGCCTGCGACATCGCCAAGGCCAAGGGTGCCAAGCGCGCATTGCCGCTGCCGGTGTCGGCGCCGTTCCACTCCTCGCTCTTGAAGCCGGCTTCGGATCGCCTGCAAGCCTATCTGGCCAACGTGGCGTTTTCCGCCCCGCAGATCCCGCTGATCAACAACGTCGACGTGGCCGTGGTCAATGATCCGGCTGCCATCAAGGATGCCCTGGTGCGCCAGGCGGCCGCGCCCGTGCGCTGGGTCGAGACGGTGCAAAAGATGGGTGCCGACGGCGTCACCCACCTGATCGAATGCGGTCCGGGCAAGGTGTTGACCGGCCTGACCAAGCGCATCAATGGCGAGCTGGTGGGTGAGGCCATCGTCGACCAGGAATCCCTGAACAAAGTATTGGAGTTGCTGAAATGAGTGCACAGAATCTGCAAGGCCAGGTTGCCCTGGTGACCGGCGCGTCGCGCGGTATTGGCCGAGCCATCGCTACCGAGCTGGCAAAGCAGGGCGCCAAGGTGGTCGGTACGGCCACTTCGGAATCGGGTGCGGCCGCCATCAGCGAGTACCTGGCAGCACTGGGACCGGAAGCCGGACGTGGTGCGGTCCTCAACGTCAACGACGCAGAAGCCAGCGTGGCCCTCGTGGAGCAGGTGCAGAAGGAATTTGGCGCACTCTCCATCCTGGTCAACAATGCCGGCATCACCCAGGACCAACTGGCCATGCGCATGAAGGACGAGGAGTGGGACAGCGTCATCGCCACCAACCTGACCGCCGTCGGTCGCCTCTCGCGCGCCGTGCTGCGCGGCATGATGAAGGCCCGTACCGGCCGCATCATCAACATCACTTCCGTGGTGGGCGAGGCCGGCAATCCCGGCCAGATGAACTACGCCGCCGCCAAGGCTGGTGTGGCCGGCATGAGCCGCGCGCTGGCGCGCGAGATCGGCAGCCGCAACATCACCGTGAACTGCGTCGCGCCCGGTTTCATCGATACCGACATGACCAAGGCGCTGAACGAACAGCAGTCCGCCGCCATCCTGCAGCAGATCCCGCTGGGCCGGCTGGGGGCGGCCGAGGAAATCGCCTATGCGGTGGCCTTCCTGGCCTCCCCGCAAGCGGCCTACATCACCGGTACGACGCTCAATGTCAATGGCGGCATGTACATGGGTTAAGTAAGTCTTGGGGGCTTGATTCAAGTCCTTTTGACGACTTTTGTTTGCAGTTAAGCTGGACTTGGCACAATCTTGCCAGGAATAGTTAAAAGTAAATTTTCCGCGCGCAAACCTGCTAAAATGCGCGCACTTTTGTAACCTATCATCCCTCTGGAGGAACACTATGTCCGATATCGAACAACGCGTGAAGAAGATCGTCGCTGAGCAACTGGGCGTCGCCGAAGCCGACATCAAGAACGAATCGTCGTTCGTGGACGACCTGGGCGCCGACTCGCTGGACACCGTCGAGCTGGTCATGGCACTGGAAGATGAGTTCGAAATGGAAATCCCCGACGAACAAGCTGAAAAGATCACCACCGTGCAACAGGCGATCGACTACGCAAAGTCGCAAGTCAAGGCCTGATAAGGGTTTTGGTCAAAGTTTCAGGAGAATTGCTTGAGCCGTACTCGTGAACGTCGTGTAGTCATTACCGGCCTGGGATGTATCTCGCCTGTCGGCAACAACGTCGCCGATACGTGGAGTGCCATCAAGGAAGGCAAGTCCGGCATCGCTACCGTCACCAAGTTCGACGCAACCCCCTTCACCACGCACTTCGCCGGTGAAGTCAAGGGCTTCAATATCGAGGATTACATCCCCGCCAAGGAAGCGCGTCATATGGATACCTTCATTCACTATGGCATGGCCGCCGGTATCCAGGCCATGCAGGACAGTGGATTGACGGTGACCGATGAGAATGCCGAGCGCATTGGCGTCATGATCGGTTCGGGCATTGGTGGCTTGCCGCTGATCGAAGAAACCCACGCCGAACTGACCAACCGTGGTCCGCGCCGCATCAGTCCCTTCTTCATTCCGGCCTCGATCATCAACATGATCTCGGGCAACTTGTCCATCAAGTTCGGTCTGAAGGGCCCCAACCTGGCCATCGTCACCGCCTGCACCACCGGCCTGCATTGCATCGGCTCTGCCGCACGCATGATCATGTACGGTGATGCGGACGTAATGGTGGCCGGCGGCGCCGAATCCAGCGTTTCGCCGCTGGGCATCGGTGGTTTTGCTTCGGCGCGCGCACTGTCGACCCGCAACGATGATCCTGCGACCGCGTCCCGCCCCTGGGACAAGGATCGCGACGGTTTCGTGCTGGGCGAGGGTGCCGGCGTGATGGTGCTCGAAGAGTACGAACACGCCAAGGCCCGTGGTGCCAAGATCTATGCAGAACTGCTCGGCTTCGGCATGAGCGGCGATGCCTACCACATGACTGCGCCCAACCTGGATGGTCCGCGCCGCTGCGTGCTCAATGCACTGCGCGACGCCGGCGTCAATCCGGATGAAGTGCAGTACCTGAACGCGCACGGTACGTCGACGCCCCTGGGCGACAAGAACGAATCCGACGCGATCAAGGCCGCATTCGGCGACCATGCTTACAAGATGGTTGTTAATTCGACCAAGTCCATGACCGGTCACCTGCTGGGTGGTGCCGGTGGCCTGGAAACGGTGTTGACCGTGCTGGCAGTGCACAATCAGGTGTCGCCGCCGACGATGAACATCTTCAACCAGGATCCGGAGTGCGATCTGGATTACTGCGCCAACCAGGCGCGGGACATGAAGATCGATATTGCCGTCAAGAACTCCTTCGGGTTCGGCGGCACCAACGGTACCCTGGTCATCGGCAAGATGTAAAATGCAAGACCCGGCTTCTTCGGAAGCCGGGTTTGTCGTTTTAACGGCGCTCATTGTATGGATGGCGCTCCTTGCTCCGGGTATCTCATGTCGATCGCAGTTTCCGCGGATATCAAACCTTCCCGCCTGCTTTTGTTGGTCACCGTCCTCGCCTGTGTGTGCGTGGCGCTCACTGGTGTCGCGCTGGCCTTCGGGATGCCGGGTTCGCTCTCCTGGGTGTTGCGCATCGCCCTGGCCGTGGCCTGCGTACTGGCCGCCGCCCTCGCGCTGGTGCTGGTGTTGCGGGACCGCAAGGTCATCTGGCTGCATATCTCCGGCACCGGGCAGATCCGTGTGGTGGAGCACCTGCTTCCCTCGGCGCGCGCCAAGCCGCAAGTCATGAAAGCCGGCCTGGCCCAACTGCTGGCCGGCAGTACCATCTGGCCAGGAATGCTGTTTCTGCGCCTGCGCCTGGAAAACGGCAGGACGCGCACCATCCCCATCCTGACGGATTCGGTCTCCGAAGATACATTCCGTGCACTTTCCGTGGCATGTCGTTGGCTGATCAGTCACAATACCGCCAAGGCAAGGCTGCTGGAAAAATAAGGCTGACGGGCTTGAAAATTGCCGAGCTGGAAGCATCTGCACGAGGCAATGACGATAAAACAACACGGCCATAAAAAACAAGGAACCCGGTTTGACGACAGAACGCGAAATTGACCAACAGCTTGTTGAGCGCGTCCAGCGTGGCGACAAGAAGGCGTTCGAGCTATTGGTAGTCAAGTATCAACGCAAGCTGATGCGCCTGGTGTCGCGCCTGGTGCGTGACCAGGCCGAAGCCGAAGACGTGGTGCAGGAAGCCTTCATCAAGGCCTATCGTGCGCTGCCGCAATTCCGTGGGGATTCTGCCTTCTATACCTGGCTTTACCG
This sequence comes from Herbaspirillum sp. C7C8, assembly GCF_022627875.1. NCBI lineage: Bacteria > Pseudomonadati > Pseudomonadota > Betaproteobacteria > Burkholderiales > Oxalobacteraceae > Herbaspirillum > Herbaspirillum sp. C7C8. Next base: position 94,554 of record NZ_JABXGG010000017.1, read on the forward strand.
TATCGGTATCAACACTGCAAAGAACTATTTGGTCACCATGGGGCGCAGGGCGCCAACTTCGACAGAAGCAGATGCAGAAGAAGCTGAAACTTTTGACGATGCAGACCATCTGAGGGACATCAACACTCCAGAGTCGATGTTGGCCACCAAGCAGATTGCTCAGACGGTCAATGTGGCAATGGAGGCATTGCCGGAAGAATTACGTACTGCCATCACGTTGCGCGAGATCGAGGGGTTGAGCTACGACGAGATTGCAGATGCGATGAATTGTCCGATCGGCACCGTGCGCAGCCGTATTTTCCGCGCGCGGGAAGCAATTGCCGAGAAGTTGCGTCCACTGCTGGATACGGCGGCGGACAAGCGCTGGTGATGAGGCCACAAGCCTGTTGTTAAAAAGAAAATAATAAAGCGGGTATGGAACTAAGATATTTGCCGGGTGACTGCACATGGATACCAAAGTAACGACCAAAGAACAGATCTCAGCCCTCGCCGATGGTGAGCTGGGTTCTGAAGAAATGACCCTTGCCTTCGCGGCCCTGCGTTCTTCCAGGGACGCCCGGGACGCATGGGAGGATTACCATCGCATCGGCGAGGTGCTGCGTTCGGAGGAGATGGATGTCTCCCTGAGTGCCGGCTTCTCGGCCAGGATGAGCGCCTTGCTCGATGCGGAGCCGACCATCGTCGCGCCTCAGGCTGCGGCGGCCCAGCCGTCCGTGGCTGCGCCAGCCGTCCAGCCGGTGGCCACGGCCAAGGTTGCCGCCAATGGTGACCACCGTGCGAGCCGTCCCGGTCGCCTGGTGCGTTTGCTCATGCCCAGTGCTGCCGCGGCGGCAGCGGCCGTGGCGGCGGTGTTCGTGGCCATGCCGCAGCAGGCGGTGGTGACGGCCGATGCCAAGATGGCCGCTCCGGTGGCGCAGGTGGCTTCGGTGCCGGTCAACGTGCCCTCGGCCATTGCCACCGTCGCCGAGACCAATGGCAATCCGCAGAACGTGAACCAGCTGAGCTCGCTGGCGCAGCAGGGGGAAGTCAAGCGCGATCCGCGCATCGACGACTACCTGTTTGCCCATCAGCGTTTCTCGCCTTCCTACAGTTCGGCGCAATACGCCCGTTCCGCAGCCTTCTCCTCGGACGCAGACAAGTAAGATGTCTCTGACGGGGCGTCTGTACGGCGTACTGTGCTTGCTGACCACGTTGTTGGGGTTCTCCTTGGCGCCATCCGCTGAAGCGGCGGATGGCGTTTCAGCAACTGTGGTCAGCGAAGCCTCCACTTCTTCCGAATTGCTGGCGCAACTGCAAAAAATGCAGTCTGCCGCCCGGCGACTCAATTATTCCGGCAGTTTCGTCTACCAGCAGGCCGCGCAGATGCGCAGTTCGCGGGTCACTCACGTGGTGGTCGGCAAGAGTGAGCTGGAAAAACTCGAATTGCTCGACGGCAAGCCGCGCGAATTCGTGCGCGACAACGAGCAGGTGGCCAGTTACGATCCCGACCAGCGCATCGTGCGCAGGGAGCGGCGGGTCACGCGCGACACCTTCCCGGCCATCATCGATGCCCGCCCGGAAGAGTTGGCGCGCTTCTACCGGCTTGCCTCCGATGGCGACGAGCGCGTGGCCGGGCGCAGTTGCCGGGCCATCGTGCTGGCCCCGCGCGACAAGCTGCGCTACGGTTATCGATTCTGCGCCGACCAGGCCACCGGCCTGCTGTTGCGCGCGCAGACGCTGGATGGCCGGGGCGAGGTGATCGAACAGATTGCCTTCACCCAGATCGACATCGGGGCCATTGATCGCGCCCGGGTCAACCCCACTTACAAGGACACGCGCGGTTGGCGCATCGAGAAAGAGGCCATGGTCCCGGCCGATTTGTCGGCCTGGCAGGTCGCGCCGCCGCCCGGCTTTCGCAAGATCCAGCAGGTACGGCGCATGATTTCCGATAGCGGTGAGCCTGGTGCGGCGCCGGCCCAGAATCGTCCGTCCGAGCGCGAGGTCTTGCAGATCGTGTTTTCTGACGGGCTGGCCGCCATTTCGGTCTTCATCGAGCCGGGCAGTCAGGGCCGTGAAGAGGGTACGATGCAGCAGGGCGCCATGAATATCCTGGGACGTCGCCAGGGCGATTACTGGCTGACCGTCGTGGGAGAAGTCCCCGCCGCTGCGATCAGCCAGGTGGCCAATTCCATTGAACTGAAATCCAAATAAAAGAGACCGTTGCAATGATTTCCATGAAGAACACCCTGGTCAGCACCATGCTGGCCGCTTCCGTCCTTGCTGCTGCCCCGGCCGTGCAGGCGGCGCCCCCGGTGGCCTCGCCTGCGGTGGCGGCGCTGCCTGATTTCGCCGACATCGTCGAGCGCACCGGCCCGGCCGTGGTGAACATCCGTACCACCGAGCGCGTGCGCCAGAATGCGCAGGGGCAGGGTGGCATGGATGATCCGGAAATGCAGGAATTCTTCCGCCGCTTCTTCGGCATCCCCATTCCGCGCCAGCAGCAGCCGGGCACCCCGCGCGGCAACGGCAAGCAGGGCGGTCAGGGCCAGCAGGAAGAAGTGCCGCGTGGCGTGGGTTCCGGCTTCATCATCTCGGCCGACGGTTTCATCATGACCAATGCGCACGTGGTCGATGGTGCCAGCGAGGTCTATGTGACCCTGACCGACAAACGTGAATTCAAGGCCAGGATCGTCGGCTCGGATGCGCGTACCGATGTCGCCGTGCTCAAGATCGATGGCAGCAATCTGCCGCGCCTGAACATGGGGGACTCCGACAAGATCCGCGTGGGTGAATGGGTGCTGGCCATCGGCTCGCCCTTCGGCCTGGAAAACACCGTCACGGCCGGCATCGTCTCGGCCAAGGCGCGCGATACCGGCGACTACCTGCCGCTGATCCAGACCGACGTGGCGGTCAATCCCGGCAACTCGGGTGGTCCGCTGATCAACCTGAAGGGCGAAGTGATCGGCATCAATTCGCAGATCTACAGCCGTTCCGGTGGTTTCATGGGCATCTCCTTTGCGGTGCCCATCGATGAAGCGTTGCGCGTGGCCGACCAGTTGAAGACCAGCGGGCGCGTGACACGTGGCCGTATCGGCGTGCAAATCGGCGAAGTGACCAAGGATGTGGCCGAATCGCTGGGCCTGGCGCGCGCCCAGGGCGCCCTGGTGCAGCGGGTGGAAGCCGGTGGCCCGGCAGAGAAGGCCGGTCTGGAAGCGGGTGACATCATCCTGAAGTACAACGGTGCGACCATCGAGCGCCCCAGCGACCTGCCGCGCATGGTCGGCTCCACCAAGCCGGGTGCCAAGGCGACCGTCAATATCTGGCGCAAGGGCAGTGCCCGCGATGTCACCGTGACCGTGGTCGAGCTGGAAGCCGACAAGCCCAAGCAGGCCGAGGAAAAGAAGGCCAAGCCCGACAATGCCCCCAATGCTCTGGGCCTGGTGGTGAGCGATCTGAGCGACGCGCAGAAGAAGGACCTGAAGGTCGATAATGGCGTGCTGGTGGAAGCCGTCAGCGGTGCTGCTGCCGCAGCCGGCATCCGTCCGGGCGACGTGATCCAGCGTCTCAACGAAGTCGATATCAACGACAGCAAGCAGTTCGCCCAGCTGGTGGCCAAGCTCGATGCCAAGAAGCGCGCGGCCGTGCTGGTGCGCCGTGGCGACGCCTCGCAGTTCGTGCCGCTGCGTCCGAACGGCGGCAACTGAGGCGGGAAGTCTTCCCGAAAAATTGCCAGAAACTTCAGCATGAAGGCTGCGGTTCCTCGGGACCGCAGCCTTTTTCCTTGGTGATCCGCCGTGCCGAGGAAAAAACTTTCATATGAGCCTATGACCACCCCTCATCCCTTGCACTTCATCATCTATTCGCGCAGCTACTGCCATCTGTGCGAAGACCTGCGCGATGCCCTGCGCCAGGCCCTGGGAGCGACGCCCGCCAGTATCGAGATGATCGATGTCGATGCCGACGAGGCGCTGGTCGCCCGCTATGACGAACTGGTGCCGGTGCTGATGGGGCAGGGTGGCGATGGCCAGTGGGTGGAGTTGTGTCATTACCATCTCGATCTGGCCCGGCTTCAGGCATTTGTTGTCGAAATGAAATAAGTCCCGGTCTCAGGGCGCGCGGCCCGCCACCGGAAAGTCGGGCTTGTCCCGGTGAATTCCGGTAAAATGCCGGGTCGAATAAGCTGTTGCAAAGGCGCTCGGCTGGGCAAAGCCCGCTACAGAGCGCCTTTTTTCATCGTTTCCAGTCTGTTAATGAACAATATCCGTAATTTCTCGATCATCGCCCACATCGATCACGGCAAGTCCACGCTCGCCGACCGCATCATCCAGTTGTGCGGGGGCTTGTCCAACCGCGAGATGGAAGCCCAGGTGCTGGATTCGATGGATATCGAGCGCGAGCGCGGGATCACCATCAAGGCCCAGACCGCAGCCCTGTCCTACAAGGCCAAGGATGGCCAGATCTACAACCTCAATCTGATCGATACCCCGGGTCACGTCGACTTCAGCTATGAAGTCTCGCGTTCGCTGTCGGCCTGCGAAGGCGCACTGCTGGTGGTGGACGCTTCGCAAGGCGTGGAAGCGCAGACCGTGGCCAACTGCTACACCGCCCTGGACCTGGGCGTGGAAGTGGTGCCGGTCTTGAACAAGATCGACCTGCCCTCCGCTGATCCGGACAACGCCAAGAGCGAGATCGAGGACGTCATCGGCATCGATGCGGCCGACGCCACCCCCTGCTCGGCCAAGACCGGCCTGGGTGTGGAAGAGGTGCTGGAAGCCATCGTGGCCAAGGTGCCGGCGCCCAAGGGCGATCCGGATGCGCCGTTGCAGGCGCTGATCATCGATTCCTGGTTCGACAACTACGTCGGGGTGGTCATGCTGGTGCGCATCGTCAATGGCACCTTGCGTCCCAAGGACAAGATCCTGTTGATGGCCACCGAAACCCAGTACCTGACCGAAAGCATTGGCGTGTTCACGCCCAAGTCGCAATCGCGTGAAGCCTTGACGGCAGGGCAGGTCGGTTTCGTCATCGCCGGCATCAAGGAATTGAAGTCCGCGCGCGTGGGCGACACCATCACCCTGGCCGGCAAGCCGGCCGCGGCACCGCTGCCGGGCTTCAAGGAAGTGCAGCCGCAGGTGTTTGCGGGTCTGTTCCCGGTGGAAGCCAACCAGTACGACGCCCTGCGCGACTCGCTGGAAAAGCTCAAACTCAACGACGCTGCGCTGATGTATGAACCGGAAGTGTCGCAGGCGCTGGGCTTCGGTTTCCGCTGTGGCTTCCTGGGCCTGTTGCACATGGAAATCGTGCAGGAACGCCTGGAGCGCGAGTTCGACATGGACCTCATCACTACCGCGCCGACGGTGGTGTATGAAGTGCAGCAACGCGACGGTACCATGCTGATGGTGGACAACCCGTCGAAGATGCCGGAAGTCTCCAAGATCGAAGAGATTCGCGAACCCATCGTCACCGTCAACCTGTACATGCCGCAGGAATACGTGGGCTCGGTCATCACCCTGTGCACGCAGAAACGCGGCATCCAGATGAACATGAGCTACCACGGCAAGCAGGTGCAGCTGACCTACGAAATGCCGATGGCCGAAATCGTGCTGGACTTCTTCGATCGCCTCAAGTCCACCTCGCGCGGCTACGCTTCCATGGACTACGAGTTCAAGGAATACCGCGCGGCAGACGTGGTCAAGGTCGACATGCTGATCAACAGCGAGAAGGTCGATGCGCTGGCCATCATCGTGCACCGTGCCGCGGCGCAGATTCGTGGTCGCCAGGTGGCGGCCAAGATGCGTGAACTGATCCCGCGCCAGATGTTCGACGTGGCCATTCAAGCGGCCATCGGTGCCACCATCATCTCGCGTGAAAACGTCAAGGCCATGCGCAAGAACGTGCTGGCCAAGTGCTATGGCGGTGACATCTCGCGCAAGCGCAAGCTGCTCGAAAAGCAGAAGGCCGGCAAGAAGCGCATGAAGCAGGTGGGCTCGGTCGAAATCCCGCAGGAAGCATTCCTGGCAATCTTACAAGTGGAAGATAAATAACATGCAGGCTTTGTTGGGCAACTTCGCACTCATTCTGTTCGTCCTGATGCTGGTGACCGGCGTCATCTGGTTCGCAGACACCTTCTTCCTTGCCAAGCAGCGCCGCGCCCGTGCCGATGCCGCCCTGGCCGAGTTCGACGCCCGCGTGGCGCGCGATGAGGCGCAAGGCATCAAGCGCGATGGCAGCGTCGCCGCCAGCCGTGCCGACTTGCAGGCCCATCATCTGAAGCAGCCGGCCTGGATCGAGTATTCGGGCAGCTTCTTCCCGGTGATCGCGCTGGTGTTCTGTCTGCGCTCTTTCCTGTATGAGCCGTTCAAGATCCCGTCCAGCTCGATGGTGCCGACCCTGCAGGTGGGCGACCTGATCCTGGTGAACAAATTCACCTACGGTATCCGCCTGCCCATCATCAACAAGAAGATCATCGACGTGGGCCAGCCGCAGCGCGGCGATGTCATGGTCTTCAAGTACCCCAAGGATCCGTCGGTGGACTACATCAAGCGCGTGGTGGGCGTGCCCGGTGATAAAATAGTCTATGAAAACAAGCGCTTAACGGTGAATGGTGAACAAATTTCTTATAAAGCGCTGCCGGATTATCTGGACGACGAAAATCTGACGTACTATAAGCAGTGGCAGGAAAACCTGACCGGCGTGGAACACAAGATTCTGACCGATGAGCGTGCTCCCAACTTCGTGCCCAATCCCGATGCCTTCCCGCATCACGAGCTGTGCACCTACAACGCCGAAGGTTTCGCCTGCACGGTGCCGCCCGGCGAGTATTTCATGATGGGAGACAACCGGGACAACAGCCTCGACAGTCGTTACTGGGGCTTCGTACCGGACCAGAACATCGTCGGCAAGGCCTTCTTTGTCTGGATGAACCTGGGCGATATCAAGCGGATCGGCAGCTTCCACTAAAAGTGCGCCGCATCCTGGTCCAGCAGCTTTCGTAGTTTTCGCGGTTTCCAACTGGCAACTTCGCATTGTGGAGGCAGACCCGGAGCAGTTTTCAGCTTTGCTTTGAACCGATCCCGCTGACTGGTCAGGCTGGTAATCCCCGATCCACGCGCCGCTGCGCGTATCGGGGCGGCAGACTGAATGACGGATGAAAAAATGGATCCTCAACTCTTGCAACAACGGCTAGGCCACAATTTCAAGGATGCTTCGCTCCTGCAGCAGGCCTTGACCCACCGTAGCCATAGCGCCTTGCATAACGAGCGGCTGGAATTCCTCGGCGATTCGGTGCTGAACTGCGTGGTGGCCTCGCTGCTCTTCGAACGTTACGACAAGATCGACGAAGGCGATCTCTCGCGCCTGCGTGCCAATCTGGTCAAGCAGCAATCCCTGTATGAAATCGCCCAGCGGCTGGAGCTGTCGCAGTTCCTGCGCCTGGGCGAGGGCGAGCTGAAGTCGGGCGGTTTCCGCCGTCCCTCCATCCTCGCCGATACCCTGGAAGCGCTTTTTGGCGCCATCTTCCTCGATTCCGGCTTCGAGGCGGCGCGGGCGGTGATCCGCTCGCTCTACGTCCCTGTGCTGGAACACGTGGATCCCAAGACCCTGGGCAAGGATGCCAAGACCCTGTTGCAGGAATTTCTTCAGGGCAAAAAGATTCCGCTGCCGCAGTACAACGTCATCGCCACGCACGGCGCCGCCCACAGCCAGGAATTCGAGATCGAATGCCTGGTCCCCAAGCTGGACATTCAGGTCTTCGGTACCGGCGGCAGCCGCCGTGCTGGTGAACAGGCCGCCGCCAAGCTGGCCCTGGAAGCGGTGCAACTGGCGCTGGCCAAGACCCCTTCGGCCGGCCGCAAGCCGCGTACCCGCACCACCCAGTTGAAGCTGGCCGGCATTGCCACCATTCAGCCGGATGCGCCGGAGCACGACAGCGGCAAGGGCAATCGGTCCGAGGCCTCGACGGTCAATGGCAGCAAGCCGGCCAAGCCGGTGAAGGAGCCGAAGGAAACCAAGGAGCAGAAGGGCGCGCCGGTCACGGCCCGCAACGACGGCAAGAATACCGGCGACCGCACTGAAACGGTCGCAGCAGAACCCATTTCGGCGGCTTCATCCGCCTCGCAATCCAGAACAGCATGACAGACTCCCCCATGGCCGACGACGCGTCGGCGCAGACCCCTGATGACGATTACCGTTGCGGCTACATCGCCATCGTCGGTCGTCCCAACGTCGGCAAGTCGACCCTGATGAACGTACTGGTCGGCGCCAAGGTCAGCATCACCTCGCGCAAGGCCCAGACCACGCGCCACCGCATCACCGGCATCCAGACCATCGAGAATACCCAGTATGTCTATGTGGATACGCCGGGCTTCCAGACCCGCCACAGCAACGCGCTCAACAAGACCCTGAACCGCACCGTCACCAATACCCTGACGGCAGCCGACGTGATCCTGTTCGTGATCGAAGCCGGTACCTTCGGCCCGGCCGACAAGCAGGTGCTCGATCTCCTGCCGGCCAACGTGCCCTGCATCCTGGTGTTGAACAAGGCCGACCGCAACAAGGACAAGACCACGCTCATGCCCTTCGCCCGCGAAGTGGCTTCGCACCATGATTTTGCCGCCGTGGTGCCGGTCTCGGCCAAGCAGCGTTTCCAGCTGGACCGCCTGCAGGAAGAGGTACGCAGACTGCTGCCGCAGAATCCGCCGATGTTCGATGAAGACGACATCACCGACCGCAGCGAGAAATTCCTGGCCTCCGAAATCGTGCGCGAGAAGGTGTTCCGCTTCGTCGGCGAAGAATTGCCCTACACCAGCACGGTGCTCATCGAGAAATTCGAACAGGAAGGCAACCTGCGCCGCATCTTCGCCGCCATCCTGGTCGAGCGCGACACCCACAAGGCCATGGTGATCGGCCAGAAGGGCGCGCGTCTCAAGGAAATCTCCACCCAGTCGCGGCTGGACATGGAGCGCCTCTTCGGCGGCCCGGTCTATCTGGAGATCTGGGTCAAGGTCAAATCGGGCTGGGCTGACAACGAAGCCGGCCTGCGCGCCTACGGCTACGAATGAGCCGGCGTGCGGCCCTCTGCAGGCTGCGCTGAATTCCTGCATCATCATGGCATTACGCCGCGCCTCAACGACGTGGCTTCACGCTTTCAGGACGGATATCCATGACCACCATGCTCAACGAAACCCCGCTGGCCAGCCAGGTTGTTGATCCGGCAGTGCCGCAGGCGCCTGTCAAGGCTCCGGTGCGCAAACCGGCGGCACCGCGTGCGCGTAGCCGCGCCGTGCCGGAGAAGGAGCACAAGGTATTGGCGCAGCCGGGCTTCGTGCTGCACAGCTATCCCTACAAGGAAACCAGTCTCATCATCGACGTCTTCTCGCGCGACCATGGTCGCGTGGCGCTGGTGGCCAAGGGGGCCAAGCGTCCGCACTCCAAGCTGCGCGGGGCCTTGCAGACCTTCCAGCCGCTCTCGCTGTCGTGGAGCGGCAAGTCCGAGGTGCGTACGCTGACCGATGCCGAATGGGTCGGGGGCCTGCTGCCACTGGAGAAATCGGCACTGCTGTGCGGCTTCTATCTCAATGAACTGCTGGTCAAGCTGCTGGCGCGCGAAGATGCGCATCCGGCCCTGTTCGACCATTACGTGGCCACCCTCAACAAGCTGGCCCACGGCGAGAATGCCCCCATCGTGCTGCGTCAGTTCGAACGCCTCCTCCTGAAGCAGACCGGGGTGGCCGGCAACTGGAGCCATTGCGTGGTCAGCGGCAAGGCCGTCCAGCCTGACGGCATCTACGTCGTCGATCCCGAGCAGGGTACCCGTCCGGAGCGCATTTCCGACCGCGCGCCCAAGGTCTCCGGCAAGACCTTGCTGGACATGGAGCGCGAGGACTACAGCGACCCCACCACGCAGTTGCAAAGCAAGTTCCTGATGCGCTACCTGCTGTCGCATCACCTGGGCGGTGCGCAGCTCAACACGCGCCAGATCCTGATCGACCTGATGCAGCTGTGATGGCGCGGGCGGCCTGCCTGCCGCCGGCCAGAACATGCCGCCACTTGATCCCGTCTGCCCCCGCGTGCGATCCCGAGCCGCTACAATCCGACATAGGCTGCACGGTTCTTCACGTGCAGCCTTGATCACATCCCGACATCATTCAAACGAAGCTTCCTGACACCATGAGTTTCCTGCAGCCTGCCGGCCCGGCCATCGACCTGGGCATCAACATCGATCACGTCGCCACCCTGCGCAATGCCCGCGGCACGCGTTATCCCGACCCCATCCGCGCAGCGCTGGAAGCCGAGGAAGCCGGGGCCGATGCCATCACCCTGCACCTGCGCGAAGACCGTCGCCACATCCGCGACGAGGACGTCAAGGCCATCCGTCCGCTGCTGCAGACGCGCATGAATCTGGAAGCCGCCGTCACCCGCGAGATGATTGATTTCGCCTGTGGCATCCAGCCGCAGGATGTCTGCCTGGTGCCGGAAAAGCGCACCGAAGTCACCACCGAAGGCGGCCTCGACGTGCGCGGCCATTTTGCCGATGTGCAGGCGGCGATCGTCCAGTTGCAGCAGGAGCGCATTCGGGTCTCTTTGTTCATCGATCCGGATGTCGAGCAGATCCAGGCCGCCGCAGAATCGGGCGCACCTGTCATCGAACTTCATACAGGCCGTTATGCGGACGCCACCAGCGAGCGCGAGCAGCAGGAAGAGCTGGAACGCATCCGCGTCGCCGTGCAGGCGGGCGTGAAGCTGGGCCTGAAGGTCAATGCCGGTCACGGTCTGCACTACACCAACGTCCAGGCCATCGCCGCCATCCCCGAGATTGCCGAACTCAACATTGGCCATGCCGTGGTCGCCCATGCGGTCTTCGCCGGCTGGCGCAATGCGGTCTCCGAGATGAAGGCCATCATGGTCAAGGCGCGCCTGGACGCGCTCAAGGCCCGGGGCTGAGGCGCGCTGCATGATCTACGGCATCGGTACCGACATCCTTCAGATTTCCCGCCTGCAGGCAACCCTGCAACGCCACGGCGACCGCTTCGCCGCCAGGATCCTGGGCCCGCAGGAAATGGAAAAATACCTGCGCCGCAAGGCCAAGGTGGAGGCCCGTGGCATCCGCTTCCTGGCCACCCGTTTCGCCGCCAAGGAAGCTTTTTCCAAGGCCATCGGCATGGGCATGCGCATGCCCATGACCTGGCGCGCCATGCAGGTCCTCAACGCGCCCAGCGGCAAACCGGTGGTGGTGTGCAGCGGCGCCTTGCAACAATGGATGGAAGAGCAGGGCCTGAGCGCCCAGGTCTCCGTCACCGACGAGGTGGAATACGCCGTCGCCTTTGTCATCGTGGAGAAGTCATGAATCAAACCGTCAAGCCGCTCGGTCCGGTGATGCTGGATGTGGTCGGCACCCGGCTGGATGCGGCCGACATCGCACGTATCCAGCACCCGCTGACCGGCGGGGTGATCCTGTTTGCCCGCAATTACGAAAACCGTGCGCAACTGGTCGCGTTGACCAGCGCGATCCGCCAGACTCGCCCCGGCATTCTGATCGCGGTCGACCACGAAGGCGGCCGCGTGCAGCGCTTCCGCACCGACGGTTTTACGCGTCTGCCGGCCATGGGCCAGCTCGGCCAGTTGTGGGATCGCGACGTGCTGCGAGCCACCAAGGTGGCCACGGCCACCGGCTTCGTGCTGGCCGCTGAACTGCGCGCCTGTGGCATTGACCTGTCGTTCACGCCGGTGCTCGATCTGGATTACGGGGTCTCGACCGTGATCGGCGACCGTTCCTTCCATCGCGATCCGCGCGTGGTCACGCTCATGGCCAAGAGCCTCAATCACGGTCTGGCGCTGGCGGGCATGGCCAATTGCGGCAAGCATTTCCCCGGCCATGGTTTCGTCACGGCAGATTCGCACGTGGCCATTCCGGTGGATGAACGTCCGCTGGACGATATCCTGGGTGACGATGCCACCCCGTATGACTGGCTGGGCATGAGTCTGGCGGCCGTGATGCCGGCCCACGTCATCTATCCCAAGGTGGATGCCCAGCCGGCCGGTTTCTCCAAGGTGTGGCTGTCCATGCTGCGCGAGCGCTTCGCCTTCCAGGGCGTGATTTTCAGCGACGACCTCAGCATGCACGGCGCCAGTGTCGCCGGTGGTCCGCTGGAGGCGGCACAAGCAGCACTGGATGCTGGCTGCGACGTGGCCCTGATCTGCAATTCACCCGAGAAGGCCGATGCCATTCTGGCCGGCCTCAAGGGCGGCACGGATGCGGCGTCTGCTGCGCGTCGCGCTACCTTGCTGCCCTGCGGCGAGGCGCTGATGTGGGAGACGCTGCAGGCTGAGCCGCGCTATCTGGCGGCGCGCGCGCTGGTACAGTCGCTGTAAGTCTTTCGCATTCGTTCATGTCCGACATTCCTGCTTCCCCGCTCCCCGATCCGCGCGAGGTCGTGCTGGAGACGGTCGCCCGGCTGCCACACCTGCCGGGCGTGTATCGCTATTTCGACGCCGAAGACAACGTGCTCTACGTGGGCAAGGCGCGCGACCTCAAGAAGCGTGTTTCCAGCTATTTCCAGAAGACCCTGACCAGCCCGCGCATCGCCATGATGGTCGAGCGCATCGCCCGGCTGGAAACCACGGTCACCCGCAGCGAAGCCGAAGCGCTGCTGCTGGAAAACAATCTCATCAAGACGCTGCGTCCGCGCTTCAACATCCTCTTTCGCGACGACAAGTCCTACCCCTACCTGAAGATCACCGGCCATGCCTTCCCGCGCATGGCCTACTATCGTGGTGCGGTGGACAAGCGCAACCAGTACTTCGGTCCTTTCCCCAATGCCGGGGCGGTGAAGGAATCGATCCAGATCCTGCAGAAGGTATTCCTGCTGCGCACCTGCGAAGACACTGTCTTCACCAATCGTACGCGGCCCTGCCTGCTGCACCAGATCCATCGCTGCAGCGGCCCCTGCGTGAACCTGGTCAGCCGCGAGGATTACGCGCTCGATGTGGAGAACGCCTCCAAGTTCCTGCGTGGCCGCCAGAGCGAAGTCATGGAAGCGCTGGAGCAGAAGATGCACGCCTTCGCCGCCGACCTCAAGTTCGAGCAGGCCGCCGCCGTGCGCGACCAGATCGGCTCGCTCTCCAGCGTGCTGCACCAGCAGAGCATGGAGACGGTGAGCGACGCCGACATCGACATCATCGCCGTGGTGGTGCAGGGGGGGCGTGCCTGTGTGAACCTGGCGATGGTACGCGGCGGCCGACATCTGGGCGACCGCGCCTATTTCCCCACGCATGTGGACGATGCGATGGACACCGCCGAGGACAGCATCGAGGTCGAAGTCCTGAAAGCCTTCCTGGCCCAGCACTACATCGACAAGTTCATTCCCGGCTCGCTCATCGTCGGCACCGAATTCGATGATCCGGCGCTGATGATGGCCCTGATGGAGCAGTGCGGCCATCGCATCACGCTGACCTTCCAGCCACAGGGCCAGCGTCGCCAGTGGCTGGAGATGGCCACCAAAGGCGCCGGGATCGCACTGGCGCGGCTGCTCTCCGAACAGGGCTCGCAACAGGCACGCACCCGCGCACTGGCCGAGGTGCTGGAGCTGGAACGCGAAGACCTGGACGAACTGCGCGCCGAATGCTTCGACATCAGCCACACCCAAGGTGAAGCCACGCAAGCCTCGTGCGTGGTGTTCCATCACCATGCGATGCAGAACGGCGAATACCGTCGCTACAACATCAACGACATCACGCCCGGCGATGACTACGCTGCCATGCGTCAGGTGCTCACGCGGCGCTATGAAAAGGTCGCCAATGGCGAGGGCGTGATGCCGGACATCGTGCTCATCGACGGTGGCAAAGGACAGGTGGAAATGGCCCGCCAGGTGCTGACCGAGCTGGGCCTGGACATCAGCCTCATCGTCGGCGTGGCCAAGGGGGAGGGGCGCAAGGTGGGACTGGAAACCCTGGTCTTCGCCGATGGTCGCGCTCCCAAGGAGCTGGGCAAGGAATCTGCCGCGCTGATGCTGATCGCGCAGATCCGCGACGAGGCGCACCGCTTTGCCATCACCGGCATGCGTGCCAAGCGCGCCAAGGCGCGCCAGACGTCGCGTCTGGAAGAGATCGAGGGCATCGGTGCCAAGCGCCGCCAGCGCCTGCTGGTGCGCTTTGGCGGTCTGCGCGGGGTGGTCGATGCCAGCGTGGATGACCTGGCTTCGGTAGAAGGTATCTCGCGCCAGCTGGCCGAGGAAATCTACCGGCAACTGCATTGAATGACGTGCATCCGTCACTGCGTCGATGCGCGCGCTGACGTAAAGGCGGGCGCAGCAGGGGATGACTCTGCTACTATTCGGTAAATTTTTTTTCGTGTACGCCGCTCCAACCCTCCTAGACGTATGCCTTTCAATATTCCGATTCTGCTGACCTGGTTGCGGGTGGCACTCATTCCTCTGGTCGTCGGGGTCTACTACCTGCCCGAGATCGGCCTGAACCGCTACGAACAGGGCATTGCCGCCACGGCCATCTTCGTGGTGGCCGCCGCGACCGACTGGTTCGATGGTTTCCTGGCGCGCCGCTGGAACCAGACCTCCGCCTTCGGCGCCTTCCTCGATCCGGTGGCCGACAAGCTCATGGTCACCGGCGCCTTGCTGGTGCTGGTCCATCTGGACCGCGTGCATCCGGTGATCGCCTTCATCATCATCGGTCGCGAGATTGCCATCTCGGCGCTGCGCGAATGGATGGCGCAGATCGGCGCCTCCAAGTCGGTGGCGGTCAGTTCGCTGGGCAAGATCAAGACCACTGCGCAAATGATCGCCATCCCCATGCTGCTGTACTACGACAGCCTGTTCGGCTTCATCGATACCCGTCTGTGGGGTAGCCTGCTGCTGCTGGTGGCGGCGGTGCTGACGGTGTGGTCGATGCTGTACTACCTGCGTCGCGCCATGCCCATGATCAAGGAAGCCGATGCCAGCCACAGGAAAAAAATAATTAAATAATTAAGATCGATAGTTGACAAATACCAACGCCGCCTTATAATAGCGTTCTGTTTTCGATGCGGGAGTAGCTCAGTTGGTAGAGCGATACCTTGCCAAGGTATAGGTCGAGAGTTCGAGACTCTTCTCCCGCTCCAGGTTACTTGGAAAAAAGGAAGCCTAACAAAGCTTCCTTTTTTTATTGTGATAGGTGAGCGAGCATTGAAAATTTGGCGGCGACGCAAGTCGAGAAAAGTCAAAAAAGATGTTTGCAAACAACACGTGTTTTAGGTAGTATGCGTGTCCCCAAGGCGGGGTAGCAAAGTGGTTATGCAGCGGCCTGCAAAGCCGTCTACGCCGGTTCGATCCCGACCCCCGCCTCCAAAACGCTCCATGCGGGAGTAGCTCAGTTGGTAGAGCGATACCTTGCCAAGGTATAGGTCGAGAGTTCGAGACTCTTCTCCCGCT
>NZ_JABXGG010000018.1:0-109891 GCF_022627875.1 Herbaspirillum sp. C7C8
CCGATCATTACACCGGCTTTGTTCATCTCGCTTTCTCCGTCATCCTCATGCGGCGCTATTTATGAAATGAGTTCTAGTAGACTTTCGGCCAGGGATTTGATAGATGGCGATGCGGGGGTCTGCACACAAACAATAGGGCGAAGAAGGTGGTCACCATCCACGCCTGCCGGATACAAGGACTGCAAATGCTTCGCTACCCATGTTTTACCGGTGCCTGACTCACCAAGCAGGAGTGAATGCTTGGGACTAGCACCTGCGGCAGACATTTTGAGTGTCAGGTGAAGATGGCTCACTGCCTCGACGATCCTTTGCGACCACTCTCAAGCCCGCTCAAATAGGACTGATCCAAGTTGAGCAAACTCGCTAACTGTTTTTGGTGCATACGCCGATTTCTGCGTAGATCATTTAGGACCAATCCCAGAGGTGTCACGGCCAATCCAAGAGATATGAGAGAGCTTGATTTTACGCGAGAAAACAACGTGGAAATAGGAACAAAACTGAACAAAATCAAATACTTAATTGACTTTCGTTAGCCTATCTTTTGGCTAAACCGAACCAGTTAGCTACCTCGCATCAAGGCGTTATATTTGAAACGCAAGATTGCATGACAAAAAAAAGAGAGCCATATCGGCTCTCTTTTTTCATTTACTATGACTATTCGTTTTCACGGGAGTGACGATTTTTTCACTTACTGTGACTCCCTACACGATTGAGATTGTAGATGAACGCATATGCTGAGAAAGACATACGCCGCACACGCCGCATTTGCAGACTGGTGCGATGCATGTCATGAGAAAGTTGAAAGCATATCGGGAGAAATTTTTCTTTCATCTCCAAGACGTAACGCCAATCAACCCCGCTTGGATTTCCTCTCGCCTGACCCCTCCCATCAACACCTGGGTAGTACGTGTAGGTGCAGTTCCGTCTAGGATGCTGATTTCAAGATTTTTCAGCAAGTAAATTAAAACGATTTCGGGACAGATACTCATAGATGGCCTATTAGGCCTAAGCTGCACCTACCTCCAGAGGAGCGCTACTATGCACCTGCGCCGAAAATACTAGAGGGGATGTGATCGCTATCAACTGCGCTTGCAAGCCGCGCCCGTGAGCTATTAAGAACTCGATTGAGAAGCTGGCGGACGCCAAGGCTGCCAGAAGATATCGTTCTTCCAACCAGGGGCGAAATCAGCAGCTTTGGCAACGTCAACTCGATCAGAAAGACGTTCGAATTCGTCGCGCAAAAGAGCCTTCCAATCAAAATTGGGGTCGACGTTGAGCATGAAAATATCCGTAACTAGAAGAAATGCTCTCAACGTATTCGCACTACTCGTAAATCGGCCTGCAGCCACCGGGTTGTCGGGCGTCTTGGGGCCATAAGGTATCGATAGATTCGTTATGCGGTTGTAATGGGCACACCGATTTCGAAAGATCGTCAATGAGTGCAGCCAACTTTCAAACACAGCTGGCTGGATTTTTGACTTGTTTGGGTAGCTCCACGCGTTTGCTATCTTTGTCTTTTCCGCACTATTTAGATTCTTGAATGCGATAGACCAAAAACCAAAGCTCGCGCACTCCCGAAGCATCCATGCTGGTGGGAGCTTCGGCTTTTTATATTTCGTGTAGTAGTGGTTGAGATACAAATTCGGATTGCTAGGCAAACCACAATTATTTTCGTGGTCAAAACCAATATGCTTGATTGCTTTTGCGTAGACCTCGTCTCTCGCTTTCTCGTTTTCGAAAGCGTCGGCATTAACATACCAATTTATGCCATGCGCCCTGCATAAGTGATTGCAAATAGAGGCTCCTAAGGCAATCTCAATTCTTTCGAGAGCTTTAAGCGCAATTGCTCTGACGCTCGAATCAAATTCAAGGAGCGCAAGAATTTTGTGTATTGTTGTTCCTTGTTTGAATACTTTCGCAGGCGGTACGGTGCCGGTTCTCTGGAGGAACGGCAAGCAATACGCGCTCAGACGATAGTAGCCAATCTTGATGATGGCGTTGTAAATAGCCTTCTTGTCTTCCTCTGCCCCCAGCAGATTGCGCGACACGAGCTTATCGTAAAGCTCCGTGTTGGAAAGAGGCGCCTTGTTATAATCGCTCATCTTGTTATAGGCAAAAAAAAAGGCCCGCTAGGGCCTTTTTCCCCGATCATCGATAAGACGATGATCGTAGTATCACGATTGTTGCGCTTGTTTTTGGTCTTCCGAATCGGAAGACCAAAAACATGAGTCGTTTTACGGATCTCAAGCGTTTCGTGCGTTATCAGGCGTGAGTTTCAGCAACTCGAGAAAAAGTCGCAATCGCCGACAACGGGAGTACTCAAAGATAACGAAGATTACACAGATAACATGGAGTACATAAAAGCGACTAACTCATTGATTTAAAAAGGTGTATATTCAACGTATGTTGTAGATATAGCGGTAGAATTTACGCATTATTTGAATATAGCAGCTCTTATTTTCATCAGAACCTGCAAATCCTGGGGAATGAATGGCATCAACAGACAAGAAAAAAGTAAGAGGTGCAGGCGGAAAACGGCTCGCTATGCGTGAAAGACTGTGGCCGGAACTTGATGAAGAGCAACTTTGGCTCCGAAAAGACAGAGTTGGCTTCACTACTATTCCGCGCACGATGAGCCTAATTGGCCGAATCATGGATCAGCTCTCTGGCAAAGGTTTTCCGCTGTTTGGTACCTATTTGGCTCTGTGGGGCCGTGTCTACGACGAAGCATTTGTCGAAATTCGCAATGAGCGTGAGGTCGCATTTGAAGCCGGTTTTTCCGGTCCGAGGGGTGAAGTTACTTGGCGCGGAAGAATGCGCCGCCTTCAAGAACTAGGTTTTATCGACATTCGCGCTGGCTTAGCAAGTGAAGTGCAATACATCCTGATATGGAACCCTATACTTGTCATTGCAAACAAGTACGCGTCTGAAAATATCAAAATTGATGTCGCGTATAACGCGCTCATGGCTAGATTGATTGACGTAGGTGCGACAGATTTAGATTACGAACTGTGACAGGAACGAGGTGTTGAATTTGCTATTCGTACCTAGTGCATAAGTTAGTGATTCATCTGAAAGGAACAAAAAGATCCTTTCCCGCTTTCGCGCCGATTACTGCTAACCTGCATAGGTCAGAAATACGGATCAATGCGCCTCGTAATGCGCCATCTCCTAGCTGTTGAGCGCCAACGATTTCGATGCCTGATAGCTGCTTGAAGAGCGCCGACGATTTAGTCCCCATGCCTCTCGCCAGGTCTGCCATAGGTACGTAGTTTTGTCTGAACGCAAGTAGTTGAGGTGGGAGGACTACTCTACAAGACTGCCCTCTCAGCTGGATTGATTCAGACTCCAAAAGCCCCTGGTCTATCCAGTGAGAGATACTCTCCCATTTCCAGCCAGTAAACTTCGAGAGCTGCTGAATCGAGAACCCCGACTCGAGCAATGGAGTACCGAAATACGGAGTTACCTCGCTTCGCAGAAACTGTGTGTCGCCCAAACGAGCGCCACAGGCCACGGCTTTAATCTTTCCCTCCGAAACAGCCTGCATCGTATTTCGAATAGCGTGCTTGTCTCCCATCCGCCGACTATTAAGTTCGGCCCAAGTCATTTTCTCACTATGCGTCGCTGCCACAGCTGTTGCCGCATCGCGAATTAGCCCCTCCAGCTTAAATATTGAGCTGCTCTGAATTGGTCCCGCCTTCAAGAGATCGTTGCGCCAATTTACATCAGATTGAATCACATTCGATGCCATCATATGCAGCAAGACAGAGGGGGAGACACCCGCAAGATCGCATGCGGTCTCTTCACTTATCCACTCACTCCGTTGTTTCTGAATGCGCTCGACTTCCTGGCATGGAATCTCATATATCTGGCCACGCGTTCCAAGGCGACGAGTACGAAATTCACACTCGCCATCCTGTATCGCTTTAAGCAAACGCGAGGCGCTAACTCCTATCGCTTTCGCAGCATCCGGAGCCCGAACGTAAGATGTAACTCCTTCTGCAATAGCTTTGGAGGAATCCATGCCGAGAGCGCCATCAAATTTGAGCGCAGCAACCTCAATGATGGCGGTTAGTAGCGGTTCAAGGGGCGTGCCCAGGCAGTGCTTTCGAAGCATCACGTACCAAGGGCCCAAGAGTGAATTCAACGTTCTGGCATTGGCGCGTCCAGCTGAGATACGTTTCTCAACATGGAAATGGAAGCCTTTTGGCCAATCTGGCAGCAGATCGTCGAGTGGTTTTAGGAAATCAATCGCGTCGGCTACGAGCTTTGACTTCATTCCGTCACGACGAGAAACCGGTTTCGCCGGATCGGCAAACGTACACAGTGCGTGAACAACTTTTATCAGAGCAGAAACATCTACTCCTTCTATTGCAGGCGCAATTCCGTTTGCGTCCTCACCACGGCTAGTGATCAGAGTCGATAACCATAGCTGCGAAGAGGTCGCGGGAATCCGAGGTAGCATCGTTAAAGGTTGCCCGCAGTCGCATGTTCCTATGTGATAGCGATGTTGCGATAAAGGCTTATCGCATTGGTTGCAGACGTCGATTAACCTGGTGCGGTGATATGGGCAGGCTGTGACATAAGCGTGCTGCCAGAAGTGTCGAATATAACAATTCTCCTGCAGGCAGTCTGGACAAACAGGGTCTGTTTTGGCTCTATGTAGCCGCCCCCAACTTTGGCACTCACTTTCCTTTTGAGACGCATCCTCCGTCCATGCTTTTTCTAGTCCAAGTTGCTGGGCGATGATTTCTGGATGAACAAACAATTCCCTACGCGTACGCTGCAGACCAGCCAATGCAGGCAAGTCACGCCAAGAAAGAAAATTGTCCTCCGCCAGTTGACGGTAGTAGCCCACTCCCGATCCATTGCCGTGGGGCCCATATGTTACGAGCAGCGTCATTTAACTTCTCCTGGCTCTTTAATGATTGGCACAGCCATACCGTTATCATTCATGACCTGAACAAAGGCGTGATGAAGCGCTGCAGGCGCTACGCTTTCTAGGAGTGTCGCATCCGAAAACGCGCGGAAATGTGGAGATCCAGCTGACTCAACATTTTGAGCCGCAGCCCAACAATCTGCACAAGTTAGCGCTCGAGGTGTCTCCCGCTTTCTCTGGATGGCAAGTTCTTGCATGAAGCGACTCAAAACTCCAATAAGACCACCTGTTAGCAGATAACACTGGTAGGTAAGTGCGCGCGAAGACAACTCTATTGGAAAGCCGAATTTTCGGAAGAGATGAGCATAGCTAGCAACGCACGTGTGAAAGGCCTGCATGCCTTCCTGGACTCGAGAATCGTATGGACGGAAATGGCTAGCTGCAGATGCTCGGAGACGAAGTTGTTCATTGGACTCAAAGAGCCTGTCTAACCTGGGAACACCTAGCAGAATTATTGTCAGGTTCAACGAATCCGCAAGTGCCTTGAACCAGTCTCCAGCAGCACGCGGTGGCACTCGCGCTCCGGGCTCGACCAAATGGCTGGCCTCCTCAAAAATCAGGGCACGAACACCGGCCAGTCTTAATTGCTCCAACATACGACTCCCCATTGCACCAGACGTAATGCGCCGCTGAACAGGTACCTTCAGCGCCTCAAGTACGCTCGATGGCAATAGCAGCGGAGAGACAGGGGTAGGAACTCGGACGACAACTACAGGCACGTAGCGGCGCCCGTCAATTTTTTGCTCCGGAAATTTCCTAGCAAGGGCATTGATTAACATCGATTTCCCAACCCGTGATGGCCCTATAACTCTCTCAACGCATGCTGGAGCGCCATCGATGGCATCTTCAACCCGCCGCTCTAGATACGTAAGTTGATGTATATATAGCGGATGTGGAAGCTCACAACTATCGATTGCAAGGCGTAGTTCTTTTGCTGGTGTCAACATAGTTTTTCTCCGCTATGACGGCTCAAGATATCCAGGATTCCGGTCTCTTCGAGCTGAAGGTTATTGGGCTGTTCTACGCCGGGTGAATCTAAGACCTTACTTCTAGATTTCGACACTGGAGGATTTGGAGATTTACTCGCACGCTTTAAAGCGTCGACCGCTCGTGTCCGTTTTGTTGTTGAACGGTTCCGCTCACGTTTACTGACACTTTTTCTCTTGCAAGAGGACGCATCTCCGGTAGCTCGCTCATCCAGCTCCTGCTCAAAGCTCGCGTATTCAGGAGCCTGTGCATGACCAGCTTTCTTCTGGCGGTGCCGTTCCTTGGCTTCTTTGAATGACCACGCAGGCGTCTCCGGTCGTAAGTGCTCGAAGGTCAGCGTTACTAATGGATAGTCATCCCCCTCGTAGACGTAGATCTGTCTAAAATCGTCTGGGTCGAAAAGAATTCGTAGGCTGCGTTGCTCCCCATACTTTTGGATCAAGTAACTTACTGCATCACCTTTGTAATGAAGGCCCTCTACGGTGACACCTGTTTTTCGGTTGATCTTGCGTTCTACGTGCTCATAGAGAACGGCCATCCATTCAGCACGAGACGGTGGAAGTGGAATGGCGGAGCAAGAATCTTGGAAATGGGCCCAGCGTTCAGCTGGAGTTACTCCCTCTACGGAGCTCACAAGTACTGCATCCCAAAGTAGTCGATCAAGTGGCTTGTGAATCCATTTCTCGTAAAGCCATCTGACGACCCAGAGCTCGAGCTCCTCCAAATCCATCAGGTCCTCACCCAGACTGACGGGGTCGCGCTTGCCGTCTACACCGTCGAGCCGCGTGCAACCCGGCAATACTTCGAGGTCTTCTTTGATTGAGCGATTTGTACGCTCTACAAAGGGCTTCTCCTGGCCAGCTCTCGATTTGCAATATTGAACGTCGCTTCCAATTCTTTGGAGGCGCAAAATCCGCCCACTTCGATTCTCAGGCCCGTTGTCAAATATGATTTGCCCAGGTGTGCCGTATAGTGAAACCTTATGAGTGAGACCGAGCCGCATAAAACCGTGCTCTCTCGCCACTGGCGACATGTACATCTCGATGCATGCCAGGGTATCTGTGTCAGTTGGCGTCCCTACAACGAGACGCCAACCAAGAGGAAAGCCCGTACAACAGTCAATAGCAAGTACGAGATAAACTTCACTGGTGACCCCATTTGGCGTTCTAACGACAAACGGCAGGTGCAGAGCATCTTGCTCTACTCGCTCTAGGGGTTGCTCAGCGCGAATACGCTTTTTGGCAATCGACTTTCCAGCAATCGCGTCTTTCGGAAGCATTCTTGTTGCCTCTGGGTCCGTGCAGGCATGACGCGTTATAACGGCCTTTACATACTTCGGGCTTATTGGGGGGTGACCGGGCGGAAGGTAGATACCCTGCACCCTACGATTCACACTCGCGGCAATCTTTATCAAGGTCCATCGTGAGTGCGGTTGTAGGTAATGCTCACTGGCAATCTGCAGAATGGTGTCTATAACCTCGGACGAATAGCGGCTTGAGCGGTTACCTTTATTCTTATCTCCACGGAGAATTGGCAAACCTGCTATGTCGGCTTGGTGATATCTGTATATCGCCGCCTGAGAGGGAAAAGGGAATGTTGGATCAACCTTTTTATTCTTGTATGCCTGCTCAACATGGCGATACGCCCTTAAGAAGCTCACCCCATCTTGGCTCTGTCGGTCTTGTATGGCATATAGGATGCCACGGACAAAGTGGTCTTTCTGATGAAGGTGATCATCGTTATATTGCTCGGCATGGCTATGACGTGGCTTTCCTTTTCGGAGCACCATTAATGTTCCGACGTGAATGTCCTCTGCAATAGCGGCCAACTCAATATATCTATCCGTTTTCTGAGCGGAATCGAATACCTTGACACATCCACCATGCAGTTGAACATCAAGTACTTCTAAATAAACTTCCTGGCTTCTCGGATCTACGAGCCGATCATGAAGACGTAGAGAGTGCATCATAGCTCCACCTCTTCAAGTAAGAAAAGGTGACTCAGGTCTCCGTAGGCAGGGAAAAGCTCGAGGCTGCCGTTGATGTAACGGTGCGCGACATTTGCGCTCAGAACGCCTTTAACAAGCAAGATAGGGACGAGACCGGGTGAGAGCTGAAAATCTCTACACAGCTCTCCGACGGTCAATCGTTCCTGCTCGCAGCGGCGCACAATGCGGTCGATGGGCAGCCTATCGAAGTATGTATCGATCTGATGAAGGGCCTGCTTCAGCAGCCTCGCGTTTGTGCGGATCGGATGAGCAGTATTCGCGGGGAAAAGCAGCGTCCTAAGTGGATAGCCATTAGCAGATAAGACGAGTCGAGCACGTTGTATCTTCTCCCAGTAAAGATAGTCTCCTTCATACCCTTCCGATTTGACCTCGATCGTATATCGCAAACCATCTGTACACATGACACTAAAGTCAGTTGTATAGATCTTTACTCCAGGCACGCCACGATGTCTTAGAGTCGCCTCGCGTTTCTCTTCACGGTTCAGCAATAGTCGCTGATCAAGAAGATCTACAGAGAAAGGCTGTGGGTGGAAGCTTTTTACACGTGGGTCAATGGACAACAGGTGGGAGGCAAATCGCTCTGGATCCGACTCGACGTTAATGTCCCCGCCAGCCTTCTCGCTGTAAGTGCCGCGCTTTGCTTTGCCAAATGTTGATGACACCGCTCGAATGCCGTTATTGCCTTCGTCTTGTTGGCCACGGCGCCCATATGTTGGAGATGCTCGAGTCATGAAACACCTCCACCATCATGAAGGGCTACCCCGGCCGACTCTAAACGTTCAATCGTGAAGATCGATACCGCTAGCTGACTTACGGACGCAATGGATTTTTGGTACCAAGAGCGCGTCGCCTGACAATCGATTTGAGCCATTTCTTTTCCTTGTGTGCAGTGTCCCGCAGATGCAGAACACAGGAAAACGTGAAATGGCGTAGCGCAAAAGATTCAGACAAAGGAATCCTGTTGCCGGGATATTGACAATCCCAGCTTGCTGGCACAAGATGGCATTACTTGCTCTCGCTTGTAGGCACATCAAAGGGTCCGATTACCGCTCGAACGGTATCGGGCCCTGTGCTTTTCTACGCCGTATTTTCTACAGATATTTCTTCTCCCCCTCCTTTTCTTTGTTGGCATATGAAAGACAGTCGTCACCTGGCGCCAATTGGTTAGGACTAGCTGCATACGGAACGGTCGCTTCGTACGCAGCCATAGCTAATTTTGCTACCGTGATATAGGTATGAAATGAAAAGGAGGACTTATTGCTAAAGAGGGCTGCGATGTGAAACTCTTCAGGCCGGGCCCCCTCTCGAAGGCGGAAAGTTGCTTTAGATATGCTCGCCAGCTGTCTTAGCTCTGCTTTTTCCCCATCGCTCAACTTAAGAACCAGGCAAATGCGGTCCTGTATCTCCTGCGTAAATGGAGATTTTGTCCCCTTCAACACCTGGCTCACATGATTGTGAGAAATCCCGATGGCTTTCGCGAGCTTTCCTTTTTGGATTTCGGCGCGAAGTAGGAACTCCTGCAGACGTCTTCCATAAGGGGACATTTTCAAGCTCCAATTTTGGTGAAGTCTTGAGGCTAACGAAGGCGGGTGGTCAATGCAACCAGAATAGATTTCCCGCCGGCTAAATGGTTTTTGGCCGATTTTGCAAATTCAAATGGATTTACAATTTTGTTTGAAGGGAATATGCGGTTACACATCCAATCTCAGACATTTTTTTTATTTTTAAATTGTCGCCTGGTGGAGTTTCTTTCAGGAAGACCAAATAATTGGCCGGAATTTTAAAAAAAAATATAAAAAATTCCTCGAATCACAAAAGAATCAAATTTAAAGCCATGCTGCGTTTTTACAACGGAGTACAGGTGCTCGTTAGAACAGATTCAGTTGTGAGCCCGTGAGAAGAGTTCCCGCACCTGTTCCAGATAGTTCTATCAGCTGCTTTATCGTAAGGTCCGCATTTTTATCTAACTGTTTTACTAGGCGAAGAAACAGCTGAGCAGTCACAAGTACATCGGCCGCTGCTCGGTGCATCCGTAGGCTACTAGAACTAATCGAATATTCCGCCATTAGATCTCGTAGAGCATAAGAGTGAACGTTGGGAAGAAGTCGACGAGCTAGCTTTAACGTATCCAATAGCACGGCCGGATGCCAGGCAGGAATCTTATCCCTTATTAGTTTCACGTCGTGTGAAACGTTATGCCCAATAATTATGTTTGTTCCCAGGAGGGGAAATAGCTCAGTTGAAATTTCACTTAATCTCGGCATTCCAACTAGATCCGAATTGGTAATGCCGTGTATGCGAGAAGCTATTTCCGTCACCGGCTTCTCAGGCAAAACCATCCATTCGGCGACGGGTAATTGGATTTCAGTGTGTCGTACATGAAGAACTGCAATCTCGATGATCTCCAGTGGATTTTGTCCGTTGCCCTCCACATCAATTACAGCGAAGTGGCAATCTCCCCAATGAATATCCAAGTCGTTCGGCATTTCGTTCAATCGCTCAATCGTTCATGCAAAGTCAGTGGTCGCGCTTCACTCTTGGACTCTGCATAACGTCTCATTTCCGCAGCTCTAATCAAATCGATTAACGGATTTCGTACTTCAGCATCAAGAAATGCGAGATGCTTTTCGTATTGTGCGCCTTTGATGTCCGCGATTACACGAGTGAGACTCAGCACGCGCTGCTCTTTGATTTCTTCGCCAATCTGATCCTCCAAAGTTGCAGCTGGAGTGTCTGGGCGACTTGAGAATGGGATCGCGACGCTGATCTGAAGATCAAGGTCTTTCACAAGCTGTACAGTTTTTTGGAAGTCTTGCTCAGTTTCTCCTGGAAAGCCGACCATCCAGTTACAGTAAAAAACCACGTCTGTTCTCTTCCGAAAATCTGCGTATACAGCTGCGACACTTTCAATATCGACGTTACGATTCATCGCTTTCAAGATCCGCTGCGACCCGCTCTGTAGAGATATATATAGCAAATCTATACGTCCCTGGTCACATAGTCGCTTCAACAGCTCAGCGTTTTTGATAAAGGGCTTTGGCTCGATATATCGAATAGATATACTAATTTGATCATCCAACGCAACGAGCGCCGTCAGTAGATCACTGAATTTATGATTTCCCCCGTCTGCGCCATAATTTCCGACCTCGTCCCCTACGAGAATCACTCGTTTTACCCCTCTCTCGAGCGCAGCCTTCGCTTTAAATAGGATGTCGGCGAGAGGAACGGAGGTAAATGGCCCACGCCCACGAGGGATGCTACAAAAACTGCATTTGTATAAACAACTCCGGGTTACGGTGATGAGCTCTGCTAACTTCGCTTCGTTATAGAAGACGAAGCCTTTTGTTTCGCGCTGGTACCGTTCCGCATATTCCGTTCCAAACTCCCGATCAATTTTCTGCAGCGTTGCTACGACTTCCGCTTTTTCTGGGCCGACTCGTTGCCGCAGCTGAGTCAAACCATTGTTTACGTCTCCTTCATAACTGTGAGAAGTGTCTTGCGAAATAACCCTATCAAGTGCCTTGAAATCCAATCCTGTTCGATTTTTCAGGATTTCATGCTGTGAATGAAATTCGAGTGTTTGAGCGATCGTACGGCTTTTGATTTCTGCAGCATTGACATTGGCGACACAACCCGTAACAGTAATTTTTACACTTGGAGCTCGTTCATGAATTTGATCAATTTGGTTTATCGCGTCATCAACCCATTTGCTTCGTACGGAACATCCCGAGAAGATGACTTCGTCGGCATCTTCGGGCTGATTCACGATCTGATAACCACTTTTCTCTAACCCGATTTTTAGCACATTCAGGTCATAACTTGCATTGAGACAAGAGTTGTGCGCCAGAAATACCTTAGGAGCTTTATGATTCACCTTTCCCTCCAGACACTGTATTTTTATTCAGTATAAAATACCAACTATTTTGAATCGGCGGTGGAGAGGTGGCCATTTTGAAAAAATTTATCTATCCCCCGTGACCAAATAGATCTACCATTCACACAGGGGAAATCTAGATGGCATCTACCGACTAGCATTGGCATTCACGAATGAGCAAAACTAATCAACACGATCTTGTTAAGGTGTACCGACAAGCAACGTCTGCGGTCCAATCACTGAATAACCCGGCTAGACGCGGAACGCTATTTCAGGGTGACTGCACGAAATTGCTCGATGCTATGCCGTCCAACTCCGTTGACTTGGTAGTGACGTCACCGCCTTATTGCATCGGTAAAGAATATGAAAAGGGTTGGGATCTAGACCGATTTAAACAGCTTCATCAAACTATACTTCCAGCCGCCACACGTGTTTTAAAAGATGGCGGGAGTCTTTGTTGGGAAGTCGGATATCACGTAAAAGATGGAGTCACCACTCCACTCGATTTCTTGATCTTTGAGATCGCCTCAAAAATACCAGGTCTTAAGCTTCGGAACCGTATTGTTTGGAGTTATGAACATGGTCTTCATGGAGTTAGACGCTTTAGCGGCCGCCATGAAACTATTTTATGGTTCACGAAGGGGGATAACTACTATTTTGATCTCGACCCAGTAAGAGTTCGCCAAAAATATCCGGGGAAAACTCATTACAAGGGTCCAAAGGCCGGACAGCCAAGCGGAAATCCTTTGGGGAAAAATCCCTCAGACGTTTGGGCACATATTCCAAATGTCAAAGCTAAGCATGTGGAAAAAACGTCCCATCCATGCCAATTTCCCATCGCTTTAGCGGAACAGTTAGTGTTGTCCTTATCCCCGGAGGAGGGACTGGTGTTGGATCCATTCTCTGGGGTAGCGTCCACTGGAGCAGCAGCTCTAAGAAATACACGAAAATTTATTGGAGCCGAATTGTCATCTGATTACTGCACTATTGCCGAGGAGCGGTTAGTTGGCGCATTGGATGGCACGTTGAAAGTTCGCGAACTTGAAACACCGATCGCTCAACCAGATCCAAGGTCTAAAGTCGCCACCGCCCCTTCGCATTTCGCGGCTGCTCGCGCGGAGCCGTCCCCCGAGGGAGCCCCCGCATTTCACCAGGGAATCCCGGCGACCTCTTTGAACGATGTTTCGGCGCAGGTAACATCCAGCCAGGCCCAATAGCATCCTCAGTATTTCGGGGATAACAGATGCAACATTCATAGAAATCTTAGTTTGCTAGATCTACTAGGACGTTTTGCCACTTCCCTTTTCCATGGTCATTGGGCACATGTTCCGCAATCTGATGGGCCGGTAGCTCTAGTGGAGATTTACTACCGGCCGTCCAGATGTGGAATTGATAATGATTTATTGAACTCTGTGCCCTTTTCCATTCATTACGACTGATGAAAAAGTACGGATGAGGTCGACTGGTTGACTTGACCTCAATGAGAGTCTCTCGAATATCTCCATCTGCAGATAACCGAAATGACAAAATGTCATAGCCAAGGGAATTGTCCTCAATCGAGACCCATTTTGGTACATGACTCTCTATTCCTTGCCGCTTCAAAAGTGCACAC
The DNA here is from genome assembly GCF_022627875.1 of Herbaspirillum sp. C7C8. NCBI lineage: Bacteria > Pseudomonadati > Pseudomonadota > Betaproteobacteria > Burkholderiales > Oxalobacteraceae > Herbaspirillum > Herbaspirillum sp. C7C8. The sequence goes on from NZ_JABXGG010000018.1 coordinate 13,421, forward strand.
TCAAAATTAAAGCTTAATTCTTCGGCATTACGCCCCTGTAGGAGTAGGCGATCATCTGTATCTTTGCGAACGGAAGAAGCTATTTGATCCCACCATGCTATAGCATCCCGATCAATCTCTTCGCCTAGTAGGCCGGCACTTTCTAATACTTGGTTGACATCATCATTAATCGCGCCCTTGACGGACCTCAATCCAGACGGGACCGCATCTAACCAAATCGGTTTAGTCTTCTTCAGTATGTCGCCAAGCAGATCCCGAAACTGCACTACGCGGCTTTCTGTTCTGATAGGGCACGATAGCCAATTTAGCTCCCGATCGATGGCTATCGCTCGACTGAAGTCTAGGGAAAACATTCCGCGCTCAGAAAGCAATAACGCGATCTCATCCCAGGATGAAATCGCATCCCTCTCTCGCGCTTTTCTCATCGCTAAGACAGCAGACAAAACACTCATGCAGAGAACACTATCTTTACTCATGCAGCGTCATCTCCCTCTGGAATCGAGCCGCTAATCAGCTGTTCTATTATGTCCTTTACGTCTTCGAGCGTTATGGAAGCATCGATTGGGACTTCTGCCTCCTCTTCATCTAGAGCTATCTCATGTAGATCCTGATCTTCAAGAATCGCCTGCATTGCCCTGATTTTGCTTGCCAACCGACGGCTCACCGAATGGTCGATTGAGCCAAGTCCAGCAGGGACCACTGACTGCAGGACGTGAATATATGTGTTCGTACCCTCTGGCAGGCCTAGCCGATGTATCCGATCAATAGACTGCAAGTAATGCGCGGCGTTGTAGTTCCGGTCCACGTAGATTGCATGATGGCAAATCCTATGCAAGCTTATTCCTTCCCCGCAAGCAGCCGCATTTGCAATAGCAACACGGCAATTTGGGTCATTGTGAAACCTCTCAATTGCATATTCACGGGTCTGCGGATCTTCTGCACTCCCTGTTGGAATACCGCCATGTAATTCGACGGGGCTAAGATCGGCCAACTCGTCGCGAATTCGACGAATTGTATCGATAAAGACAGTCCAAATGACGACCTTATGCCCGTCTCTTGAAAGGTCTCGTGCTAGATCACAAGCCTTCAGTATTTTGGGTGAGTTACCTTCGCGCAGTACGGCTTTAACAATGTCACTCGCATTGTCATCTTCAGGTATGAAGTCCTCAATACCTTTCGCTGCAAGAACTGGATTAGTCGCTATTTGAAGGAGACGTAATGCATTGTTGCGCGCTCGGAAGAGATCAAAGCTACCATTTAATTGAGCCGCTCCATATTTGCGCAAGAATTCCGAACGAAGTAACCCATAAAAAGCTAGTTGGGAATCACTCATCGGCACGCGTTTGAACACAATCTTCCTGGGCGGTAGTTTCAAATCTCGCTTTGTAGTCCTAACGTACAAGGTCCTCATTGCTTCGCTAGGGCTTGCGCTCTCCAAGACTTTTTTACTAAGCCCGGTTCCAGGCCAAAGAAAATCCAGTTGCGGTACCAGATCGGCCACACTATGAGGAGAGGGAGTACCAGACAGAATATCCCGCCTTTTTGCAAATGGAGCTAACCTCAATGTTGCGATTTTCCGTTGGCTAATTGCCGACTTGATTCTGTGAGACTCATCCAATATCAGATGGGTAGGATTTGTTATGAGAAAACCTTCGAGCACGTCAGTAACGCGTATGGCTTTGTCATAGCTGATAATGAATCGACGTCGTCCTGAGTTCAGCTCTTTTTTAATTAATAATATATCGCCATCTAGCCGCCAAAGCGGCTCACTTGGCCACTCATGGCAATCATCTGAAATGTTGTCCGTTATCACCTCATCCCATGCTTTGAAAGCATTTCGAGGAGCGATGACCAAGACGAACGGAGCTCGCTGATTCTCTAGCAACGTAAGGGCAAAAGTCACCGTAGTTTTACCTGCCCCAGGCACACTGAAGTTTGCCCCATGAGGTAACTGGAGCAGGCGCTGAATGTCGCGAATTTGATATGGCTTCAGTCTCCGCTTAGAGAAACCACATTCAAGCAGCGCCTTCTCAATTTGTTCCGCCGAAAACTCTGGTGGAACAGAAGTCGGGCTCAGTTCACGTGCTTTTTTAAATTCGCTCTGGAAGCGCTGAATTTCTGCACGAGCGCCATCTTTAGCAATCAGACGAAATCCGAAAGGTCGTTGGAATGGCGACAGTTCCCTTACTAACCCTAGTGCATTAGCCCATGGCAAAATTATGATGCCATCCTCTGTCTCCCCCTCAGGATAAGCGTCTACTGCGAGATGCCGGATTCGTGCCCAGATATTTGACTCTAGCTCTTTAGAGGGAGTAAATATGCCATTGCCATTTAGCAGAGATATTTCGATGGTATTCACGTTTTTGCTTTTTCAAATTCACCAATAAGACGTACCGTTTCCTTCTCTATCTGTTCGAGAACAGCCGTAACTGCTGAAACAACGTCTGAGGGCGTTTTTGAAACGTCAATTTTCGCTAAATTATTTAGAGCTTTCTGGGCCAACGCAAGTGAGCGTTTGGCTGACTTCTCTTCCGTTTTGTCTGCAATAACATCATCGAGAGTTTCTGCAATAACCTTTGCAAGCTCAGGTCCTCGGCTCGTGTCCTTTAACAAGGCCCTGAAACCAGCTAGCACATCCCGCCCAGATCCATCGTCGATATCAATTTCTAAATCATCCTCGTCGGCGGCTGCATCCAGCTCCTCCAAGTTGAACTTCTCGGTAAGCGCATCCAATACCTCATCATGGTGCTTTCCGAATGCTAAACGGTAGTTATATACGCGACCATCTAGTACATTTTGATTATTTCCAATAATCACATGAGCAATTAATCGTCTAGTTTCTTGTTGAACTCCCTCTTTTCCTTTGAGGGATTTTTCAAGCTCGATAAATATTTGCTTATCGCTGTCAACTTGCTCATATCCACCGTCTTCATTTTTATATTCTGAGAGGTAGAGTTCAGCCTCGTTCAATTGGCTGATGATTGACTTGACCTCATCATCCTCCTCCAAGTACATCAGTTCACGAACACGGCCTATCGGGACACCATCAGCCAACAACTTCCGAACTGCCAGCGCCTGATCAATCCAGCTGTAAGGGAGCTTCGTCTCTCTGGCCATTTGCAACTGAACCTCAATTTCCTCCAGGTCTCGTGCCGTTACCGTACCCGGCAAAACTATGCACTCAACAAATGCTAAACCTTGATGTGTGCTCGGCTCGTCAGCAACTAGTTGGCGCATTGCTGCTAAGCGCCTGTTGCCATTGACGATTACCCCAGTTCGAGTGATCAGAAGAGGTTCGATTTGAATAGGTTCTTTTTTCAGAACATCATATATCGGTGTGATGCTCTGCGTGCCCTTACGAGAGAGCTCCAAGAGCAAGACATGTTGAACCTGTTGAGTAGACGCATTCTCCTCTCCCGTTGAAAAATAGTCAGCCGTTCTATCGGCGTTCTCTCGAAGCCAACGAAGTTGTGCTGTCTGTGTTCGGAAATTGGCCATTCGATAAACCAGATAGTCCGATGCAATGCGAATTTTCGGCAGAGGGAGTGAACGACCTTGGTAACCATGAAAAGATACCGTCTCTTTCGATTGTTCAATATGAAGGTTGATATGCTCCTCTCGCTGTGCAATATCTTTGACCCTGATTTTCAATGCCATTATTTCCCCACTGCTTATTATTAAAAGAAGATTTTGAAAATCGCTCTGATAGCCACTTAAATCAGATTGATTTTTTCCTCAGCCAAACGTTATTGAATATATCCGTTAAAGGCCCGAATTAGCACCGCGCGGAGCTTTTCTGGAACCCCCTCCCAGTTATCAGCCCACTGAAGGGTATGAGCAAACGCAGTAGAGGGCTTTTCCGTTTTCGGCGATTCGTATCCTAAAACATCTTCAATACATTCCTCTAATACGATTACAGAATTTATATCGCCAGCAGCCTCCAGGATAGGCCCATTAAATTTTTCCGCCCCCTCTATCCCTGCGTCTCTGTCATGAATAATCGTAAAGTCAACATCTAAGGCCTTTAGATACTTTGCCAGACCAATTATGGAAGCCTTGCCACGGGCTTTTATAACCTCAAAGTCTGCACGAATTTTGAGCCGCTGTACCTCGGGCAAACGCCTAAGTGCTTCTCGAAGAACTATATCTTCGGTATCACCTTCGACGATGACAACGTGTTTGGTAAAAAAACTTCGAGATATATGGTCATCGATTTTTAATATCATCTTCACGTAAAATTTATCGTCGCCTTGTAGCTCCATAAATTTTTCGGTCACGCTAAATGTTCTACAGACGGACTCCCTTTCATCACCTCTGAATCGATTCAGAACCTGCCTTGGCTTTCGCGAAAGGTCGATAAGATAAGGTGAGTGGGTCGTGGCGACTATCTGTGATTGAGCACTCGAAAGCTCATAAATAATATCCCTCATTTGGTTTGCCGCGCTTGGATGGAGATATATCTCTGGTTCTTCGAATCCAATAACTAAGCTGCGATCTGCATGGGCTAACCGCGTGGATACCCATTTTTGTCGAAATCGTAGTACGCCAAATACCGCGGCCCGCACCATGCCACTTCCTTGATGACTAACCGGAGTACGAACATTACTAGACATCTCTACAGAAAAGCTCGGGACAAGCGCCTTGTTTGGATCACTTAGATCGGCGGAGGCATGCACTTCTGAATCCGGAAATACATTCGATAAGACCCCATTTAGCTCGGCCATCATTTTCCCAAATTCAGACGTGCGATCAGTTGGATCGAGCTCCTTTCCCAATTTTTCTAATAGTCCCTGTGCTTCCTTGTAATAGGGGGATGCGTTACGCACATCCTCAAAAAGATCTCCCAATGTCTTTCCGAGAACACCTTTTTTTGTATCTTCGATTTCAAACGCCGAAACTTCTGCTGGAATTTTGAGGAATCGTGGTAATCGGCTAAGTACGTTCCCGGGAATTCCTCCTGGGTTTACAAACCATTCCTGTTGATCTCCGATCTCCCATAGATCGTCAACGGCTTGCAAATAGATTTTTTCCTTTTCTGGAATTCTTTTTCCGAAGTCTGAAAACATGTCTCTTAGCGTCTTCATGTCCGCACCTGCTTCAACGAACTGCTGAGGAGTGAGGCACCGGGAGAATTGTTCCCTAAGAGTTCGCGTATGTGATTTCAGCTCAACCACAACATCCTTGCCAAGCTCATAGGTCTTTCGGTAAAAAATGCACCGACCACTTTCTTCGCTATCCAGAGGAATTTCATATTCAAAGATCCTTCCCCTAAACCCAGGCCATTCATTCGCAGCGATCGGTACGTTTCTGAATTCACCTTCAAGCACAATTTTCGTGCCGACAATCTTTGTCTCACGAGTATCAATATCCCGCTCGGAATAGTAGTCGGTCGCATTGAATTGTTTGTCCCCAGATAATAACTTCTCTATTGCTAGCAGTACTGTACTCTTTCCGCAGTTATTCCTGCCGATGCAGAACGTGGCATCTCCGAAAAATACGTCAACATTTTTTAAACGCCTTAGCCCTTCAATATGAAGTTTGTATAGTTTCATGCCCCCTCCTGGATCATTTTTTTTGAATGCGACAATCTAATTTACAAGCGGAGCACGCTTCAATATCTCAGGAAAATAAAAGATCATTTGATTTGTATCGGGTACTCCGTATATTTTCTACAGCTCCTGCGCAAGCATTCACTTGCATCGCTAGGGCTATTCCTCGCGATATCCAAACTGATTAGCCTGTGCGTCATATAAGGCATGATGCTCAGGTAAATTGTGGATACGTAGAAATTCTTGACATGCCAGCTCGTCGACTTTATTCGCTATTTTTTTCTGTTGACATTGCTTCGGCAGAGAGTAGTCAAGTGCCCCAATGAACAAGTCCCAATCTGTTTGGAAGTCAAAACAAATCTCCAGCACATTGTTGTCTGAGCTGATATTCTCGAGCCAGGACTTCAGATTTGCGGTCATTTCATGCTTCGATACTGCTGCTCCCGGAATTCTTCCTAACAAGGGCAATACTACCTCGCGGACGAAATCACTACATTCGTCCAAGAGGAACGGTATTTCGGCATAGAACTCCTCACCTGATTCAGCGACCAAACCAATGCTGATTAATTGTGGCTTTATGAAATCAGTGAATTCCGTGTCAAGAAAGACTTTCAATTTCGCTCTCCCAGATTCGGATTCTTCGTACAAGAGCTTTTATTCTAAGCACATACGAGATAGAGCAGGAAATCTTCTAGTTGCTGGTTGGTAACAATATTCTTCAGCAAAAAGAAAGGCCCATATGTTTCTCACATATGGGCCTTTTTCTTCTCAGCTTATGCCGCTATCTACAGAGATCAAACGTCAATATTCCCCGCCTGCAACGCATTGGATTCAATAAACGCCCGACGCGGCTCCACATCATCGCCCATCAAGGTCATGAAGATCTGATCCGCAGCAATCGCATCCTCGATCTGCACCTTCAGCAAACGGCGCACGGTCGGATCCATGGTGGTTTCCCACAGCTGCTCGGGATTCATCTCGCCCAGACCTTTGTAACGCTGCTTGTTGACGCCACGCTCAGCCTCATCACGCAACCAGGCCATGGCCTGGCGGAATTCGGTGATGACCGATTCCTTGCGCTTCTCGCCCTGGCCGCGCGCCACGATGGCGCCCTTGCCGATGAGACCCTTGAAGGTCTCGGCCGCCGTCGACAGCTGCTGGTAATCCGGGCCGCTCACGAAGTCCGCATCGATCACGGTCGCCTTGATGTTGCCATGCTGGCGACGATGGATATGCAGCGCCACCTTCTCGCTATGCTCATCCACGCGCGCCTGCACGTCGATGTTGATGTCGTTGATGGCCTTCTTCAGTTCTTCGGCCGTGGCGGTGGCCTGCTCGATGTCGTCCATCTTCAGCGCCACGCCGCCGGTCATGATGGCGTTCAGGGCCGATTCATCGATCGCGCGCGACAGGCGCATGATGATCGCGTTGGCCGTGTTGTACTGGCGTGCCAGTTCCACCAGCGCTTCGCCGCTGATCGGCGCAGCACCTTCGGAAGGCTTGATCTCGGCATCGTTCAGGGCGATCTGCATCATGTACTGCGCTTCCTCGAAGTCGTCCTTCAGGTAGCGCTCGTCCTTGCCCGCCTTGACCTTGTACAGCGGCGGCTGGGCGATGTAGATGTGGCCGCGTTCGACCAGCGCCGGCATCTGGCGATAGAAGAGCGTCAGCAGCAGCGTGCGGATGTGGGCGCCGTCAACGTCCGCATCGGTCATGATGATGATGCGGTGGTAGCGCAGCTTGTCCGGGTTGAATTCGTCAGCACCGATGCTGGTGCCCAGGGTCGCGATGAGCGTGGTGATCTGCTCGGAAGAAAGCATCTTCTCGAAGCGCGCCTTCTCCACGTTCAAGACCTTGCCGCGCAGCGGCAGGATGGCCTGGAATTTGCGGTCGCGGCCTTGCTTGGCTGAGCCGCCTGCGGAGTCACCCTCGACGATGTACAGCTCGCACAGGGCCGGGTCGCGTTCCTGGCAATCGGCCAGCTTGGAAGACAAACCCAAACCATCCATCACGCCCTTGCGGCGCGTCAGTTCGCGTGCCTTGCGGGCGGCTTCACGGGCACGTGCGGCTTCGACGATCTTGCCGCAGATGATCTTGGCATCATTCGGCTTCTCGGCCAGGAAGTCGGTCAGGGTCTTGGCGACGATTTCTTCCACGGGACCGCGCACTTCGCTGGAGACCAGCTTGTCCTTGGTCTGCGAGCTGAACTTCGGTTCCGGTACCTTTACCGACAGCACGCAGGTCAGGCCTTCGCGCATGTCGTCGCCGGAGATCTCGACCTTGGCCTTCTTGGCGAGATCGTTTTCTTCGATGTACTTGTTGATGACGCGGGTCATCGCGGCACGCAGGCCGGTCAAGTGGGTGCCGCCGTCACGCTGCGGGATGTTGTTGGTGAAGCAGAGCACCTGCTCGTTGAAGGCGTCGTTCCATTGCATCGACACGTCCACCGACACCAGCGTGCCCTGGTCGGATTGCTTCTCGCCGGTCGCCTGGAAAATGGTCGGGTTGAGGATGCTCTTGTTCTTGTTGATGTATTCCACGAAGCCGCGCGTGCCGCCTTCGAAGGCGAAGTCCTCTTCCTTGCCGGTACGCTGGTCGGTCAGCTTGATATGAACGCCATTGTTCAGGAAGGACAGTTCACGGATACGCTTGGCCAGGATCTCGTAGTGGAATTCGACGTGAGTGAAGATTTCTTCGTCGGCCCAGAAGTGGACTTCGGTGCCGCGCTTGTCGGACTCGCCCACGACCTTGATCGGGGAGACCTGCACGCCATCGATCATCTCCAGCTCGCGGTTCTGCACGATGCCCTTGGCGAATTCCATCGCGTGCACCTTGCCGTCGCGGCGGATGGTGAGCTTGAGCTTCTTGGACAGCGCGTTCACGCAGGACACGCCCACGCCGTGCAGGCCGCCGGAGACCTTGTAGGAGTTCTGGTCGAACTTGCCGCCGGCGTGCAGTTCGGTCATCACGATTTCGGCCGCCGAACGCTTGGGTTCGTGCTTGTCGTCCATCTTCAGGCCCGTGGGGATGCCGCGGCCGTTGTCGGTGATGGAGATGGAATTGTCGGCGTGGATGGTGACGTGGATCTCGCTGCAATAGCCGGCCAGGGCTTCGTCGATCGAGTTGTCCAGCACTTCGAACACCAGGTGGTGCAGGCCGGTGCCGTCAGAGGTGTCGCCAATGTACATGCCGGGACGCTTGCGCACCGCCTCCAGCCCTTCCAGGATCTGGATGGAAGAAGCGCCATAGCTTTGTTGCGCGGAATTGGTGTTGTCTGCGGGGCTGGAGGACATGGTTACCTTCTGAAAATGCTAGCCAAACGACTAGGGAGCTGCAAAAAACGGAATTCTGGGGACGAATCTTTGGAATTCTTAAAAGCAACCGAGGGGCCGTCTGGGACGGCCCCTCGGGCGCGTGGAGCGGGCTTGCTCAGATCCGCATCGGCATGACGACGTACTTGAAGTCGGCGTTATCAGGGATGGTGATCAGGGCCGACGAGTTGGCATCGCCCAGGGCGATGTTGACGTAGTCGTTCTTGAGGTTGTTGAGCACGTCGAGCAGGTAGCTGACGTTGAAACCGATATCGACGGTGTCGCCACCGTAGTCGATTTCCAGTTCTTCGACCGCTTCTTCCTGGTCGGCATTGGTGGAGCTGATCTTCAGGCTGCCCGGTGCGATCACCCAGCGTACGCCCTTGAACTTGTCGCTGGTCATGATGGCCGCGCGTTGCAGCGAGCGCAGCAGCTGGTCGCGGCTGATGGTGAAGCTGTTCTTGTAACCCTTGGGCACCACGCGGGTGTAATCGGGGAACTTGCCTTCGACCAGCTTGGAAATCAGCTCGATGTCGGCGAAGGTCAGCTTGACCTGGTTGTTGGCGATCTGCAGCTGGACTTCCTCGTCGCTGTCGTCGAGCAGACGTTGCAGCTCGATGATGGTCTTGCGCGGGATGATGACTTCCTGACGCGGGAAGTCTTCTTCGGTCTCAACCTGGCAGAAGGCCAGGCGGTGGCCATCGGTAGCCACTGCGATGACGTTCTTGCCTTCCACCACCAGCAGCAGGCCGTTGAGGTAGTAACGGATATCCTGCTGGGCCATGGCGAAATGGACCATGTTGAAGAGATGCTTGAGGGTCTTCTGCGGCAGGTTGACCTGAGCGTTGTACTGCTCGGCCTGGGCCACCGTGGGGAACTCCTCGGCGGCCAGCGTCTGCAGGGCAAAGCGGGACTTGCCCGATTGCACGGTCAGGCGCTTGTTGGAGAGCGAAATCGAGACTTCGCCGGAATCCGGCAGGGCGCGCAGGATGTCGAGCAGCTTGCGCGCCGCCACGGTGGTGGCGGTCGCTTCGCTGCCGGAACCGACGTCGGCGTGCGTGGTGATCTGCACTTCGATGTCGGTGGACAGGAAAGACACCTTCTCGCCGTCCTTGCGAATGAGAATATTGGCCAGAATCGGCAATGTGTGCCGACGCTCGACAATACCACTCACGATCTGCAGAGGACGCAGGAGCGTGTCTCGTTGGGTTTTAACCAATTGCATAGTCAGTTTGTCCTTGCTAGTAGTGGTTTAAAGGGCGCCGTCGGCCGGCGTTCAGTCATGCCCATGTCGCGCGTGTTCCTCCTCTGGGTGAAAAACAGCTGCTCTCTGCACTGCAACCTGCCTGAAATACGCAACGCTCCTGCTCGTGCATGACCGGCCGCTGCCGGTCCGAAAACCCGTTCCCGAAAAGCTGGTGATACAGCGACCCGGCATTGTCCATCTGCGCTTGACAAGCCCGGGTAGCCAGAACCACTTGGCTATACTTTTGGAACATTTGAATACTTTTGCCGGATCTTGCCGGGTAGTTATTCGAATTTTCCGTGCTACTTCGCGGATTTCCTGCTCCATGGCCGGCCCTTGCGTCCGCCTGCGAAATAACGCCTTCCATTGTACCAATCATCCCCTCTTCGGAGTAGTGCGGCGGGGGTCCGGCAAGGGCTTTGGGAGGGAAAAAATGGACGGCGAAGCTGCTGTGTTGTCTTTTCTTTCATATGCCGCCGAAGGCGGGATTTTTCAATTATCCACAGGCGGTTTTGACGAAATTCGCCATTGTTCTGCGGCAATGCCCTGTGGAAAAGAAATGCCGCCCGGTTCACGCTGGAAGCGGGCGGCATGTCGATTTATCCACAGGCGTTTTCGCCGGGAGCGAGCGGATCAACCCTTCAGGGTTTGCTCCAGCACGTGCAGTTCATGGTTGCATTCCGGGCTCTTGGCACGGTCGGCGGCGATCTTGCGCACGGCGTGCAGGACGGTGGTGTGGTCGCGTCCGCCGAAGAGGTCGCCGATTTCCGGCAGGCTCTTCTGGGTCAGCTCCTTGGCCAGGTACATGGCGATCTGGCGCGGTCGGGCGATGTTGGCCGGGCGCTTCTTGGAATACATGTCCGCGACCTTGATGTTGAAGAAATCGGCCACGGTCTTCTGGATGTTTTCCACCGAAATCTGGCGGTTTTGTACCGACAGCAGGTCCTTCAGGGCTTCCTTGACCACGTCGATGGTGATGTCCTTGCCGTGGAAACGGGAGTAGGCCAGGATCTTGCGCAGCGCGCCTTCGAGCTCGCGCACGTTCGAGCGCAGGTGCTTGGCCACGAAGAAGGCGACGTCGTCGGACAGCACCACGTCTTCGGCAGACGCCTTCTTCATCAGGATCGCCACCCGCATCTCCAGCTCGGGCGGTTCGATGGCCACCGTCAGGCCGGAGTCGAAGCGGGAGATCAGGCGGTCATCCATGCCGCTGATTTCCTTGGGATAGGTATCACTGGTGATGATGATCTGCTTCTTCGCCGCGATCAGGGCTTCGAAGGCGTAGAAGAATTCTTCCTGGGTACGGCTCTTGCCGCCGAAGAATTGAATATCGTCGATCAGCAGCAGGTCCAGCGAATGGTAATAGCGCTTGAAATCGTCAAAGCCCTTGCGCTGGTAAGCCGTCACCACATCGCGTACGTATTGCTCGGCGTGGATGTAGCGGATCTTGGCGCCCGGGTTATCCACAAGCACCTGATTGCCGATGGCGTGGATGATGTGGGTTTTACCCAGACCCACACCGCCGTACAGGAACAGCGGGTTGTAGGACGTGCCGGGATTGTTGGCCACCTGGGTGGCTGCTGCGCGGGCCAGCTGGTTGGCTTTACCGGTCACCAGGTTGTCGAAGGTCAGCACCGGGTTGATGCGCGACTGTTCCTGGCGCGGGGCTACCGCGCGCACCGGCTGGGCCGGTTCCGGATCCAGGTGCAGTTGCTCGTGGTTGGGCAGACCCAGGCCGCTGGCGCCACCGCCATTGGCTTGCGCGTTGGCGGCCGGGCGGCGGCCCTGGTTGCCGCGGGGGTCCAGCACGAACTGCACTTCGGTGGGCGCGTCCCAGTATTCGCAGGCCAGCGCGGTGATGCGGTTGGCGAACTGCGTCTTGACCCAGTCCAGCTTGAAGCGATTGGGCGCGGCAATGCGCAGCAGCCCGTCCTCGAAGTCGAGCGGGACCAGCGGCTTGATCCAGGCGCTGTATTGCTGAGGCGTCAGCTCCTGCTCAAGTTTGTGGGAGCAGGCCTGCCAGAAGTTTTCCATGAAGCTTTCTTGTCGGATGATTGCGGCGCCCGACCGCCGCGTCCAGGGGACGGGCCTGTGGACGAAGTCGTCCGGGCGCGAAACGAGGGACGCATTTTACTCCGGTAAACTGAAGTTATCCACAGGCGATCCGGCAAAAAACCCTGAAAAACTTCATCTATCCACAGGCTGCGCAGCAGGCATCTTCGTCGTGTTCACGCAAAGGCGCTTGAGGGGCGGGTGATAGGGGGACAGAGTAACGATCTTGTGGAAAACACAAGCTCATCCTTGGGGACGCGGTTTTTTGTAACAGCCTGTGCAAAACCTGAGAGAGGGACGGATCCTGTCCCCGATTTCCCCTGTGGGCAAATGAAATGATGTGACATTCCGGCTGTGGATAAGATAAATGACCGGCGTCAGTCGACCACGGCCCCATCGACAAAGACCTTCATTTCACCGGCCTGGTATTGCGTCCAGACTTCATTGTTGGTCAGCGGCTGGGTGACGATCACGGCCACCCGGTCATTGGTGGTGGTGACTTCGGCAAAGTCCACCGACAGATCCTCGTCGGACAGCTTGGCCTTCGTGAAGGGATGCTGGCGGACGATGTAATAGAGGTGGGTGGAGCAGTGGGTATAAAGCGCCGAGCCGTCCGAGAGCAGCATGTTGAAGGTGCCATGGCTGGCAATGTCCTCCACGATCCCGCGCAGTGCAGTACGCAGGTCCGCCAGCAAGGGCAGGGTATCGCCGAAGCGCTTGCGCAGCTCCTGGAGGATGAAGCAGAAGGCCAGTTCACTATCGGTGGTGCCGACCGGGCGGAAAGGTCCGTCCAGCGTGGGGGTGAAGTTTTTCAGGTCACCATTGTGGGCAAATACCCAGTAGCGCCCCCACAGCTCGCGCACGAAAGGATGGCAGTTGGCCAGTGTGACACGCCCTTGTGTCGCCTTGCGGATATGGGCGATGACATGCTGCGACTTGATCGGATAGCGCTTGATCAGCTCGGCCACCGGGGAATCCACGGCGGCCTGGTGATCGACGAAGGTGCGCACCCCGGAGCCTTCGAAGAAGGCGATCCCCCAGCCATCGCGATGATGGTCGGTCAGCCCGCCACGGGTGGCAAAGCCGGTGAAGCTGAAGACGATATCGGTGGGGGTGTTGCAGTTCATCCCGAGAAGCTGGCACATGATGTCTTGCGGTGAGGCTGTGATGATAGTGAGCTGGACAAGTTATCACGATTGCCGCCGCCCATGACGCGGGCTGTGGACAAAAAAAGCCCCGCGAGCTTGCGCTGGCGGGGCTAATCCTTCCTAAAGAGGGAGGAGGAGACACAGTACGTACTACAAAACTTCAACTACACGACCAGAAGCCGGTGGGCCTCGAACTACGGTCAGGCGGGGACTGGATCAATCACGCGCGGCCATGTTGCGCAGTTCGGCGGCAAAACTCGGTTGGGACAGGCTGTATTCGTTGGCCATGCGGTTCAACATCATCTTGCCGCTGAACTTGTGCGCCAGGATGCGTTGCTCCAGCGACTTGCGCGGCTTGATCAGCAGCACGGCGGCTTGCGCCAGTCCCAGGATCAGCGGCTTGAACACCATCATCAGGGTCACCAGTGCTCCCAGACCCAGCGCCGGACGGACATAGGCCGCCATCAAACCCAGGAAGGACTGCGCGAAAGGCAGGGCGGCTTCTGCGGGAAAGGCAAGATTCAGGAAGGACATGATATTTCTACCTCTGATAATCAGGCCGCGACACGATTGCGCGGCGTTCAAGTTCACTGTTGTTGCGTCGCAGTATGAATCTTGGCCCCTGGATTGACTACTTTAGAGTTCTCATATCAGTTATAGCGTTTGTGAATAAGAAGGTTCCGGCATGCCGGTTCACTCTCAATCCCGCGTAAAACCGGCTTCCTGAGCGATGCTGGCGCGTCCTTTGTCGGCAACATGGCTGCATGAGCCCCTGTTGTCTGATCGCACTGATGTGGTTTTGCAACGCAATTTGACGGCAAGGAGCGCGGCGGTGAATATCTGACTTGCGGAAATTGGCAAAAAGGCTCACGTCAGAGCCCGGAGAAATGAAGGTGCCGAGGACAACAGGCCCACCCGGCGCGGCTTTGCGGGCAGTCCACGAAAAAAAACCCCGCAGGCTGTGCCTGCGGGGTTAATCCTTCCTAAAGAGGGAGGAGGAGACAACGGATCGGTGTCCTGACGCGTTGATCGAATCAGCGTCAACATAAGCGCCGTAAGCGCCGGGAACTACCGAAATCCTTCACTACCGGCATCAAGCTCTCGGGCTGATGCCAAGGTCACGCAGAAGTCATGCGGACCGGTAAAACTGGAATCTGGTGAAGCAGAAACCTTCGATTAACCGCGCGAAGCGATGAAGCGCAGTTCAGCAGCCAGGTTCGGCTGGGTGGCTTCGAACTTGTCAGCCATGCGGTTGAGCTGGCGGCTGCCGGTGGCGCGATCCTGTTCGGCGGCGACCAGAGCAACGGCTTGCAGTTCGTGGGCCTTCACGAAGTGCACGAAGATGTTGCGCATGACGGCGGCGAACTTGCTCTTGAAGGTGCTGTTGGTGCTTTGTGCGATGGTTGCCATGATTCGATCCTTGACGTTGTGTGTTATGTTGCATTGCAGTGTAGTGAACTCACATTTGTTTGACCACTTTCCGTTTCGGATATCAGTTATATAATCTGTGAATAATATTTCCGCCGGCGATGACCGGCGTCCATACTGCCTCTCCTTACCGCCGCAAAGGCCCGCCCTATGAGCTTTCTCACCCTGGACCTGAACCTGTTGCGCGTATTCGACGCCGTCATGACCGAGCAGAACCTCACGCGCGCGGCCAATCTGCTGGCCATGACGCAGCCGGCTGTCTCCAATGCGCTACGCCGCCTGCGCGACACGCTCAACGATGACCTGGTCATTCGCACCGCCCACGGTGTGAAGCCCACTCCGCGCGCCGAAGAGCTCTGGCCGACGGTGCGCCGGGCGCTTTCCGAGCTGGAAGCGGTGATTGCCCCGGAAAGCTTCGACATCTCGCGCGCCCAGAACACCTTCCGCATGGCCATGGTCGATGCCACGGCCGCGCTGTGGCTGCCCTCGCTGGTGCGCACCATCATGCGCGATGCCCCGCGCATCAAGATCCGCATGATGCCGCTGACCACCCGCGATCCGCGCGCCATGCTGCTGCGCGGTGACATCGACCTGGCCGTGGGCTTCTTCCCCGGCGTGACCGCGCAACTGGCCGACGGCCAGGGCATGGCCAAGAGCCAGATCAGCCACGCCCGGCTCTATACGGGGCAATACGTCTGCGTGATGCACAAGAACCATCCGCTGGCCACCCAGCCGCTGACGCTGGACAGCTACTGCAGCGCCGATCACTTGTTGGTGAGCCTGTCGGGCAAACCCCATGCGGTCATCGATGACGTGCTGGCGGGCATGAACCGCGAGCGCAAGATCCTGTTGACGGTGAACCAGTTCTTCACGGCCGGGCGCATTGTGGCCAGTTCGGAACTGATCACCGTGCTGCCGCGCCATCTGGTAGCCGCCACCGGCATGGCCGAGGTGCTGGTGGTGAAGGAACTGCCCTTCCAGACCCCGGAAGAACACGTCGACATGCTCTGGCATGAACGCGATGCCCGCAATCCCGCCCACAAGTGGCTGCGTGCGCACTTGTCTGCAACAACCCATGACGAATTCGGTCGTATCAACATGAAGCGCTGAGGCAGCGCGTACACGAGGCTTTCCCGATCTGACTCATCCACGGGCGTGCGGGAGACAGGCGCCCGGAAAGCCCCCGTGTTCGCGCATCGGCGCCTGTTGATAACCCCAACCAGGGAAGCCGATCCGATGCCGCGCCTGACCAGACTCCTCCTTTGGCTGCTCGCCAGCCTGTTGCTTGTGATCGCCGCCGCGGTCATCTTCCTCCTCACCTTCGACTGGAACCGGGCCAAGCCCTGGATCAACGCGCGCGTCTCTGCGGCCACCGGGCGCGCGTTCGCCATCGACGGCAATCTGTCGCTGCACTGGCAGCGCCCGCAGCCGAGCACGCCGCCCGCCGGCTTCTGGGCGCGCTGGGTACCCTGGCCGCGTTTGCAGGCCGAGAACCTGCGGTTGGGCAATCCGGCAGCCCTGGCCAGCTCCGGCCAGATGGTCACGGTGCGGCAGGTCACGTTTACCCTGAATCCCTTACCGCTGCTTGTGCACAAGATCTCCTTGCCTGCGCTGGAGATACAGGAGCCGGCCGTGTCACTGCTGCGCGACCGTGAGGGTGTGAACAACTGGACATTCAAGACCGACAGCGGCAGTCCTTCTACCTGGCAGTTGCAGCTGGGACGGATCAGCCTGCGCCAGGGCAAGCTGGCGCTCAACGATGCGGTGCAGAAGATCGACATCAAGGCCGATATCGATACCCTCGATCCGGACAAGGACAAGGACAAGGTCTACGGACTGGGCTGGAAACTGACCGGCAGCTTCAACGGGGCGCCGGTGTCGGGTCAAGGCAAGGCGGGCGGGGTGCTCTCGCTGCAGGACCAGCAGCAACCCTATCCGCTGCAGGCTTTGGTCAAGGTCGGCAAAACCACCATCGGCGTGCGCGGCACCCTGACCAAGCCGGCCGAGCTGGCGGCACTGGATCTGCGGCTGTCGGTCGCCGGTGCCAGCATGGGCAACCTGTATCCGCTGACCGGGGTGCTGCTGCCGGAAACGCCGCCCTTTGCGACCGAGGGTCGCCTGATCGGCACGATTGCCCCGGACCGCAGTCAGTGGCAGTACCAGGACTTCAGCGGCAAGGTCGGCGACAGCGATCTCAACGGCAGCCTGAATTACCTCACCGGCGGGGTCCGCCCGCAGCTGACCGGGACACTGAGCTCGAATGTCCTGCGGCTTGACGACCTGGCGCCGCTCATCGGCGCCGATTCCAATGCCGAGAAGGCGCAACGCGGCGCCGAAGAACGCCAGCCCGGCAACAAGGTGCTGCCGGTCAAGACCTTCAGCACCGAGGCCTGGGGCGCACTGGATGCCGATGTACGCTTCACGGGCAAGCGCATCACGCGCCAGCAGGGCTTGCCCATCAGCGATCTGCAGGCGCATCTGATGCTCAAGGACAAAGTTCTCACGCTGGACCCGCTCAACTTCGGGGTGGCCGGCGGCAATCTCACCTCCACCATCCGACTGGACGGCCAGGCCGCCCGGATGAAGTCCGATATGACGCTTTCTGCGCGCAAGCTGAAGATCCAGAAGCTCTATCCCGAGCTCGATGCGTCACGTACCAGCTTCGGCGAGATCAACGGCGATGCGCGCTTGAGCGCAAGCGGCAATTCGGTGGCCGCCATGCTGGGGTCGGCCAATGGCGAAGTGAAGACTTTGGTCAGCCAGGGCGCCATCAGCAAATTCCTGCTGGAGGCGGCAGGCCTGAATGTGGGCAATGTGGTCATCAGCAAGCTGTTCGGCGACAAGGAGGTCAAGCTCAATTGCCTGGCCGGCGACCTGCCCGTGCGCGACGGCGTCATGACCGTCAAGACCCTGCTGCTGGATACGGAAGACGCGCTCATCGTGGTCGATGGCAGCATCGACATGAAACACGAACGGCTGGACCTGAACGTACACCCGCACAGCAAGGGCTTGCGCATCATCTCCTTGCGCTCGCCGCTATACGTCAAGGGCAGTTTCAAGGATCCCGACGTCGGCGTGAACAAGGGCGTGCTGGCATTGCGTGCAGGCGGTGCCGTGGCGCTCGGCCTGCTGGCACCGGTGGCGGCCATCCTGCCCCTCATCAATATCGACGCAGACCAGAAGGCCGAGTGTGGCCGCTTGCTGGAGGAAGTGAAGAAAACGCCGCAGGCCCCGCCGGCGGGCAAATCCCGTCCGCATCAAGCCGCGCCTAAAAAATAGGCAGCCGCAAAACAGGAAGAAAATTGCCGCCGGGCCAGGGGATAACTTCCCTGGCCCGGCGGCTTTCAGGGCCTCGTCTGCGTACGATGGCAGCCGTTTGCTTTTTTCGCCTGTGGGGAAATTGCATGAAATCATGCCTGGCGGCCCCTGTTTCTCCCCTGCCAAGGTGCGAAATCGGGGACCAAATGCCCGAAATCGGTGACTTCCTGAAATTCCACCCCGGATCGACACGATTCCATCAATTTCGGAGTTGCCTGTGGATAAAGTTCTGAATAACTTTTTCACCGATTGGGGAAAAGTCAAAAAGTTATCCAAAGGCGGATTTTTATCCAAGATCGGTGATCGCGTCATACAGAGCTTGCCCAAGGCCTTGTCCTTGCCGTAAACAGCTGATTTTTCTCGCGTAAACCAGGTTATCCACAGCAGACGCTGGACGTTAACCATCACTACTAATTTTATAAACAGCTTGGATTTAAAGCCTAAGCGCGCGAGCTTTCGCCCGCGACGCGGCTTGGCCTGCAGTCGGTCAGCGACCACTGTCACTGCCTGTGCGTAGAGGCAAGCTCAATGCAGCAAGAAAAGAGAAAACACGGAGCGCTGGTCTCGGAGGCACTGGTGGGCTCGCCAAGGCGCAAGGGGATAAGACAGGCAGGGGGCATGCTGCTGTGGAAAACAAAGAGCGCCTGCGACCGCTGCCGGGGCTCTGTTGCCTTTTTTTATCCACAGGGCGGCCTGAAATGGTCTGCGCTGGCCAGCAGCGGTGGACAAGACATCAAGCGCTGAGGTCGAGCGCTCCAGGGACTTCCAGCACCAGGTCGCTAGACGCCTGGGCCACGCAGGGCAGGATCCAGCCTTCAGCCTTCTCTTCGCGGGTCAATCCTGGCCATTCGATCTGGTACGCGATGTCGCCTGTGGACAATTTGCACATGCAGGTCCGGCAAGTGCCATTCCGACAAGAGTTGGGCAGTCGGATACCGGCACGCAACCCGGATTGCAAAATCGACAGTCCAGGAACTTGTTCAAATTGCAAACCCGAGGGTGAAATGGCGACGCGGAACGGTTTTGGGTTATCCATACCTTGTTTTTCGCGGGTTTGAAGGCGCCCTGTGGATAAGTCTCTGCATATCCGCTGGGCGTTTTGGGTATATCTCGCCGTTTTATCCACGGACGAAATTTTGTCCAGAATCTGTGCCTGGACAATGCAGAAGCTTACCAAGCGTTTATCAGAAAGCTAAAGTCTTGATTTTTTTCGTGTAAACCGACTTATCCACAGTTTTTGGCGACGTTAACTACTACTACTATTTATATATATCCACAGCTAAATTAAAGAACCGAAAGCGCGTGCGCAGTGGACATCTTTCCAAAAAGCTGGCTTTCAAGCACCAAAACCAGCAGAAAAGCCCTTGGCAAACCGATCAAGCGAAAGAACAGTCCTTTGGGTTCGGCAGGAAAACGAGGATCTCAAGTCCTTGTTGCCTGTATTCAGGCCAATTCAATATCTTTTCGGCAAGTTATTGGCAGACTTACGATTGCCAGACTTGCTGCAACAGCTGGAAAACCGCCCTGATGGCAGCCTCATGTTGTCTTTTTTCTAATGTAATGAAGCTCAGTTCAGTCGACAGATCGACTGCATCGGCGATCACCAGCCCGTGGGCGTGTGCCTGGTTGAGTGCGATCGACTCGCGCGCCAGTGACAGGCCCACCCCTGACTTGACCAGATCTAGCATCGACGACTCCTGGTCGACGAGGGCAACAGTCTGCGGCTTTACCTGATGTTGCGCGAAGATCTTGCTTAATAGACGATGATGTGCGGATTCTGCCGGAGTCCATATCCATGGCAGGCGCGCCAGTTCCTTCCAGCCCTTGCCCGATACGCGGTTCTTCCAACCGGCTGGTGCAATGACGTTGTAGCTGAAGGAGGTCAGCGTCATGGCATGAAACCCCTTGCCGGGGTCGCCCAGGAAAAAGCCCACGTCCAGACGGCCGGCCCTGACTTCGTTGAGCACCGAACCCGACATGTGGTGGGACAGCTGGGTCGACAATTGCGGATGGCGTTCCACCAGCAATTTCAGAAAGGCGCCGAGGCGAATGAATTCCGGATCCAGAATGGTCCCGATGGCCAGGGTGCCGGAAACAATGTTGTCGTTCGAACGCAGGTCGGTCGCCTGGCGCCGCAATGCCTGGACATCGGCCAGCACGCGCTCGGCCAGCGGCAGCAGGGCATTGCCCTCGCCGGTGAGGACCATGCCGGATGCACTCCGATTGAACAAGGCAATGCCCAGACTTTCCTGCAAGGCCTTGATCTGCAGGCTCACGGCCGGTTGAGTCAGATGCAGCTTCTCGGCTGCCCGGGTCAGGTTACCTTCATGGGCAACTGCAATAAATGCGCGTAACTGGGTGAGATCCATCGTCTTCTCCCGCCTTTGATCCCTCTTCTTGTCCTTGCTGGATGTGGATAAACCGGTGGATATCCCGGTGTACAGCTTGTGAGGATCTTGTGGGTAGCGTGTGTACAAGAAAGTCCAGATTATAAGCAATCTTTATATTGCTCTTGATAATTCCTCATTGGATGTGCTGCGGGCAGACGACTATTCTTGCTCTTCCACGCCATGGACCCGTCATGATGACGGACTGGCCCGCTTGCAGGAGGGCGCAGGAGACAGCGCCGTCCACCATTGTCCAAAACACCAAAGGAAACCTTATGAGCCGCCCGCACATCGATCACTTCATCAATGGCCAGATTTCCCGCTCCGAGAGCGGTCGCAGCCAGGACGTCTTCAACCCGGCCACGGGCGCGGTTACGGCCAAGGTCGCGCTGGCTTCGGTGCAGGAGGTCAATGCGGCGGTGGCCGCCGCCAGTGCTGCCGCCCCGGCCTGGGCCGAGACGGCGCCCTTGAAGCGTGCGCGGGTGCTGTTCAAGTTCAAGGAACTGATCGAGCAGAACCACGATGCCCTGGCCAAGGCCATCACGCTGGAACATGGCAAGGTGTTTTCGGATGCGAAAGGGGAGGTCACGCGCGGTCTGGAGATCGTCGAATTCGCCACCGGCATCCCGCAACTGTTGAAGACCCAGTTCACCGACAACATCGGCGGCGGTATCGACAACTGGAACCTGCGTCAGCCCCTGGGCGTGACGGCCGGCATCACCCCGTTCAACTTCCCGGTGATGGTGCCGCTGTGGATGGCGCCCGTGGCCATCGCCACCGGCAACAGCTTCGTGTTGAAGCCCTCCGAGCGCGATCCTTCGCCCTCGCTGATGCTGGCCGAACTGTTCAAGCGCGCCGGCCTGCCCGATGGCGTCTTCAACGTGGTCCAGGGGGACAAGGTGGCCGTGGATGCACTGCTGGAACATCCGGACGTGCAGGCGGTGTCCTTCGTGGGGTCCACCCCGATTGCCGAATACATTTACCGCAAGGCCACGGAGCGCGCCGGGACCTTCCCGCTGCGTGCCCAGGCCCTGGGCGGTGCCAAGAACCACCTGGTGGTGATGCCGGACGCCAATCTGGACCAGGCCGTCGATGCTCTCATCGGTGCTGCCTACGGATCGGCCGGCGAGCGCTGCATGGCGATTTCGGTGGCGGTAGCCGTGGGCAGCGTGGCCGACAAGCTGGTCGATGCCCTGATCCCGCGCGTCAAAGCGCTCAAGGTCAAGAACGGCATGGAAGACGATGCCGAGATGGGGCCGCTGGTCACTGCTGCCCACAAGGCCAAGGTCGAAGGCTACATCCAGAGCGGGGTGGATGCCGGTGCCAGGCTGCTGGTCGATGGCCGTGGCCTGAAGGTGCCGGGCCACGAGGAAGGATTCTTCATTGGCGGCACGCTGTTTGACAATGTCACGACCGACATGAAGATCTACCAGGAAGAAATCTTCGGTCCCGTGCTGTGTGTGGTGCGCGTGCCGGACTTCGCCTCGGCCGTGCAGCTGATCAATGCTCATGAATACGGCAATGGCGTCTCGCTCTTCACCGCCGACGGCAATACGGCGCATGAGTTCTCGCGCCGCATCCAGGTTGGTATGGTCGGCATCAACGTGCCCATTCCGGTGCCGATGGCCTGGCATTCCTTCGGTGGCTGGAAGCGTTCGCTCTTCGGTGATACCCATGCCTATGGCGAAGAGGGCATCCGCTTCTATACGCGCTACAAGTCCATCATGCAGCGCTGGTCGGCTACCATCGGCAAGGGGGCGGAGTTCACCATGCCGGTGGCGAAGTAAGCAGGGCGCTGGCCGCTTCCTCGCCGGGGCAGGGGGCGGCAGCAGACCACAAGACCACAAGAACAAGCAAGCGGAGACACCATGCAATCGGCAGGGCAATACGACTACATCATCATTGGCGCCGGCACCGCCGGTTGCGTCATGGCCAACCGGCTCTCGCGCCAGACCGGCAAGAAGGTGCTGCTCATCGAAGCGGGGGCCAAGGACGACTACATCTGGATCCATATTCCGGTGGGCTATCTCTACTGCATCAACAATCCGCGTACCGACTGGATGTTTCGCACCGAGGCCGATCCTGGTCTCAACGGCCGCAGCCTGATCTACCCGCGCGGCAAGGTGTTGGGGGGCTGCTCCTCCATCAACGGCATGATCTACATGCGTGGTCAGGCGCGTGATTACGATCACTGGGCCGAGGTCACGGGCGACGACAGCTGGCGCTGGCAGAACGTCCTACCGCTGTTCAAGAAGAGTGAGGACTACCATCTCGGTGCCAGCCAGTTCCACGGTGCCGGCGGTGAATGGCGCGTGGAGAAACAGCGCCTGCGCTGGGACATCCTCGATGCCTTCCGCGATGCGGCCGCCGAAAATGGCATTCCCAAGGTCGAGGACTTCAACTGCGGCGACAACGAGGGCTCTGGCTACTTCGACGTCAACCAGAAGCGCGGCGTGCGCTGGAACGCGTCCAAAGCCTTCCTGCGGCCTGCCATGAAGGATGGCAACCTCACCATCATGACCGGCTCCCACGTGAGCCGCCTGCGCATGGAGCAGGGCGAGCAGGGACCGGTGTGCACCGGTGTCGAATTCACCGGGGGCGGCAGTGCCTGGTTTGCCGAGGCCAAGGAGACCATCCTGTGCGCCGGTGCCATTGGTTCGCCGCACATCCTGCAGATGTCGGGTATCGCCGATCCGGTCCTGTTGCAGCAGCACCAGATTCCCGTGCAGCATGCGTTGCCGGGCGTAGGCGAGAACCTGCAGGATCACCTGCAGATGCGCATGGTCTTCAAGGTCGATGGCGTCAAGACGCTCAACGCCATGGCCTCGACCCTGGTCGGCAAGATGAGGATAGGGCTGGAATACCTGCTCATGCAAAGCGGTCCGATGTCGATGGCGCCTTCGCAGCTGGGCGCCTTCGCCAAGTCCGACGCCCGGCAGAGCAGCGCCAATCTGCAGTACCACGTGCAGCCGTTGTCACTGGAAAAATTCGGTGATCCGCTGCATGCCTTCCCGGCCTTCACCGCCAGCGTGTGCAATTTGCGTCCGACCTCGCGCGGTCATGTGCGCCTGGCCTCGACTGATCACGCACTGGCGCCCCGCATCACCACCAACTATCTCTCCACCGAAGAAGATCTCCAGGTCGCCGCCAATGCGTTGCGCCTGACCCGTCGCATCGCGGCCTCGCCTGCACTGGCGCGCTATCGGCCCGAGGAATACAAGCCCGGTACGCAGTATGAAAGTGAAGCGGATTTGTATCGCGCTGCCGGCGATGTGGGCACCACCATCTTCCATCCGGTGGGCACCTGTCGCATGGGGCGCAGCGATGACGCGATGGCCGTGGTCGACGCCCAATGCCGGGTGCGCGGCGTGTCAGGACTGAGCGTGGCCGATGCCTCCGTGATGCCCTCCATCACCTCCGGCAACACCAATTCGCCGACCGTCATGATCGCCGAGAAAGTCGCTTCCAGCCTGCTTTCCCGGGCATAAAACGGCAATTCTCAGGTGCTGAACCATACGGTACTTATACGTATTGTATGAATGGTACGAACCGGCTACTATGCGCCAAATATTAAAACGAGCTTCTCGATTCGCCAGTCATTAAGGGCGGTTCCTGAATCCAAAAGATTCAGATGATCCGCAGCAGGCAGGCCTTGACGACCGGACCCACCGGCGCGGGCATCAAAGGGAAAGAAGAGACCATGACAGACGTCATTCTGGAGACACGAAACCTGACGAAGGAATTCAAGGGTTTCACGGCAGTAAGCGCGGTCAACCTGCAAATTGAGCGCGGTCACATTCATGCCTTGATCGGCCCCAACGGTGCCGGCAAGACCACGTGCTTCAACTTGCTGACCAAGTTCCTGGTACCGACTTCGGGCCAGATCCTGTTCAACGGCAAAGACATCACCATGGATGCACCCGCGCAGATTGCGCGTCAGGGCATCATTCGTTCCTTCCAGATTTCCGCAGTCTTCCCGCACATGAGCGTGCTGGAAAACGTGCGCATCGGCCTGCAACGCAAGCTCGGTACT
Organism: Herbaspirillum sp. C7C8; assembly: GCF_022627875.1. NCBI lineage: Bacteria > Pseudomonadati > Pseudomonadota > Betaproteobacteria > Burkholderiales > Oxalobacteraceae > Herbaspirillum > Herbaspirillum sp. C7C8. Next base: position 37,893 of record NZ_JABXGG010000018.1, read on the forward strand.
TCGTTTCATTTCTGGAAGAACGGCGAGAGCCTGAAGCAGCTCGACGAGCGCGCCATGCAGTTGCTCGACGAAGTGGACCTGACCAGTTTTGCCCGCACCACCACGGTGGACTTGCCCTACGGTCGCAAGCGTGCGCTGGAGATTGCCACGACGCTGGCCATGGAACCGGAACTGATGTTGCTGGACGAACCGACCCAGGGCATGGGCCATGAAGACGTGGACCGTGTCACCGCCCTGATCAAGAAGGTCTCGGCCGGTCGCACCATCCTCATGGTGGAGCACAACATGAGCGTGATCTCCGGCATCTGCGACCGCATCAGCGTGCTGCAACGGGGTGCGCTGCTGGCCGAAGGCAGCTATGAAGAAGTCTCGCGCAATCCGCAGGTGATGGAAGCCTACATGGGCAGCACCTCGGTCGAACTGCAAGGGGCCCACTGATGAGCACCGCCACCCTGAATGCTGATGCCATGACCACGTCTTCTTCTTCCGCACCGCTGGTGCTGCAGATCAGCGATCTGCAATCCTGGTACGGTGAATCGCACATCCTGCACAACGTCAACCTCAACGTCCACCAGGGCGAGGTGGTGACGCTGTTGGGCCGCAATGGCGCCGGTCGTACCACCACGATGCGTTCCATCATGGGACTGGTCGGTACCCGCAAGGGATCGATCAAGATCAACGGCCAGGAAACCATCAACCTGGCCACGCACAAGATCGCCCACCACGGCGTGGGCTACTGCCCGGAAGAGCGGGGCATCTTCTCCTCGCTCTCGGCCGAAGAAAACCTGATGCTGCCGCCCTTTGTTTCAAAGACGGACAAAGGCATGTCCATCGACGAGATCTACGAGATGTTCCCCAACCTGAAGGAACGTCGCAACAGCCAGGGCACGCGTCTGTCCGGTGGTGAACAGCAGATGCTGGCGGTGGCCCGCATCCTGCGTACGGGTGCGCGCCTGCTGTTGCTCGATGAGATTTCCGAAGGCCTGGCCCCGGTCATCGTGCAGGCTCTGGCGCGCATGATCACCACGCTCAAGGCCAAGGGCTACACCATCGTCATGGTCGAGCAGAACTTCCGCTTCGCCGCTCCCCTGGCCGATCGTTTCTATGTGATGGAACACGGCCAGATCGTCGAGTCCTTCGCTTCCTCGCAGCTGGAAGCAAAGATGCAGACCTTGAACGAACTGCTCGGCGTATGAGCATCGCGCCCGGGCAGCCTGTGTTGCTGCCTGAGCGACTGTCCCGATTTTTCCGGTATCACCAGCTTCACGACTAGAAGAAGTACTGGCAACAAGTACGTCCGCGGGGGTGAGCGACCCTCTCCCCGTTCCACCAAGTTGTCTCGCATCGAAATCATCAAGCGGGCTTCAAAACAGAGGAGATGAAAAATGAAACTCAAGGCAATGGCACTGGCCGTCACCGCAGCCGCTGCGGCATTCGCGACCGCGCCGGCTTCGGCACAGATCTCGGGTGATGTGATCAAGATCGGTTTCATCACCGATATCTCGGGTGTGTATTCGGACATCGACGGCCAGGGTGGTGCGGAAGCCATCAAGATGGCCATCGCCGACATGGGCGGTGCGATCAACGGCAAGAAGATCGAACTGCTGGTCGCCGATCACCAGAACAAGGCCGACGTGGCCGCCAGCAAGGCCCGTGAATGGTTCGACCAGCAGGGCGTAGATATGCTCATCGGTGGTACCAACTCCGGCACTGCCTTGGCCAGCGCCAAGGTCGCCGCCGAAAAGAAGAAGGTCTACATGCAGGTCGGTGCCGGCTCGGCCCGTCTGACCAACGAAGAATGCTCGCCCTACACCGTGCACTACGCCTATGACACCGTGGCCCTGGCCAAGGGTACCGGTTCGGCCGTGGTCAAGCAGGGCGGCAAGAGCTGGTTCTTCCTGACAGCCGACTATGCCTTCGGCCACTCGCTGGAATCCGATACCGCCAACGTCGTGAAGGCTTCCGGCGGCACCGTGGTGGGTTCGGTCAAGCACCCGCTGGGCGCGTCGGACTTCTCCTCCTTCCTGCTGCAGGCACAGAGCTCCAAGGCCCAGATCATCGGCCTGGCCAACGCCGGTGGCGACTTCATCAACTCGGTGAAGGCCGCCAACGAGTTCGGCATCACCAAGACCGCCAAGCTGGCCGGCCTGCTGGTGTTCATCAACGACGTGCACTCGCTGACCCTGAAGAACACCGAAGGTCTGTACCTGACCGACAGCTGGTACTGGGACACCAACGACGAGACCCGCGCCTTCGCCAAGCGTTACTTTGCCGAGCGCAAGAAGATGCCGTCCTCCCTGCAAGCGGCTGACTATTCGGCTGCGCTGCAGTACCTGAAGATCGTCAAGGAAATCGGCAGCGATGACTCCGACAAGGTGCTGGCGGCCATGCGCAAGACCAAGTTCAACGACATGTACCAGAAGAACGGCTACCTGCGTGCCGATGGCCGCGTGGTCCACGACATGTACCTGTATCAGGTCAAGGCACCGTCGGAATCGAAGTATCCGTGGGACTACTACAAGCTGGTGCAGACCATCCCTGCCGAGCAGGCCTGGACCACCAAGGCCGAGTCCAAGTGCGCGGCCTGGAAGTAAGCAAGGCGTAGCACCGTAGCAGTAAGGCCATCGCACAGCCCAGCAAAATCTGTCATTTCTGTTCACGCGGGGATGGCAGATTTTTGCTGTAAGCGATGGCGTTTTTTACCCATCTGGATGAACGGGTTTTTATGGAACTATTCGGCATACCCCTGCAAGCCTTGTTGAGCCAGCTGCTGCTGGGCCTGGTCAACGGCTCCTTCTACGCCATGCTCTCGCTGGGTCTGGCGGTGATCTTCGGCTTGCTCAACGTGATCAACTTCGCGCACGGCACGCTCTACATGCTGGGCGCTTTCCTGGCCTGGATGGGCATGAGCTATTTCGGGCTCAACTACTGGGTCATGCTCATCCTCGCACCGATCCTGGTGGGCGCCTTCGGCATCGTCATCGAAAAGACCATGCTGCGCTGGCTCTACAAGCTGGATCACCTCTACGGCCTCTTGCTGACCTTCGGCATCACGCTGATGGTCGAGGGTATCTTCCGCTCCATCTATGGCGTCTCGGGCCAGCCTTATTCGGTGCCTGACCTGCTGCAGGGGGCGACCAATCTCGGCTTCATGGTGCTGCCCAACTATCGCGCCTGGGTCGTGGTGGCCTCGCTGGTGATCTGCTTCGCTACCTGGTTCGTGATCGAGAAGACCCGCCTGGGCGCCTATCTGCGCGCCGGCACCGAGAACCCCAAGCTGGTGGAAGCCTTCGGCATCAACGTGCCGCTCATGGTGACCCTGACCTACGGCTTCGGCGTGGCGCTGGCCGCCTTTGCCGGCGTGCTGGCCGCACCCGTGATCCAGGTTTCGCCGCTGATGGGTTCCAACCTCATCATTACCGTCTTCGCGGTGGTGGTGATCGGCGGCATGGGCTCCATCCTCGGTTCCATCATCACGGGCCTGATGCTGGGCCTGGTCGAGGGCCTGACCCGGGTGTTCTACCCGGAGCTGTCGGCCACCGTGGTCTTCATCATCATGGCCATCGTCCTGATGGTCCGTCCGGCCGGCCTGTTCGGCAAAGAGAAATAATCGGAGACCGGCATGAACAAGAAAATCGGAATTGCTGTTTTACTAATATTGTTGTTGGCGGCACCGTTCGGCATCTACCCGGTGTTCCTGATGAAGATGCTGTGCTTTGCGCTGTTCGCCTGCGCCTTCAACCTGCTCATCGGTTATACCGGCCTGTTGTCTTTCGGTCATGCTGCCTTCCTGGGCTGGGCCGGCTACCTGTGCGGCCAGGCGCTGAAGGTGTGGGGTTTGCCGACCGAACTGGGTCTGATCATTGGTACCCTGACCGGTGCCTTGATCGGCCTGGTCATGGGCTTGCTGGCGATCCGTCGTCAGGGCATCTACTTCACCATGATTACCCTGGCGCTGGCGCAGATGCTGTTCTTCGTGGCCTTGCAGCTGCCGTTTACGGGCGGTGAGGATGGCTTGCAGGGCGTGCCACGCGGCAAGCTGCTGGGCTTCCTGAACCTGGAAAACGACATGACCCTGTACTACGTCGTGCTGGTCATCGCCGTGGCGGGCTTTGCGCTGATCGTGCGGACCATCCATTCGCCCTTCGGTCAGGTCTTGAAGGCGATCAAGGAGAACGAGCCGCGTGCCGTCTCGCTGGGCTATGACGTGGCCCGCTACAAGCTGCTGGCCTTTGTGCTATCGGCTGGCCTGTCCGGGCTGGCGGGGGCCACCAAGACCCTGGTGCTGGGCTTCGAGACCCTGACCGACGTGCACTGGAGCATGTCCGGCCTGGTGGTGCTGATGACCCTGGTAGGGGGGCTGGGCACCATCCTCGGTCCCATCGTCGGTGCGGTCATCATCATCATGCTGGAGAACAAGCTGGGCGATATCGGCAACTGGCTGGCCAGCGTCACCCACATCGACTGGTTCAATACCCTGGGAGATTCGGTGACGATTGTGACCGGCTTCATCTTCATCGTTTGCGTGCTGGCCTTCCGCAAGGGCATCGTGGGCGAGATCCTGGCATTCATGGGCAAGGGGAAGGCCAAGGGATCGCACTAGTTCTTGCGCTGAACTTCAACGCTTCATCTGCCGCCGGCAAGTCACCTTGGGGTGATTTCCTGGCGGTAATTTTTTATCTTCATTTTCGGCGAACCAGAACAGCAGCCAGGTGTTTCGCAACAGTACGCGAAGCGTCATCCCTGTGGCTGATGCCATCCGGGGCAGGGCGGTAGAATGTGGCCGGCCTGCTCCATTCTTCATTTCACCGTCCGTCCATTCCCCCTCATCCCATGTTCAGTCCTGTTTCATCCCTTGCCGATTTTTCCGATTGTTTCTTCACTTCGTCAGCGGAGGGCAAGTAATGGTCGATTATGTGGTGTTGTGCTGCGCAGCCTTCGTGGCCGGCTTGATCGATGCCGTGGTGGGCGGAGGTGGACTGGTGTTGGTGCCGACCTTGTTCTCGGTCTTTCCCAATACCCCCCCGGCGACCTTGCTGGGGACGAACAAGGTCGCCGGCGTGATGGGCACCAGTGCCGCCGCGATCAACTTTGCGCGCAAGGTGGCCGTGCGCTGGAGTACCGTGACACCGGCTGCGATGGCAGCCTTTGCCTTCTCCTTTTTCGGTGCTTATGTCGTTACCCATATTCCGACCGATCTCATTCGCAAGGCATTGCCCTTCATCTTGATGGCGGTCGCCCTGTACACGCTGAAGAAGAAGGATTTCGGGACGACCCACGCGCCGACCCTGACGGGGAGTCGTGAAATGGTGTTCGCGGCCTTGATCGGTGCGGCGGTGGGTTTCTACGATGGGGTGTTCGGTCCGGGGACGGGGAGCTTCCTGGTCTTTCTCTTTGTCCGTGTATTCAGCTACGACTTTCTTTCGGCGTCTGCCGTCTCCAAGTTCGTCAACATTGCCACCAACCTGGCGGCTTTGTGCTGGTTCGGCTATAGCGGGCATGTGATCTGGCAATTGGGTTTGTTGATGGCGGTATTCAATATTGGGGGCTCGCTGGTGGGGACCCGCCTGGCGATGAAACATGGCAGCGTCTTTGTCCGCAAGTTGTTTCTCGTGGTGGTGGGGGCATTGATTCTCAAGTCGGGGTACGACGCCTTCCTTAAATAAGGGAGAAAACTTCACCGGTTGTTTCACGTGAAACAACCGGCCCCCGACCAGAAAGACGGAGCGCGCTGCTCCGTTTTTTTATTCATATAACGCCCTCGTGGGCAAAATCCAGCCTCACTGTTTCACGTGAAACAGTTCACGTGGATGTTTCATTGATCAGCTCCTGCTATCAATCTGGCCCGGCGATAGTGTCCAGCGGGGCAGGGAAGTGCGGTAAACCAACAGCCAAGGACCTCACCCCCGACCCCGTCAGATAAAAGGTCTTATAATCTCGCCTCTGTTCTCACCTCTACGCGAGGCCCGCATCATGCTATTCCCCACACAATTTGACGTCATCGTCGTTGGCGGCGGTCACGCCGGCACCGAAGCTGCACTGGCCGCAGCACGCATGGGCCAGAAAACCCTGCTCCTGACGCACAACATCGAAACCCTGGGCCAGATGTCCTGCAATCCCTCCATCGGCGGGATCGGCAAGGGCCACCTGGTCAAGGAAGTCGATGCCATGGGTGGGGCGATGGCCATTGCCACCGACGAGGCGGGGATCCAGTTTCGTATCCTGAATTCCTCCAAGGGTCCGGCCGTGCGCGCGACCCGTGCCCAGGCCGACCGTATCCTGTACAAGGCAGCGATCCGTTCGCGCCTGGAGAACCAGCCCAACCTGTGGCTGTTCCAGCAGGCCGTGGATGATCTGATGCTCGAAGGCGACCGCGTCGTCGGTGCCATCACCCAGGCCGGTATCCGTTTCGCGGGCAGGGCCGTAGTGTTGACCGCCGGGACTTTCCTGGATGGGAAGATTCACGTGGGCCTGAACAATTATTCCGGTGGCCGTGCCGGTGATCCGCCTGCGGTGTCGCTGTCGGCGCGCCTGAAGGAATTGAAGCTGCCGCAAGGCCGGCTGAAGACGGGTACGCCGCCGCGCATCGATGGCCGTACCATCAACCTGGCGATCCTGGAAGAACAGCCCGGCGACCTGGACCCGGTACCGGTGTTCTCCGTCATGGGCGATGCCGCCATGCACCCGCGTCAGATGCCGTGCTGGATCACCCATACCAACAGCCGCACCCACGACATCATCCGCGGCGGACTGGATCGCAGCCCCATGTACACCGGCGTCATCGAAGGCGTGGGCCCGCGTTACTGCCCTTCCATCGAGGACAAGATCCATCGTTTCGCCGGCAAGGATTCGCACCAGATCTACCTGGAACCCGAGGGCCTGACCACCCACGAGTTCTATCCCAACGGCATTTCCACCAGCCTGCCTTTCGATGTGCAACTGGAACTGGTGCGCTCGATGAAGGGCATGGAAAACGCCCACATCCTGCGTCCGGGCTATGCCATCGAATATGACTACTACGACCCGCGCGGCCTGAAGTCCTCGCTGGAAACACGCCAGGTGCAGGGTCTGTTCTTCGCCGGCCAGATCAACGGCACCACCGGATATGAAGAAGCGGCCGCCCAGGGCATGCTGGCCGGCATCAACGCCGCGCTGCAGACCCAGGGCCGTGAAGCCTGGACCCCGCGTCGTGATGAAGCCTACCTCGGTGTGCTGGTCGACGATCTGGTGACCCAGGGCGTGCAGGAACCGTATCGCATGTTCACCAGCCGTGCCGAGTATCGCCTCTCTCTGCGCGAAGACAATGCCGACCTGCGCCTGACCGAAATCGGCCGCGAACTCGGCTGCGTCGGCGATGCGCAATGGGAAGCCTTCGACAAGAAGCGCGAAGCTGTTTCACGTGAAATGGAACGCCTCAAGTCGACCTGGGTCAACCCGCGCATCCTGGCGGCCGCCGAAGCCGAGCGTGTGCTGGGCAAGGCCATCGAGCGCGAATACAACCTGCTGGACCTGCTGCGCCGTCCCAACGTGACCTACGATAGTCTGATGGGCCTGACCGGCACCGAGGGTCAAGCCCTGGCCGGCCCCGGCATCGAAGAGGGTCCGGTGCGCGAACAAGTCGAGATCCAGGTCAAGTACGCCGGTTACATTGCCCGCCAGGCCAACGAGATCAGCCGCCAGGATCACAATGAAAACCTGAAGCTGCCGGCTGAGCTCGATTACATGGATGTGAAGGCACTGTCCATCGAAGTGCGCCAGAAGCTCAACAAGCATCGTCCGGAAACCCTGGGCCAGGCCTCGCGCATTTCCGGCGTGACGCCTGCGGCGCTGTCGCTGCTGCTGGTGCACCTGAAGAAGGGTGGCCTGAAACAGCCGAGCGGCGCCGACAACCTGGCAGCGTGAAGAAAAATACCAGGCATCGCCCTCGAACCAGATCCAACCCAAGGCATCACGCATGAGCAACACTGCAGACCTGAACCTTTTGACCCATACCCTGAAGGAAGGCGCCCAGGCCATGGGCCTGACGCTTTCCGATGCCCAGATCGACAAGCTCATGGCATACCAGGCCCTGCTGGCCAAGTGGAACAAGGTCTACAACCTGACTGCCTTGCGCGACCCGGCGCAGATGGTCACGCATCATCTGCTGGATTCCCTGTCGGCGATGTCGGCCTTTGCCGGCGCCCGACGCGTGCTGGACGTGGGCGCGGGCGGCGGCCTGCCGGGCATCGTGCTGGCCATCTGGGCCGCCGAGGCGCAACCACAGATGCAGATCACCCTGGTCGACACCGTGCAGAAGAAAACCGCCTTCCTCAACCAGGTCAAGGCGCAATTGCATTTGAGCAATGTCGCGGTGCTGCATGCCCGTGTGGAGCAGTTGCCTGTCGAGCAACAATACGATGTCATCACGTCGCGCGCGTTTGCGGAACTCAAGGACTTCGTGACGTGGTCGAATCATCTCCTGCAACAAGGTGGTCAGTACATCGCCCTCAAGGGTGTGCTGCCGCAAGAGGAAATCGACCGGTTGCCGGCGGGGTGGACAGTGCGCCAAGTGCAGCCCCTGCAGGTACCGGGCCTGGATGCTGAACGGCATCTCATCTTCATGGAAAGAACGACCTGATGAACAAACTGAAACGGGCCCTGGTGGCCACCATGGTCTCGATGGCAGCCTATGGCGCGCTGGGCATGGCTTGCGTTCATGCCCAAGAGGTCAAGACGGTAGCTTCGGTGGACCTCAAGCGTTACGCCGGCAAGTGGTACGAAATCGCCAAGATTCCCAACAGCTTCCAGAAAAAGTGCATTTCCGGCACCAGCGCAGAGTATTCCGCGCGCGATGATGGCATGATCGATGTCGTCAACCGCTGCAAGACGGCCGACGGCATCGATGAAGCCAAGGGCGTGGCGCGGGTGGTCCCGGGCAGCAACAACAGCAAGCTGGAAGTGCGCTTTGCGCCGGCCTGGCTGTCCTGGATCCCGATGGTGTGGGGCGACTACTGGATCATGGACCTGGACGATCAATACACCCTGGCCACCGTGGGCAGCCCCTCGCGCGAATACCTGTGGATTCTCTCGCGCACGCCCACCATCAGCGACGAGCAATACGAGAACGCCCTCAACAACGCCACCAAGCAAGGTTTCGATACCGCGCGGGTGGTCAAGAGCAAACCGTAATACGGCACCTGAGATCAGGCCAGCGGCCCGGGCAGCAACCCGGGCCGCGCACATTCAAGGAGACCCACCATGCAGGCGATCTTTCATTCCCTCGGCATCACCGATATCTGGCAACTGATCGCCGCCACCATGGTGTTCCTGCTGCTGCCCGGTCCCGGTACCTTCTGCATGCTCACCTGCGCGGCCAAGGGCGGCTTGCGCGGCGGCTTCATGGCGCAGGCGGGCATCATGCTGGGCGACATCGTGCTGATGTTCCTGGCCGCGGCTGGCGTAGCCGCCTTGCTGCATGCCAATCCCTTGCTGTTCCACGGCCTGCAATACCTGGGCGCGGCCTATCTGGCCTACCTGGGCGGACGTCTCCTGTTTGCAAGAGGCGAGGGCGGTGGTACAGTCGTACCCTTTTCCAATGCCGCAGACTTCCGGCGCGGCTTTTTGGTCACCTTGTTCAACCCGAAAGCCATCGTGTTCTACATGGCCTTCTTCCCGCTGTTCCTGGATCCGGCCACGCAGCAAGGCGCGCTGACCTTCTTCACGATGGGCGCAGTCATCAGCAGTTGCACCTTCCTGTATGGTAGCTTCCTGGTCATCGTCGGCAATGCCGCCGCGCGCCGCATGGCCCGCAATCGCACCATCGCCAAGCTGGCTTCTCGCGCGGCAGGTATTTTCCTGATCGGTTTCGGCATCAAGTTGACCACGCAATAACGCTCACATAACAACGATATGGCAAAAATATTTTGTGTCGCCAACCAGAAAGGTGGCGTAGGCAAGACCACTACTGCGGTCAATCTCGCTGCCGGGCTGGCGCAACTGAACCAGCGCGTGCTGCTGGCCGACCTCGACCCGCAGGGCAATGCCACCATGGGTTCGGGCGTGAACAAGGCGACCCTGGAAGGCTCGATCTATGAAGTGCTGCTGGGCATGTCCGACATCCGTGCCGTGCGCAAGCGTTCCGAAGCCGGGGGCTTCGACGTGTTGCCCGCCAATCGCGAACTGGCCGGCGCCGAAGTGGAAATGGTCGAGCTGGAGCAGCGCGAGGCGCGCCTGAAGATGGCCTTCGCCCAGGTTGCCGAGGACTATGACTTCATCCTCATCGATTGCCCGCCCGCACTGTCCATGCTGACCTTGAACGGGCTGTGCTCGGCGCATGGCGTCATCATTCCGATGCAGTGTGAGTACTACGCATTGGAGGGGCTGTCGGACCTGGTCAACACCATCAAGAAGGTGCACGCCAAGCTGAACCCGGAACTGAAGGTCATTGGTCTGTTGCGCGTGATGTTCGATCCGCGCATGACACTGTCGCAGCAGGTCTCGGACCAGCTGGAACAGCACTTCGGCGACAAGGTCTTCAAGACCGTCATCCCGCGCAACGTGCGGCTGGCCGAAGCACCCTCGTATGGTCTGCCGGGCGTGACCTTCGATCCGCTGTCCAAGGGCGCGCAGGCTTATATCGCATTCGGCGCGGAAATGGTCGAGCGCATCAAGACGCTATAACCGGCCCCGTCATCACGCATCGTTTTTCATCAGGCAATCGCATGGCAACTTTACCGAAAAAATCCAAGGGTCTGGGACGCGGACTGGACGCGCTCCTGGGCGGATCCTCCGACATCACCGAAGAAGTCCAGGCGCAGGCCGCGCAGGGTCTGCCCACCGTGATGGCGGTCACCGAACTGCAGGCCGGCAAGTACCAGCCACGTACCCGCATGGATGAAGGCGCGCTCAACGAGCTGGCTGCCTCGATCAAGGAACAGGGCCTGCTGCAACCCATCCTGATCCGCGCCATCGGCCAGAAGAACGGTCGCGATACCTACGAGATCATCGCCGGTGAACGCCGCTTCCGCGCGGCCAAGATCGCCGGGCTGACCGAGGTGCCGGTGCTGGTCAAGAACGTGGATGACCAGACCACGGCCGCCATGGCCCTGATCGAAAACATGCAGCGCGAGGATTTGAATCCCCTGGAAGAAGCCCAGGGCATCCATCGCCTCATTACCGATTTCGCCTTCACGCACGAGCAGGCCGCGCTGGCCGTGGGGCGCTCGCGCAGTGCGGTCTCCAACCTGCTGCGCCTGTTGAACCTGGCCAAGCCGGTGCAGACCATGCTCATGGCCGGTGACATCGACATGGGCCACGCCCGTGCGCTGCTGGCCGTCGATTCGGCAACGCAGATCCAGCTGGCCAACCAGATCGTGGCCAAGCGCATGTCGGTACGCGATGCCGAGAAACTGGTCACCCGCGCCAGCGCCGAGCAGGCCGCCAAGCCGCGCGAAGCCAGGGACAAGTCTCGCGATATCGCACGCCTGGAAGAAGAACTCTCGGACCTGCTGGCCACCCAGGTCAGCATCAAGACCGGTGCCCGCAACAAGGGCCAGCTCATCATCAACTTCAACGACCTCGATGCCCTCGATGGCGTGATCGTGCGTCTGCGCGGGGAGTCGGTGGAGAGCTGATCGCGCCGGCAGGATGCACCAAACAAAATGGGCTGCCCGATTCGGAGCAGCCCATTTTTATTGATATAAATAATTTCCGAAATATCAGAAAGTCCGCTGTACATCCGAACGCGGCGGCAGCTGATAACTCCAGGTCTCGGTCAAGGGCTTGCCATTGGCCGTGAGTGCCGCGCGCAATTCCACGGCCTGCGCAACGTTACGAATCTTCACCCGCAGCGTCAGCCGCCAGCCATTGATGGCCGGATTGGGCTGCAGCTGGGCATCGATCAGTTCGCCATTGTTGGAAACGTTCACCTGCGGCTGAACCGTCGTCCCGGCGGGCAGCGAGCCCAGTGGTCCGCCGGTGAAATCCACCAGCAGGGCCGTGGTGCCATCGAAGGCGCGGATCAGGTTGGCCTGCGTGAGTTCGCCATCGGTATGGAAGGTCTGCTTGACCCAGCCCACTTCATTGTTGAGGATGGCCGGTTCATCCATGGTCCAGTGGATGCGGTAGTCATAGGCCAGCGGCGTGCCGCGCGGCGGCAGTTGCGCAGGCAGCCAGTAGGCCACGATGTTGTCGTTGGTCTCGTCGGCGGTGGGGATCTCCACCAGTTGCACGGCACCACGGCCCCAGTCACCCTTGGGCTCGATCCAGGCCGAGGGACGCAGGTCGTAGCGATCCTTGAGGTCTTCATAGGAGGCGAAATCGCGGCCCCGCTGCAACAGCCCGAAGCCGCGCGGATGGCTGACCTCGAAGGAACTCACTTCCACGTTCTGCGGATCGTTCAGCGGTCGCCACAGCCATTCACCATTGCCGGTATGGATCGCCAGGCCATTGGAATCATGGATGGCCGGACGGAAGTTGCGGCGCGAAGATTGCTGGTTGGGACCGAAGAGGAACATGCTGGTCAGCGGTGCAATGCCCAGGCGGCCCACGTCGGCGCGCAGGAACACGCGTGCCTGCACATCGAGCAGGGCATCCTTGCCCGGCGTGAGCGTGAACTTGTAGGCGCCGGTAGCGCGCGGTGAATCCAGCAGTGCATAGAAGGTCAGCTGCTTGTCGCCGGGGGCCGGACGCTGGATCCAGAATTCGGTGAAGCGGGGGAATTCCTCACCGCTCAACATGGCCGTATCGATCGCCAGTCCGCGTGCCGAGAGGCCATAGACCTGACCCTTGCCGATGACGCGGAAATAGCTGGCGCCCAGCACGCTCATGACCTCGTCTTCCTTGTCATCGCGGTTGAGCGGATAGACCACCCGGAAGCCGGCATAACCCAGATGGGCGGTGCTGCTCTTGGCCAGATTGAGGTCACCGAAGTTGAAGCGATCGGTGCTGTAGCCCACATCCTGCACGCGTCCATCGACGATTTCGTGGATCGCCACCGGCGAGTTGAACTGCATGCCCTGATGATAGAAGGCCAGCTTGAAGGGGGTAGGCTGGTTGCGCCATTCGAACTTGTCGCTCTTGGGCTGGATCTTCATGTAATCGGCGAACTGCATCGCCGCAAACGTCGGCGAGAGATTGCTCACCGGCTTCTGATAGGGTTTGGCGGCCAGTGCCTGGGCGCGGGCCACGGCCTGGTTGAGGTCGAAGCCTTGCGCGCTCTGTGCCTGCACCGAGGCAGCCAGCAGGCTTGCCGACAACACCAGCCCCTGCAGCAGGGGCCATTTCAATCCATGTCTGATCAATGTATTTCTCCACAAAGAAGCGGCGCGCGGGCATGTTGGCCAGCTACGCCGCTGTGTGCCTGCGCGTCCGGCAGGCATCAAAACAGAATAATATAGCGAACCGTCTGGCTGGCGACGCATCAAAGAACGCAAGCAATAAATGCTCCCGCCGCCCGGCCGCTGTCCCGCTTGTGCAGGTCACACAGTAGAGGGCAGAGCGCCGCCAAAGTTTAAAAAAGAGAGAGGAAACCCGTGTCCCACAAGCTTACCGAGCGGCACGCCGCGTCCCCGCGTCGTCCCCGCCTGGCCCTGGTCATGACCTTGTGCGCGCTGGCCTGCAGCGCCGCGCTCACCGGCACGGCCGCGCATGCGCAAGCCAATCCGGCCTTGCTCGGCGACAAGACCGCCTTCATCAATGACCTGCTGCGTCAGATGACGCTGGAAGAAAAGATCGGCCAGCTGCGCCTCATCAGCATCGGTCCGGACATGCCCGCCAAGAAGCTGATCGAGGAACTGGCCGCCGGCCGTGTCGGCGGCACCTTCAATTCCATCACCCGGCCCGAGAATCGTCCGCTGCAGGAGGGCGCGATGCGTTCACGGCTGAAGATCCCGATGTTCTTCGCCTATGACGTCATCCACGGCCATCGCACCACCTTCCCCATCGGCCTGGGCCTGGCCTCCAGCTGGGACATGGACCTGGTCGGCCGCGCCATGCGCATCTCCGCCGAAGAAGCCGCGTCCGACAGCATCGACATGACCTTCGCCCCGATGGTCGACATCAGCCGCGATCCGCGCTGGGGGCGCACGTCTGAGGGCTTTGGTGAAGATCCTTACCTGGTCTCGCGCATTGCCGAGGTCTCGGTGCGCGCCCTGCAAGGCGATACCAAGCCCATCGCCGCCAATCGCCTCATGGCCAGTGTGAAGCATTTTGCGCTGTACGGTGCAGTCGAGGGCGGACGCGACTACAACGTCGTCAACATGGACCCGCAGCGCATGTACAACGACTATCTGCCGCCTTACCGTGCCGCCATCGATGCCGGCGCGGGCGCGGTGATGGTGGCGCTCAACTCCATCAACGGGACACCGGCCACCTCCAATACCTGGCTGCTGCAGGACCTGTTGCGCCGGGATTGGGGATTCAAGGGGCTGACGGTGTCGGACCACGGAGCCATCACCGAACTGGTCAACCACGGTGTGGCACAGGACGATGCCCAAGCGGCACGCCTGGCGATGAAGGCCGGTACCGACATGAGCATGGCCGACCAGGTCTACATCAAGCAACTGCCGGCGCTGGTGCGCTCGGGCAAGGTGCCGCAGCAGGAGCTGGACAATGCCGTGCGCGACATCCTCGGTGCCAAGTACGATCTTGGCCTGTTCAAGGACCCGTATATCCGCATCGGCCGCGCCGCCGATGATCCGCCGGACGTCCATGCCGAGCGCCGCCTGCATCGTCGCGATGCGCGCGAAGTCGCGCAGCAGTCCATGGTGCTGCTGGAGAACCGCCATGCCGCGCTGCCGCTGAAGAAGACTGCGCGCATCGCCCTGGTCGGTCCGCTGGCCGATTCCCACATCGACATGCTGGGCAGCTGGTCTGCAGCCGGCCAGGCCAGGCAGACCATCACCCTGCGCCAGGGGCTGCAGAATGCGCTGGGCGGGCAGGGCAAGCTGCTTTACGCACGCGGGGCCAACATCACCGAAGACAAGCACATCGTCGACTACCTCAACTTCCTGAACTGGGATGATCCGGAAGTGATCCAGGACAAGCGCAGCCCCAAGGCCATGATCGATGAGGCCCTCAAGGCCGCGCGCGATGCCGATGTCATCGTGGCCGCCGTGGGCGAGTCGCGTGGCATGTCGCATGAATCCTCCAGCCGTACCTCGCTGTCGCTGCCGCAGAGCCAGCAGGATCTGCTCACGGCCCTCAAAGCCACCGGCAAGCCGCTGGTGCTGGTGCTGATGAATGGCCGTCCGCTGGATCTCAATTGGGCGCGCGAGAACGCCTCGGCCATCCTGGAGACCTGGTACACCGGAACCGAGGGCGGCAATGCGATTGCCGATATCCTCTTCGGCGACGTCAATCCTTCGGGCAAGCTGCCCATCACCTTCCCGCGTTCGGTGGGCCAGATCCCGAGCTACTACAACCATCCGCGCGTGGGCCGTCCCTACACCGAAGGCAAGCCGGGCAATTACACCTCGCAGTACTTCGATGAGCCCAATGGCCCGTTGTATCCGTTCGGATACGGCTTGAGCTATACCGAGTTCAAGCTCTCGGACGTGCATCTGTCGCAGGCCGCCATGAGCGCTGACGGCCAGGTGCAGGCCAGTGTGACGGTCAAGAACGTGGGCCGCCGCGCCGGCGCCACCGTGGTGCAGCTGTACATCCGCGATGTGGCGGCCTCGGTGGTGCGTCCGGTCAAGGAACTGAAGGATTTCCGCAAGCTGATGTTGCAGCCAGGTGAAGAGCAAGAGGTGCAGTTCAGTATCGACCGCAAGGCACTGTCCTTCTACAACGCCAAGCTGGAATACGTGGCCGAGCCGGGTGAATTCCAGGTGCAGATCGGGCTGGATTCCAAGGAGGTGAAGACGGCTTCGTTCACTCTGCAATAAAGATAAAACCGGGCGGGCAAGAAAAATGGGCGCACCGTTGAGTGCGCCCATTTTTTTGCAGCAATCTTTCTGCATTCATCGTAAATGATATAAATCATTTACCAAGATCAGGCATCACGCCGTCATCACCGCATCTTCTTCCTCTTCTCCCAGGAAGCCGCCACTCTGGTGCGACCATAGCCGCGCATACAGGCCATTGGCGGCCAGCAGTTCGGCGTGTGTCCCTTGCTCGACGATGCGACCCTGGTCCAGCACGATGAGTCGATCCATCGCGGCGATGGTCGACAGGCGGTGCGCAATGGCTACCACCGTCTTGCCTTCCATGAGCTTGTAGAGCGAGGTCTGGATGGCCGCTTCCACTTCCGAATCGAGCGCGCTGGTGGCTTCATCCAGCAGCAGGATGGGCGCATCCTTCAACATCACGCGGGCAATCGCGATGCGCTGGCGCTGGCCGCCGGAGAGCTTCACGCCGCGCTCGCCCACATGCGCGTCATAAGCGCGGCGGCCCTTGGCATCGGCCAGCGTGCCGATGAAGTCATGCGCCTCGGCGCGTTCGGCGGCGTGGATCATCTCGGCGTCGCTCGCATCGGGACGGCCATAGGTGATGTTCTCGCGCACCGACCGATGCAGCAGGGAAGTATCCTGCGTGACCATGCCGATCTGCGCGCGCAGGCTGTCTTGCGTGACATGGGCGATGTCCTGGCCATCGATGGTGATGCGGCCACCCTCGATATCGTAGAAGCGCAGCAGCAGGTTGACGATGGTCGACTTGCCGGCGCCGGAGCGGCCCACCAGTCCGATCTTTTCACCGGGGCGGATCACCAGGTCCAGCTGGTCCACCACCGGGCGCGGCGCCGCGCCGCCGTAGCTGAAGCTCACCCCCTCGAAGCGCAGCTCGCCCCGACTGACCTTGATCGGCGTCGCATCGGGTGCATCCTTGACCTCATGTGCACGGGCCAGCGTATTGATGCCATCCTGCACCGTGCCCACGTGTTCGAACAGGGAGGACATTTCCCACATCACCCAGTGCGCGATACCGTTCAGGCGCAGCGCCATGGCGGTGCTGGCAGCAACTGCGCCCACCCCCACCTTGCCCTGGGTCCACAGGTACAGCGACACCCCGGTGGCACCGATGATGAGCACCATGTTCAGCAGGTGATTGACCACCTCGAAGCCCGACACCAGACGCATCTGGCGATGGACCGTGGCGAGGAATTCGCGCATGGCGCTGCGGGCGTACTCGGCCTCGCGCCCTGCGTGCGAAAACAGTTTGACGGTGGCGATGTTGGTGTAGGCATCGGTGATGCGTCCGGTCATCAGCGAGCGCGCATCGGCCTGGTTGCGTGCCACCGCGGACAGGCGCGGCACGAAGTAGCGCATGGCCACCGCGAAGGCGGCCAGCCAGACGAAGAAGGGGGCCAGCATCCAGATATCGAAGCTGCCGACCACGCCGATGAGGGTGGCAAAGTAGATCGTGATGAAGACCAGGATATCGCCCACGATCATGCAGAAGTCGCGCACCGCCAGCGCGCTTTGCATGACCTTGGTGGCCACCCGTCCGGCGAACTCGTTCTGGTAGAAGCTCATGCTCTGGCTCAACATGAGGCGATGGAAATTCCAGCGCAGCAGCATGGGGAAATTGCCGGCCAGGGTCTGGTGCTTGTACATGGTCTGCAGCGCGATCAAGAGCGGGCTGGCGGCCAGGATGAGCGCCAGCCAGGCCAGGGTATGACCTTCCTGCGGCCACAATTGCGCGGGCTGTATCTTGGAGAGCCAATCGACGATGCGGCCGAGCGCGGCGAAGAGCAGCGCCTCGAAGACGCCGATGATGGCCGTCATCAGGGTCATGGCCGCAATGTAGGGACGTACGCCCCTGGTACAGAACCAGATGAAACGCATGAAGCCGCGCGGCGGCGGCAAGGGTTGCGACTCGGGGTAGGGGTGGACCAGTTTTTCAAACCAGCTGAACATCAGGGGACTCCAAAAATCGGACCAGGGCCGACGGCGGGTACCGCAGGCCGGCAGCCACCAAGGCAGTCGGCCGGACAGGCGTGGTCGGGCGTTGTTACTGTGGCGTACCCCAAGAGAAAGCGGCAGGTGGCGATACGCCATTCATGTGCGGCGTGCGGATCGCTGCGGCAGCGGGGCCGCTATCGTGATCCCGGGGCAGGCCGCGAGAAGATGGAAGCCGAATCATCTCATATGCGGCCCGCCTGCGTGTAGCGGAGCCGGGGAAAAACACTTGTCGGAAAATCGGAATGGTGCGCATCACCGCAAGCTCCCCGATCCTCTTGATTCATCTGCCATACTGCTGGACCGTCATCTTTTTATCTGTTTGCATCATGAATCTTTCCCAGGTCGCCGCGGCCTTCCAGCCCTTCGATACACTGGCTGCGCAATTGTTGCCCTACGTCGAGGATGATGCCGGAGATGGTTCCCACGATCTCTCACATCTCTTGCGCGTATGGAACAATGCGCGCCGTCTGCAGGCCGAGGAGGGCGGTGAGCTGCGCATCCTTGTGGCTGCGGTCCTCTTGCACGACTGCGTGCACGTGGAAAAAAATTCCCCGCTGCGCAGCCAGGCTTCCACGCTCTCCGGCGAGCGCGCGCAGCAGATCCTGTCATCGCTGGGATGGGCAGCGAAAGATGCGCAACGCGTCGCCCATGCGGTCCAGGCCCACAGCTATTCGGCCCAGATCACGCCGCAAACGCTGGAGGCGAAGATCGTGCAGGATGCCGACCGCCTCGATGCCATCGGGGCCATCGGTGTGGCGCGTTGTTTCTATGTCGCCGGGAGAATGGGATCGGGCCTGTATGAAGCGCAGGATCCGCAGGCCGAGCAACGCCCGTTGCAGGACGCGCGATATGCGCTGGACCATTTTCCTGCCAAGCTGTTCCGCTTGCAGGAGGGTTTCCAGACTGCCGCCGGTGCGGCCATGGCGCAGGCGCGCCAGCAGAGGATGCGGGGGTTTGTGGAGCAATTCCTGAGCGAGCTGTAATTACTCGCCCAGATGCACTCAGTGCAGCCAGTGCAGCCAGTGCGGTGGTACCGCGAGGCGAGTCAGACTGGCTGCGGCGCGGGATCATGCCGCCTTGCGTACCACTTCCAGCTTCGGTACCACGCGCAACGGAATCTGTACGGTGTTGAGCGCAGGCGAGGGCGCTGCGGCCGCCACCGAGCCTGCGGCATCCGGCGCCTCCAGCTGAAACACGCCCACTGCCCGCGTCAGGCTCACCGCTTGTTCCTGCAGCGTGGTCACGGCGGCGGTGGCCTCTTCCACCAGCGCGGCATTGTGCTGGGTCACCTGATCCATCAGTGCGATCGCCTTGTTGACTTCCTCGATGCCCAGGCTCTGCTCATGGCTGGCCGCCGAGATCTCGCCCATCACATCGGTGACCTGCTGCACGCTGGCCACGATTTGCTCCATGGTGTCACCGGCGCGTTGCACCAGGTGCGCGCCCGTTTCCACATTGCCGACCGAGGTATCGATCAACTGCTTGATCTCCCTGGCAGCGGCTGCGCTGCGCTGGGCCAGGTTGCGCACCTCTGTGGCGACCACGGCAAAGCCACGTCCTTGCTCGCCCGCACGGGCCGCTTCCACGGCGGCATTCAAGGCCAGGATGTTGGTCTGGAAGGCGATGCCGTCGATCACGCCGATGATGTCCACGATCTTGCGCGAAGAGGTGTTGATGGCTGCCATGGTATCGACCACTTCGTCCACGATGGCGCCGCCCTGCCTGGCGATATCCGAGGCATTGCGCGCGAGTCGATTCGCTTCGCGCGCGTGGCTGTCGTTCTGCTTTACGGTGGCCGTCAGCTGTTCCATGGCCGAGGCGGTTTCTTCCAGCGAGGCCGCCTGGTCTTCGGTGCGGGCCGACAGATCGAGATTGCCGGCGGCGATCTGCCCGCTGATGGTGGCCACACCGCTGGCCGCATCCCGTACGTGGGCTACAGTCTGGTGCAGATTGCCGTTCATCTTGGAGAGAGCGGCCATGATGCTCTGGCGCTTGCTTTCATCGCTGGTGCGATTGACGGCCATGGCGTGATAAAGCTCGCCGCGATCCACTGCCAGTGCCAGCTGCGTCACCTCATCGGGCTCCGCACCGAGCGCGCCGCGGATGCTGCGGGTGATCAGGGTAGCCAGTACGACACCGGCTACCAGCGCGGCAGCCAGCAGCACCAGAATGAAGGCCTGGAAACCGTGGGCGGTGCTGCGGGCCTTGGCCGACTCGATCTGGCTCATGTGTTCTTCCAGGTCGATGAGTTCATTGATGGCCGCCAGCCATTCAACGAAGGCGGGTTTCACCTGGCTCAGCAGCAGCTGGCGTGCGCCTTCGATTTCCCCTGCGGTGCGCATGGCGACGACCTTGGCGGCCGGCGGCATGGCGCGTGCTTCGATGGCCTTGATGCGCTCGAGACTGGCGCGTTCCTCGCCATTGACCTTCATGGTGGCGAAGACCGCATCGAGCGGCCGGGCTGATTGCTGGTAGTCGGCATCGAGCTTGTTGATCAGGGCGATCACGTCCTTGACCTCGGCGTCGCTCACCAGCGTCAGATCACGCAGGGCGATGGCGCGGTCGTGCACGCTGCCGCGGAAATTGATGGCATAGCGCTGCTTGACGCTGTTGTCCTCGCTCACGGTGGAGAGGCTGCCTTCGATGGCGTTGACCTTGACGATACTGGCCACCGTCAGCACCAGCATCATCGCCAGCACCAGTGTAAAACTCAGTGCCAGTTGGGCCGCCACGGTCAGCGAACGGCGCTTGGGGGGATGGGCTTGCATGTGATTCTCCAGAAGATGGGGGGCGCCACTGCTGCCAACAGCCCTCACGGGATGTATTGATGCAAGGCAATGTCGACGAAGATCGCAGTCTAGCCGTGATCGGGCTCGCGCGGGATTGATTGTTTCGATTCATTCCATAGCGATGAATGCTCGATTGCAAGAGCATTAAACTTTGCTTAATGCTCCCCGGATGCCGGTTTAAGCCTGGTTTAAGTCTTTTGCGGCAAGCTGGGCAGCAAAGAGGACAACATCCACAGGATTCGCCATGACCGAACAAACACCTGCCCGCCAGGGCAGCCATGCCAATCGCGCCACCCGTGCCGAGATCTGGGGCCTCATCAAGCCCTACTGGGTCTCGGAAGAAAAATGGAAGGCCTGGGCGCTGCTGCTGTCCATCCTGGCCCTGAACCTGGGCATGGTCTACATCAACGTGCGGCTCAATTCCTGGAACCGCGACATGTACAACGTGCTGCAGTCGCGCGATTACCCGCACTTCAAGTCGCTGTTGTGGCAGTTCTCGGGACTGGCCTTCATCTTCGTGGCCATCGCCATCTACAGCGTCTACCTCAAACAGGCGCTGCAGATCCGCTGGCGCTACTGGATGAGTACGCGTTATCTCGATCGCTGGCTGGCACATCGCGCCTACTATCGCATCGAGCAGGGCCAGGAGGGCCGCCTCTCGGACAACCCCGACCAGCGCATCGCCGAGGACCTGCATGCGCTCACCAGCGACACGCTGTCACTGGTGCTGGGCTTCATTTCCAGCAGCGTCACCCTGTTCTCCTTCATCCATATCCTGTGGTCGGTAAGCGGGCCGCTCTCCTTCTCGGCCCTGGGACAGTCGTGGGTCATTCCCGGTTACATGGTCTGGTTCGTGATCGCCTATGCGGCCATCGGCTCGGGGGTGGTGTGGTGGATCGGTCGCCCGCTGGTGGGCCTGAGTTTCAATCAGGAACGCTTCGAGGCCAATTTCCGTTTTGGCCTGATCCGTGTGCGTGAACATGCGGAGGCCGTCGCCTTGTATCGCGGCGAGCCGCAGGAGCGCATGCAGCTCACGGCGCGGCTGGACGACATCCGCGCAAACTGGTGGAACATCATGCGCCTGACCAAGAAACTCAACGTGGCCGTCAATTTCTACGGGCAGTTCGCGGTGATCTTTCCCATGCTGGTGTCGGCACCGCGCTACTTCTCCGGGGCCATTTCGCTGGGGGTGCTCATGCAGATCAGCGATGCTTTCGGCCAGGTGCAGGATGCGCTGTCCTGGTTCATCAATGCCTTTACTACGCTGGCCGGATGGAAGGCCAGCATCAACCGGCTGGCGGGCTTCCATGCCGATATCGAACGCGCCGCCGGCATGCCGCGCACACTGGCCGTCACCCGGCATGGCGGCAGTGCGGTCACGCTGGATGGCGTGCAGCTGTCCTTCCCCGATGGCAGCCTGATGCTGCGTAGCCTCGATGCGCGGGTGGAGTCGGGCGAACACGTGCTCATCAGCGGTCCTTCAGGATGCGGCAAGTCCACGCTGATCCGCGCCCTGGCCGATATCTGGCCCTATGGAGAGGGCCGCATCGCACTGCCACAGGATGCACCGGCCATGTTCCTGCCCCAGCGCAGTTACCTGCCCATCGGTACGCTGCGCGCAGCCCTCTCGTATCCGGCCGCCGAGGGCAGTTTTGATGATGCGCTCATCACGCGTTACCTGGGGTTGTGCCGTCTTGCGCATCTGGCCGCGCGACTCGATGTGGCGGCCAACTGGAGCCAGGCGCTGTCACCGGGCGAGCAGCAGCGGCTGGCCTTCGTGCGGGTGTTCCTGAATCGTCCGCGTCTGGTGTTCCTGGACGAGGCCAGCAGCGCCATGGATGGCGAGACCGAGGAAGCCCTCTATGCCGCCTTGCCGCGCGAGCTGCCGGGCGTGACCGTGATCAGCATCGCCCACCGCGAGACGCTGGCGCGCTTCCACGACGTGCGCTGGAAGTTCGTGCCGCCGGCTGACGGCGAGGGGGCCGGGCATCGTGTAGAGGCGCTGCCGATTGCAGCGTGAGGGCAGGGCGGCGTTATACCGTTTTTGCATAGGGATGCCGGGAGCCGCGTGACAGAATGGATTCATCGCGGCACGGTTGCCGCCTTCACCCGATCATCCTCGATTACCTGGAAGCCCATCATGAACGATCCCATCGTCTATCTCAACGGCGAACTCACGCCTCTCTCCGAAGCCCGCGTACCGGTGCTCGATCGCGGCTTCATCTTTGGTGACGGCATCTACGAAGTCATCCCCATGTATCGCCGCAAGGCTTTCCGTGGCCAGCAACACCTGGCGCGCCTGTTCCGCAGCCTGGCCAGCATCGGTATTCCGAATCCGCATGACGAAGCCGGCTGGAACGGCCTCATCCACCAGGTGGTCGAGGCCAACGGCCTGGAGGACCAGATGATCTACATCCAGGTCACCCGGGGCGTGGCCAAGCGTGCGCATGCCTTCCCCAAGGACGTGGTGCCGACGGTGCTGATCATGACCAATCCGATGGCCCTGCCTCCGGCTGCGGCTATCGAGAAGGGCGTGGCCTGCGTGACCCTGGAAGATCGTCGCTGGCTGAACTGCCAGATCAAGTCCACTTCGCTGCTGGGCAACGTGCTGGCCGCGCAGTTCGCCGCCGAGCATCAGGTGACGGAGGCCATCCAGTTCCGTGATGGCTATCTGTCGGAGGCGTCGTCCTCCAACGTGTGGGTGGTCAAGGATGGCAAGATCTCGGCACCGCCCAAGGACAACCTGATCCTGGAAGGCATCCGCTATGGCCTGATGGAAGAGCTGTGCGCCGAGCAGGGTATCGCGCTGGCATCGCGCCGCATCACGCGGGAGGAAGTGCTGGCGGCTGACGAACTGATCATTTCCTCGGCCAGCAAGGAAGTGCTGCCGGTGGTGACGCTGGATGACAAGCCGGTCGGCAGCGGCCAGCCGGGGCCGGTGTTTGCCAAGGTGTATGCGGCGTATCAGGCGGCCAAGGCGCGGCTGTGAACAGGCCCTAGTGGGCGGCGTGCAATACGTCGCTCACATTCTGCGCGAACAGCGTGGATTGTTTTTCAGTGACATGCAGGGCAGGGAGCCGGCGTTCGAGGCCGAGCTTGTGCTGCGCTTGCAGACGCGCGGAGGCGCTCATGCACGACAGCAGGGCCTCGATCCGCTCCGCGCACTTGACTGCCAGAAATTGGCTGGGCGGGGCGATGAAGACCCAGGAGTACTTCTGGCGATTCAGCAGTTCGATCACGTTCCCGAGCGTGCCAGTACTTTTGGCGTCCCAGATCATCAGCCCGGAATCAGCGATGTCGGCCATGGCGATATCTTTGGCCGTGAAGAAGGCGCGCGTACCCGGGCGCAGCGTGGTATGGATGTGGTGCACGGGCCACTGGCCGATATTGTTGCGCGGTACCTGCCCGCTGCAGAAGACCGTCACGCGCCGGTAAGCCATCGCATGAAGGAAGTGCTGGATCGCCGTGTCGGCGCCGTCGGCATCGCCAACCACCACGTCGAACTCCTGGCGCACGATGTTCATGATCCTTTCCTGGACCTTGGGATGCAGATGTCGGATGCTGATGGAGCCAGCAATGAAAACGGTAGTCATGGGCTTACCTCCACGTCAGCGTTGCCACGAAAATGTCCCCGATTTTCTCATAGGCGCGCAGCGCATCGCATGCAGCATCGACCGAAGCACCACTATCGTACAAATCGTCGAGCAGCAACGTGTCCCAGCGGCCTTCTCCGTGGATAAGGCGATTCAGGATCAGCGTATCGGTGAGCACAGCGTCCTTTTCGGCGCGCGTGCGCAAGTCTTTCAGAAGCGCTGCACCCTTGGCCTTGCTCAACAGCGCAAGCACGGGTTTGCCGACCAGATGTCCCAGCGCATGCGCGATGGCGGCGACAGGCTGCACGCGCCGGACATGCGATGAAGCCATTGGCACGATCAGGCCGAATGTCGGCAGCAAGGGCAGGATGTGGGATTGCACGGCCAGCGCCAGCGGCAGGACGTAGCGCTGCTGTTGCCGGTATTTCAGCTGATACAGGGCTTCTCCCACTTCGGTGCGCTGCGTGTGCCATTGGATGTGGCCCGCCGCGTTGTACCCGGCCGGGAGACTGTAGAGCGAGTGCTTGTCGAGGGCATACCCCCTCTCAAAGCGACCTTGGAGCATTTTGAGGTTGACTTGCATGGGACACCGCATCTTGTCGGGAAGACACAGAGTCTTGTGCGGCAGCGCATGCTCATCAATCGCGATAGTTGGAGATGTTGGAACAGATTGCTTGCGCGGACGTCCGGGCCGATGACGCTTTCTGCACGCCGCCGCGCCCGCATGGCGTAGAATGCAGGCATTCCCCACCCGAGTCCCCCCGCTTGAAGCCCGCAGGTTCATCCCCATCTGGGAGCATTGAATTCGGAGCGCCAGGCGGACAACGCCAAGGCGGTTTGCCATGACTATGCCCACTATTTCCCCTGAAGAATCCCTGATCGAGTATCCCAGCGACTTCCCCATCAAGGTGGTCGGGATCACCCATGACGCCTTCGCCGAGACCATCGTCGCCATGGTCATCGAGCACGACCCCGAGTTTCACGCGGGCAAGGTCGAGATGCGTCCTTCCACCCAGGGCAAGTACCTCTCGCTCACCCTGACCGTGCGCGCCACCAGCCGCGCTCAGCTCGACAACATCTACCGTGCGCTCTCCACGCACGAGATGGTCAAGTTCGTGCTCTGAGCGCAACTGCATCCACGTGAAAACCGGCGCAGCCCGCAAGGCGCGCCGGTTTTTTCATGGCCGCATCACTTCTTGCGAGTTGACGTTTTCTGCACCGCGCCCGGCCATTCCGACTGCGCATGGAATTGCCGCATCTCTTCAACGATCCATTTCCTGAAGGCCGCCACCCCCGGCTTCTCCAGCCCCTCCGGCAGATGCACCAGGTAGTGCGCCTCCTCGCACAGCTGGGCCACGTCGAACAGCCGCACCAGCGTGCCGCTGGCGATCTCCTGCCAGGCAATCGTATGGCGTGACAGCGCCACCCCCTTGCCCTCCACGGCATGGCGCAGCGTCAGCGAAGAATCCTCCACCACCAGCGTGCCGCGCGGCTCGGGCAGGTCCAGCCCGGCCAGGGTGAGCCACGGGCGCCAGGATTCGCGCGTGTCCATGCGCAGCAGCGTGCAGTGCGCCAGGTCGGTGGGACGCACGAGCTTCTTGTTCTGCTTGCCGCGATAGCCGGGCGCGGCCACCGGATAGTAGTAATCGTCACTCAACTTTTCGGTGACCACGCCGCTGTACTGCCCGCGCCCAAAGCGGATGCCGATGTCCACCCCGTCCAGCCGCAGGTCGGCCAGGTGGCTGCCCGATTGCAGCACCACCTCGATTTCCGGATGGGCATCGATGAACTTCCACAGGCGCGGTGCCAGCCAGCGTGAAGCGAAGGAGGGGGTGGCCGAGATCACCAGCCGCTGCTGGCGCGTCAGGCTGCGCAAGTGGTCGGCGGCCTGCGCGATCTCGCCCAGGGCCTTGCGGATGGTGAGCGCGAAGCGTTCGCCGGTTTCGGTAATGGAAATGCGCTTGCCATGGCGATGGAACAGCTGCAGGCCCAGGTCTTCCTCCAGCGCGCGCACCTGGTGGCTGATGGCACCGGGCGTGACGTGCACTTCTTCGGCCGCACGCGAGAAGCAGCCATGGCGGGCGGCCGCATCAAAGGCGCGCAGGGCGGCCAGGTTGGGGAGCTTGCGCAAATCGGCCATGACGGCTCCTTGTGAATTCAATTAGCAAGGAGAACCAATATATATCGTTTTGCTGCGCTTGCGGGCTTTCCTACAATGATGACTCATCACACATCATTCCAGGCATTTCCCCCCTTGCAGCCGCACCCTCCCGGGCATCGCGGCAGGGACGCGGCTTGCCTGGCGAATCAGAGAGTCGAGCAAAGGAGCCAGCGCCATGACAATTTCATTCACAGATTCAAGCCTCCCGGGCCAGTTGCAGGAAGGCCAGGTACAGACCCGTCGCCTGCAGGGCGGCGTGCGCATCCGTGTGAACTCCGGACTGGTGTGGCTGACCATTGCCGGCTGCCGCGAGGATATCTGGCTCAAGGCGGGCCGCTGCTTTGATTTTCACGGGCGCGGCGAGGCCATCTTCGAAGCCGTCAACGGTGCGGCCGAATTCACGGTCACTCCCTTGCCTCCCAAGGGGTGTAGCGACGATACGGTACGTATTGCCAAGCTCCTGCCGCACGGCCTGATCCGCTGGTTCTGATACGGTCCGCAGCGAATTTCGCTACACTGGCGGGCATGCAAACTGCACTGCCCACCGCCAGCACACCCGTGGCTGGCGCCCGCCGGCCCGAGATCGTCCGGCGCGGCGTCGAGCCTTACGAGGCCAGCTTCGCCGCCATGCGCGCCTATACCGACGCGCGCACCGCCGACACCCCCGACCAGCTCTGGATCGTCGAGCATCCCCCTGTCTACACGCTGGGTTTGGGCGCTGACCGCGCCCATGTGTTGAATCCGCACGACATCCCCATTGTCCAGACCGACCGCGGCGGCGAGGTCACCTACCACGGTCCCGGCCAGGTGGTGATCTACCTGTTGATGGACCTGCGCCGCAACCGCAGCGGGGCGCGCCTGTTCGCGCGCGAATTCGTGCACAACATCGAAGAGGCGGTGATCGCCACGCTGGCGGCGTATAATCTGGCCGGTGTACGCAAGGAGGGGGCGCCCGGCATCTATGCCGCCGACGGCCCCTGGCAGGGCGCCAAGGTGGCCGCGCTGGGCTTGAAGATACGGGGCAACGGCTGCACTTACCATGGTGTTTCGCTCAATGTGGCGATGGACCTGGCACCGTTTTCCTGGATCAACCCCTGCGGCTACGAGGGCCTGGCCACCGTGGACATGCAGACCCTCGGGGCTGCCCACGCCCGGCTGGACGCTGTCCAGGACTTGCTTGCCGACCAACTGATCGCCCGCTTCGCGGGCATGGCTTGAGCCCCACGCGCCGCGTGTGCCCGGGGCCGGAACGACCGACATGACTACCGAACTCACTCCCGCAGCAGATTCTTCCTCCAATGCCACCGGCTCGGCGCGCGCCAATCCGCTGGACAAGCAGAAGGGCGCCGGCAAGACCGCCTGGATCCCGATCAAGGTGGTGGCCGCCGAAAAGCTGAAGAAGCCGGACTGGATTCGCGTCAAGGCCGGGTCGCCGACCACCCGCTTCTACGAGATCAAGGACATCCTGCGCGCCAACAACCTGGTGACGGTCTGTGAGGAAGCCTCCTGCCCCAACATCGGCGAATGCTTCGGCAAGGGCACCGCGACCTTCATGATCATGGGCGACAAGTGCACCCGCCGTTGCCCCTTCTGCGACGTCGGCCACGGCCGCCCCGATCCGCTGGACCCCAACGAGCCGGAAAACCTGGCCAAGACCATTGCCCAGCTGCGCCTGTCCTACGTGGTCATCACCAGCGTGGACCGCGACGACCTGCGCGATGGCGGTGCTGCCCACTTCGCGGCCTGCATCCAGCGTGTACGTGAATTGTCGCCCGAGACCCGCATCGAGATCCTGACCCCGGACTTCCGTGGCCGCATGGACCGCGCGCTGGAAATCCTCAAGATGGCCCCGCCGGACGTCATGAACCACAACCTCGAAACCGCACCGCGCCTCTACAAGGAAGCGCGTCCGGGTTCGGATTACGAATATTCGCTGAGCCTGTTGAAGCGCTTCAAGGACCTGCATCCGGAAGTGCCGACCAAGTCCGGCATCATGGTGGGCCTGGGAGAAACCGACGAGGAAGTGCTGCAGGTCATGCGCGACATGCGCGCGCACAACGTCGACATGCTCACCATCGGCCAGTACCTGATGCCCAGCGGCGACCACCTGCCGGTGCGCCGCTACGTGCACCCCGACACCTTCAAGATGTACGAGGAAGAGGCCTACAAGATGGGCTTCGTGCATGCCGCCGTGGGCGCGATGGTGCGCTCCAGCTACCATGCGGATCAGCAGGCGCACGGTATTGTTTAAATAATTTCCTGTAAGAAAAGCCGCTTGTTGCGTGAATAGCAGTGGTGCTTAAAAAGGTTAAAAATTTACGTAATTTAGGGTAGACTCAAGCTCATCAGGTGGATGCCTGAAGGGGAACTCAAGGTATTAATTATTTATACGAAAGAGCCACGTCAATAGTTCGCTATTGACGATTACAGTCAATGTAATCACGACCGGGATCTGGCCGCCAAGGGAGCGCAGGCGCGCGCGGATCGAAGGTGTCTAAAATGAGGGTACTCGTCTTAGGCGTGAAAGTGTGGGGGTTTGTCAGCGCAGGTTATTTGCTTTCGTAGCGGGGCGTCAGAAAAGGGTATAGGCAGTCAGGGCAATCATGCTCTGGCTATACCTTTAATGGAGCTAAGTATGAAAAAAGCCGCAAATAAAACTGTAGTTAATATTGTTGTTTTGAGTTCAGGACCTCGTACCCCGGAAGGGTCGGGAAACAATCGCCCTGCCAGCGCTGGCAACGGAATGGGTAAATCTTTGCTTGTCAAATTTTGCTCTTCTGTCGTTGTGAGTTTGGTGATGCATCTTGTCACTAAATATCTGTTGTAACGAATCCCCATAGTTTTCCCCATAACTGTTTTTTGATTATGGTCGTCTATCAAAAGATTAACTATAAGAACCGGCCCATCAGATCGCTTGATTCACTCGCGAAAACGCTCGATATCAGTGAAGCGCGACTAAGCACGATTTGCGCAGATTCAGCTAGGTTTTACGATTTTTTCGACAAAGTTGTAAAGAACAAAAATCGGGAACTGTGCGTTCCGAAACCTGAGCTGATGCAGCTTCAGCGGAAAATCATTTCTAGGATTTTTTGCCATCTCTATTTTCCTCCATATTTGTTTGGCGGAGTCAAAGCCGACCATAGCGCTGATTTCGTAAGCAACGCCTCTGAGCGAAGCGCACATCAAGTACATCCACAGTCTCGTGCTCAAGGGGATCGATGCCGATGAAGCCGGCCGCTATCGCCGCGAGAACGTGGTGATCGCCGGCGCCAGCACCACCCCGCCCGATTTCCTGCATCTCAACGATGAAATGCGCGCCTTGCTGGCGTGGTATCAGCAGGCCGGCAGCCTGCATGCGGTCGAACGTGCAGCGCAACTGCATACGCGCTTCGTGAAGATCCATCCCTTCATCGATGGCAATGGCCGCACTGGTCGCCTGCTGTCGAACCTGGAACTGATGAAATCCGGCTATCCCCCGGCGGTCATCCGCAAGGAAGATCGCCTGGCGTATTACGACGCCCTCGATGAAGCCTGCGTCAGCGGCGACCATGCGGCCATCACCACCCTTGTGGCCGAGAGCGTGCAGCGTTCGCTGCGCTTGTACCTGGATCTGCTGCCGGCGCCCGGATGAGTGGCATCAGCTCAATCGCCTGATCAACCCCATCACCCATTCAAATTTTTTTCCATAAGGCGGATGCAACAGCGTCCCGCCGTTCCAACGCGCCTGCCGGAACACCGGCTTGCGCTTGCTGAAGGTATCGAAGCCCCAGCGTCCGTGATACGCCCCCATGCCGCTTTCGCCGACACCGCCAAAGGGCTGCTCCTCCTGCACCAGGTGCCACAGGCAGTCATTGATGGTCACACCGCCCGCATGGGTCTGCCGCAGCACCTGCTCGCGCCGTGCCGCATCCTCGCCGAACCAGTACAGCGCCAGCGGACGCGGACCTTGCTGCACATGGGCGATGGCTTGCTCTGGCGTGTCGTATTCAAGGATGGGCAGGACCGGCCCGAAGATCTCTTCCTGCATCACCCGCATCGCCGGGCTCGCGCCCAGGATCAGCGTGGGCATCAGCTTGCGGCTCTGCTCCAGGTCTTCCCCCGCGGGGTTGACTTCGATCACCCGTGCACCCCGCGTGCGGGCGTCCTCCACCAGCGCCTGCAAGCGCGCACGATGGCGCGGACTGATGATGGCGGTGTAGTCCGGGTTGTCGTGCAGACGCGGATACAGCCGGCCCATGGCTGCGGCCAGTTGCTGCGCTACGCTGGCCGCCTGACCACGCGGCACCAGCAGGTAGTCCGGGGCCACGCAGGTCTGCCCGGCATTGAGCAGCTTGCCGAAGGCGATGCGTTGCAGGCTGCTCGTCATGCGGCACGAGGCATCGAGAATGGCCGGTGATTTGCCGCCCAGTTCCAGCGTGACCGGCGTGAGATTGGCCGCCGCCAGTTGCGCGATCTGCCGCCCGACCTGGGTCGATCCGGTAAAGAACAGATGATCGAACGGCAGTGAAGCAAAGGCTTGTCCGATGCCGGCGTCCCCGGTGACCACGGCCATTTCCTCCGGGGCGTAATACCGCGCTACCAGCTCGGCCAGCAGGGCAGAGAGGCGCGGTGTCAGTTCCGAGGGTTTGAGCAGTACCCGGTTGCCTGCCGCCAAGGCCGCCAGCGCCGGACCCAGCGCCAGTTGCAGCGGATAGTTCCACGGCGAGATGATGCCCACCACGCCCAGTGGCTGCGCCAGCAGGCGATTGCTGCCGGGCAGGAAGTGCAGGGCGGTGGCCACCCGTTGCGGTCGCATCCAGCGCTTCAGGTGCGATTGCGCATGGCGGATCCCGGCGCGCAGAACGAAGAGTTCAGCCATGCGCGTCTCATGATGCGAACGGCCACCGAAGTCGGCATCGATGGCGGCGATGAGGGCGGTCTCATGCTCGTCCAGCAGCGCCAGCAGACGAGCCAGCCGGTCCATGCGCAGCGCATGGGAGGGATCGCCGTGGGCGGTGAACGCTTGTCGCTGCGCGGTGAAAAGCTGCTGCAATTCTGCAGCGGTGGTATCGGTCATTGATTCATCCTTGCATTGCATTATCGAGCGAGGTCAGGCCGCTTCGGCATGCGCCTGGCTGGCGCGGATCATGTCGGCTGCCTTCTCGGCAATCATGATGGTGGGTGCATTGGTGTTGCCGCTCACCAGCGTGGGCATCACCGAGGCGTCGACCACGCGCAGACCGTGCAGGCCATGCACGCGCAATTGCGCATCGACCACCGCCATCGGGTCCGCACCCATGCGGCAAGTGCCTACGGGATGATAGATGGTGTCGGCGCGCCGACGGATCATGGCTTCCCATGCCGCCGCATCCATGCCCTCCCGGCCACCGAACAGTTCACGCCGGCAGTAGCGGCGCAGCGGTTCGGTCATGACAATGTCGCGCGCGATGCGGGCGCCCTCGATCATGGTCGGCAGGTCGCGCGGGTCGGAGAGATAGCCCGCATCGATGAGCGGATCGGCCATCGCATCGGCCGATTGCAGGCCCACACGCCCGCGCGAATGCGGGCGCAGCAGGCACATGTGCAGCGAGAAGCCATAACCGGCATGCAGCTTTCTTGCATGGTCATCGACGATGGCGATGCAAAAATGCAGCTGGATGTCGGGGCGATCCAGTCCGGTCCGCGTCTTGAGGAAGGCCGCGCCCTCGGCAAAGGGGGTGGCGATGAGGCCCTCGCCATGGCGCTTCCAGGGCAGCAGCTGGCCCAAGAGGCGCAGGCCGCCGACCACGCCCAGGCCGAAGTTGTCGGTGTCGCGGGTGGTCCATCCTTGCGTGAAATCGAGGTGATCCTGCAGGTTCTGCCCCACGCCGGGCAGGGCGTGATGCAGGGCGATGCCATGCGGCAGGATGTCCTCGGGCCGGCCCACGCCTGACAGTTGCAGCAATTGCGGCGAGCCGAAGGCCCCGGCGGCGAGGATGACTTCACGCGTGGCGCGCACCTGCGCATCCTGCTGCTGCTGGCGATAGGCCACGCCCACCGCGCGCTTTCCCTCGAACAACACACGTTGCGCGCGCACCTGGCGCAACACGCTCAGGTTGGGCCGTTGCCCCATCACCGGATGCAGGTAGGCCGCCGCCGCCGAGCAGCGCTCGCCACGATGAGCGGGCGTGTGGAATTGCGTGACCTGGTACAGGCCCACGCCTTCGTTGTCGCCGGTATTGAAGTCAGTGCACAGCGGATAGCCGCGCGCCTGCGCCGCCTCGATGAAGGCGCGCGTGATGGGGCGCGGGCGATTCTGTTCCGAGACTTGCAACGGGCCGCTGTCCCCGTGCCAGGCATCGGCTCCGCGTATATTGTTTTCGG
Organism: Herbaspirillum sp. C7C8; assembly: GCF_022627875.1. Taxonomy (NCBI): domain Bacteria; kingdom Pseudomonadati; phylum Pseudomonadota; class Betaproteobacteria; order Burkholderiales; family Oxalobacteraceae; genus Herbaspirillum; species Herbaspirillum sp. C7C8. Next base: position 70,660 of record NZ_JABXGG010000018.1, read on the forward strand.
ATCGCTTGAAATAGGGCAGCACCGACTCCCAGTCCCAGCCAGGGCAGCCGGCCTGGGCCCAGCCATCGTAATCCTGGCGCTGTCCGCGGATGTAGAGCATGGCGTTGATGGCCGAGGAGCCGCCCAGGGCGCGACCGCGCGGCTGGTAGCCACGGCGGCCGTTCAGGCCCGGCTGGGGCGTGGTCTGCAAGGCCCAGTTGTTGAGCTTGCCGTAGCCGGGCAGCATGGCCACCACGGCCGCCGGGGTGCGCACCAAGAGGCTGTCGCCCTGGCCGCCGGCTTCCAGCAGGCAGACCGTGACGCCTGGATCTTCCGACAGGCGCGCGGCCAGTGTGGCACCCGCCGAGCCGCCACCGACGATGACGTAATCGAACAGCACGGTTGTCTCCCTTTTTTATCGTTGACCGGCTTTCAAGGGGATGCCGCCCTTGGGGCTGGCACCGTGTCCGGTGTGTCCCGGACTGGCTGGCATTATGAACCGGCAGGCAGCGTCTGTTCAAATTGCCTGCACGAATCGGACAATTGCCTTCACCGCAGCGGCCGCCGCGCTGAAATAAACCCGTGCGCAAGGTAAGATACGCGGTTCTGAGCATTCGATTCGAAAGCAGGTTGTCATGTCCTCACCGATCGCACCGGCCGCAGCCGCGCCGGAAGAAAAACTGGTTTTCGTCAGTTCGTGCAAGTTGCCCATGCCCTGGGCGACCTTCGAACTGCACGCCTTCTACGATGAAATTTCCGGCAAGGAACATCTGGCCCTGACCCTGGGCGAGGTCGGCAATGGTGAACCGGTCCTGGGTCGCGTGCACTCCGAGTGCCTGACTGGCGACGCCCTGTTCTCCCAGCGCTGCGATTGCGGTGCCCAGCTCGAAGCGGCCCTCAAGAAGATCGCCAAGGAAGGTCGTGGCGTACTGTTCTACCTGCGCCAGGAAGGGCGCGGCATCGGCCTGTTGAACAAGATCCGCGCCTACCACCTGCAAGACCAGGGGGCCGATACCGTCGAAGCCAATGAGCGCCTGGGCTTCCCCGCCGACATGCGGCGCTACACCATCGTGCTGCCCATGCTGGCGCACCTGAAGATCACCAGCCTGCGCCTGATGACCAACAACCCGCGCAAGGTCAAGGCGCTGGAAGACAGCGGCATTACGGTAGCCGAGCGCATTGCGTTGATCGCCAACCACAATCCCTTCAACATCGGCTACCTGGGCACCAAGGCGCGCAAGCTGGGCCACCTGCTGCCGGGGCTGGCCAAAACCGAAGAAAAGCCTGAAAAGGTGCCGCTGGACGCGCATGACAACGAGTAGATCGGCGTAGCTGTAAAACCAGGTAAAGATCGCGATCCCCGCCGGGCGCGGCTCACCGGCAGGACGGACCCTCGCGGTCCGTCTTTTTTTTGCCCGGCCGAAGCAGCCGGCTTGACGCATCGGGTAGCATGGCGGCTCGGTCGTCTATTTTGGTCCCTACTCATCCCGTTTCCCGCCATGAATCCATCCGTCCCCGCCGGCGCCGCGCCGATTCCCGTTTCCCTGCTGACCGGTTTCCTCGGCAGCGGCAAGACCACGCTGCTGAACCACCTCATCACCCAGCCGGAGATGAAGAACACCCTGGTCATCATCAACGAGTTCGGCGAGATCGGCCTGGATCACCTGCTGGTGGCGCACAGCCAGGAAGAGACCATCGTCGAGATGAGCAGCGGCTGCCTGTGCTGCACCATCCGTGGCGATCTCAAGAAAACCCTCAAGGACATCACCTGGCGCTTCGCCGAGGGCGGCGAGCGCAAGTTCGACCGCGTGGTCATCGAGACCACCGGCCTGGCCTCGCCCACCCCCATCCTGCATACCCTGATGACCGACGCCTTCATCTCGGCGCGCTATCGCCTCGATGGCGTGATCGTGACCGTCGATGCGGTCAATGGCATGGCGACCCTGGACAACCATCCGGAAGCCATCCAGCAGGCCGCCGTCGCCGACCGCCTGCTGCTGACCAAGACCGATCTGGTCGATGCCACCACGCTGTCGGCCCTGCAGGCGCGCCTGCGCACGCTCAATCCGGGCGCGCGCCAGTTGCAGCCGCAGGTCGGCCAGATCGCCGCTGCCGAGTTGCTCGATGCGGGCCTGTTCAAGCCAGGCGAGAAGATGCCGGACGTGGCCCGCTGGCTCAACGAGGAAGCCTTCGCCGAGCAGCAGGCGCATGCGCATCATCATCATGACCACGGCCATGCACACGGTCATCACGGTCATCACGATCACCATGATCATCATGATCATCATGGCCATGACCACGACGATCATGCCCATGACGTCAACCGTCACGATGACCACATCCGCGCCTTCTGCTTTACCTTCGACGAACCCATCGACCCGGTGCTCTTCGATGAGTGGCTGAGCCTGCTGGTTGGCTTCAAGGGCCCCAACATCCTGCGCATCAAGGGCATCCTCAATCTCAAGGGAGAGGACAAGCCGACCGTGATCCACGGCGTGCAGCACATCTTCCACCCCACCGCCACGCTGCCGCAATGGCCTTCGGAGGACCGCCGCAGCCGCATCGTCTTCATCACCCGCGATGTCGAGCGCGCCACCATCGAACGCTCCTTCGATGCCTTCATGCAGGCCCAGGCCATCGAACGTGCGGCACGCGAGCAGCGCCCGTCACCATCGGTATATTGAGCCTGAGCACACTCGACAAATGCGTTTGTTCCCGTGCGGCAACATGCGAGTTGCGTGCTGCGGGGTGGGTCCGATTAAAAATAAATGCGCTTTGACCGATAACGAGGGGAGTCCCGGATTATGATCGGGCTCTCCCAAGGGATATAACGAATCGTTTATGCAGCGTGTGATCAACAAGCTGGGGGCAACGTTGTCGGCATCGCTCACGCTGATGCTGGGTTTATGTGCCACCGCGACGGTGTTCGTCGCCACCAGCCATCTGGAAGAGGATGCCGTCCAGCTCGACTTCGAGCGTAGGGCGGGCCTGCGCGCCTTCACCATTCAGCGCGGGCTGGAAGAGGCGGTGCAGGTGCAGTCGGTGGTGAACCATTTCTATGCCACCGTAGGCGATCCTACGCGCGAACAGTTCGAGAGCTTCACCCGCCCGCTGCTGGAACGCTATCCCTACGTGCGCGCCTTCAGCGTGCAGCGCTTCGTGGCCGACGAGGACCGGCTGGTGTTCGAGGCCCTGCGCCAGGGCGCCAAGCCGGGTTTCGAGATCACCGCGCTCGATGGCGACCGGTCCGTGCGCGCTTCGCAGCAACCGACCTATCTGGTGGTCGACTATGTGGAGCCCCTGGCCGGCAACGAGGCTGCGCTGGGACTGGACGTCTCGCGCAACCCCGCCATCATGGGGGCGCTCGATGCCGCCGTCGTCAGCGGCCGACCCTCCTCCACCCCGCCCATCCGCCTGGCCCAGTCCGGCCCTGATGAACGCGGCCTGCTGGTGATCCAGCCGGTCTATCGCGGCGGCGTGCAGCCTACCGATACCGCCGCCCGCCGTGCACTGCTCATCGGCGATACCACGGCGGTGCTCGAACTCAACGGCCTGGTGCAGAAGATCCTCGATGGCGCCGGCCTGATGTCGGACCACGAGATCGGCTTGCGTCTCTACGTCGGCCGGCAAGCCGATCCGACCAACCTGGTCTACCACCATGACAGCCAGCCGCGCCCGACCCAGTGGCTGGACCAGCTCATCAAGCCTGGCAGCCTGTTCCGCCATCCCTCCACGACCGTCACCAGCTTTGATATCGCCGGCCAGAGCTGGCACATGGAGATCAGCATTCCACCGCGTTCGGTCTTTTCCGATCACTATGGCTCGTTGCTCATCGGCCTGGTCGGCGTGATCGCCTCGTTGCTGGGCGCGGCCTACATGCGGGCCTTGTCGATGCGCTCGCATCGGGTGCAGCAGCTGGTGGAAGACAAGACTGCCGAGCTGCGTACCACCAATGCCCTGCTGTCGGACGACATCAAGGCGCGCCGCCTGGCCGAACGTGCGCTGCGCCTGCGGCACCAGGCCATCGAAGCCAGTGCCAATGCCATCCTGATTCTCTCGGCCCAGGAGCCGGACTACGCCATCGAATACGTCAACCCGGCCTTTGCCCGCATCACCGGTTACAGCAGCGCCGAAGCCGTGGGCAAGAGCCTGCGTTTCCTGGAAGGCCGTGACAGTGATCCCGAAGGCTTCGAGACCGTCTGGATCGCCATGCGCGAACAGCGCGAACACAACGTCGTGCTGCGCAACTACCACAAGGATGGTTCGGAGCTGTGGAATGACTTCTACATCGCCCCGGTGCGTGACGAGGGCGGCCTGGTGACCCATTTCGTGGCGGCACTCTACGACATCACCTCGATGAAGCGCTACGAAGCCGAACTGGAATTCCAGGCCAGCCGCGATACGCTCACGGGCCTGATCAACCGCCACATGCTGCGTCATCACCTGGAACAGGCCATCGGCGCGGCCGAGCGCCAGAAGCAGGCTTTGTGGGTGGTGTTCGTGGACCTGGACCGCTTCAAGTTCGTCAACGACACGCTGGGTCACAAGGCCGGCGATACCTTGCTGCGCACCGTGGCCGGTCGCCTGCGCGCCGCCGTGCGCGAAGCCGATACCGTGGCGCGCCTGGGTGGCGACGAATTCATCATGATCCTGCCCGAGCAGGATGAACTCACGCTCGACACCCGCAGCCTGCAACGCATCATGGATGCGGTGGCCGCACCGGTCACGCTGGGCGGGCATACGCTGTTCATGACCTGCAGCATCGGCGTGGCCTGCTATCCCAACGATGGCACTGACGGCGAGACGCTCATCAAGCATGCCGACATCGCCATGTACCGTGGCAAGCAGACTGGTCGCAACAATTTCCAGTTCTACACGCCGGCCATGAACGAGCAGGCGCTGGAGCGTCTGCGCATCGAAGGCGACCTGCGCAATGCGCTGGATCACGGCGAGTTCCTGCTGCATTACCAGCCCAAGGTGGACCTGGCCTCGGGCCGTGTGGTGGGCAGCGAGGCGCTGATCCGATGGCAGCATCCGCAACTGGGCATGGTCTCGCCGGCGCGCTTCATCGGCCTGGCCGAAGAGACCGGCCTGATCCTGCCCATCGGCGCCTGGGTGCTGCGCACCGCCTGCACCCAGTGCCGCCAGTGGCAGCTGGCCGGGCATGAGGACATCAGCGTCTCGGTCAACCTCTCGGTGGGGCAGTTCCTGCAGAAGGACCTGGTCTCCTCGATTGCCGACGTGCTCGACAGTACCGGCCTGCCACCGGCCTCGCTGGAAATCGAACTCACCGAAAGCCTCATGATGACCGATGTCGAGCATGCCATCGGCATCCTGGCCGGCCTGAAGAAGCTGGGCATTCGCTTGTCCATCGATGACTTCGGCACCGGCTATTCCTCACTGGCCTACCTGAAGCGCTTCCCCATCGACGTGCTCAAGATCGACCGCTCCTTCGTGCGCGACATCACCATCGATGCCGACGATGCGGCCATCACCGCCTCCATCATCTCGCTGGCGCGCCACCTGAAACTGCGCGTCATTGCCGAAGGCGTGGAGACCGACGAGCAGCTGGACTACCTGCGCCACTATGGTTGCGACGAGATCCAGGGCTACCTGTTCAGCCCGCCGGTGGCGGCCGAGAAGTTCGAGCAGATCCTGCGGGAAGAGCGGGTGATTTTGTAATTTTTCTTCACGCCCGGTTTGCGAATCAGGCCGCACGGCAATCGCTGTGCGGCCTTGTTCATATCCGGCTCAATGATGCGCAATCCAGGCCAGGATCACGGCGATGGTGGGCAATGACAGCGTGGTGGAGATGAGAATGGCGCGCGACATGGCCGTGACTTCGCGCTGGTACAGCTCGGCCAGCATGAAGGGCCCGGTACCGATGGGCAGGGCTGCCAGCAGCACCGCGCTGTCGGCCCACAGGCGTGGCAGCGGCAGCAGCCAGTAAGCCAGCACGGCGGTGACGGCCGGTTGCAGCAGCAGCTTGAAGGCCACCAGCAGCCACACCGGTGCGCCGTCGCCGGCGCGTACCGGTTGCGCCAGGAACAGACCCAGCGAAACCAGCGCGCAAGGGCTGGCCGCACCCCCCAGGATCTTGAAGAACTGCTGCACGCTGCCGGGCAGGCTCACTCCGCTCAAGGCCACGATGATGCCGGCCACGGGGGCGATCATGATGGGATTGCGCAGCAGCGAGCGGCCCACCTTGGCAACGGTCTGCATCCACCCTGCCCGGGCATGCAGACAGCTCTCCAGCATCACGATGGCCACCGCGAAGAGCAGGCAGGCCGTCATCACCATGGCGATCACCGAGGGCGGCAAGCCTTCGTTGCCGAAGGCCAGGTAGCACAGCGGGATACCGATGAAGCCGGTGTTGGCATAGGAACTGCCGAGGCTGTCGATGATGACGTCGGGCGCTGCCGCCTTCTGGCGCAGGCGCAGCCAGGCCGTCAGCAGGAATACCACGGCCACGCCGATGGCGAAGACGGCGATGAAGCGCAGGTTGGCAAAATCGGTCGCCTTCAGGCGCGACATGGAATCGAACAGCAGCGCCGGCAGTGCCAGCCAGATCACGAAGCGGTTCAGTTCGCTGGCCGCGCCCGCCGAGAGGATGTGGCGCTTGCGGCAGATCCAGCCGAGGAAGATCAGCGAGAAGATCGGAAAGACGATGTTGAAGATGGCGAGCATGGCGTTGCGCAGCCATGCTGCGGGGCTGGTTGATCGGCGAGGGCCCAGACTAGGGAGAGCGCTACCCTTTGTCAAGGCGCAATGCCGCACGCAAGCGGGAGCGTAGAATGGCGGCCTTCTCTGATTTATCCACAGGGCTTTTCAAGATGCCTGCGCGTCCTCTTCAACTTGCCTCCCCGGAACTGCTGGCTGCCTGGCGTGCCGAGGCCGATACCGTGGTACGGGCGCTGCAGCCGGTGCCGGACTGCCTGCACGAACAGCACAGCGCCACCGTGCTGGACCTGCATTTCGGCCTGGGTCATGCCTTCTTCGCCACCTGGCATGCCTTTGCCCGCCAGCGCGCGCTGGGGCAGGGTGCGGCCCGCCTGCATTACATCGCGATCCTGCCGCATCCGCCGCAGGTCGAGGCGCTGCATGCCGATCTGACTTATGCACAGGCCTTGCGCGCGGCATGGCCCTTGCCGCTGCCGGGCACACACCGCCTGCTGCTCGATGAAGGGCGCCTCACGCTCACCCTGGTGTGGGGCGCGCTGGAAGAGGAGCTGGCGCGGCTGGAGGCGCCGGTCGACCTGTTCTACCTCCATGCCGATCCGTCCCGCTTCGACCCGGCCGCATCGCCCTGGCATGCGCATGCCTGCAAGCGGCTGGCGCGCCTGGCCTGGACCGGCGCCCGGGCGCTGGTGTTCGGCGCAGCCGGGCAGGCAGCGCTGGTGGCGGCGATGCGGCAGGTCGGTTTCCATGGACAAGCGCGGGACGGTGCGCTGGCCTTGCGCTATGCGCCGGCCTGGGCACGTCCGGCCACCCACGTGGCGCGGATCGACACGCCTTTGCGGCGCGATCCCGTGCATGAGCGCCACGCCCTGGTGATCGGTGCCGGGCTGGCCGGTACCGCCGCCGCCGAGCGGCTGACGGCACGCGGCTGGTGCATCGATCTCATCGATGCCGGGGCGCAGGTCGCCACGCGCGCCTCCGGCAATCATGGTGGCCTGTTCATGCCGGCGCTGGCACGTGACGACAGTCCGCTGGCCCGGCTCACGCGCGCAGCCTTCCTGTTCGCTTCGCAGCGTCTGGACGATCTGGGCGGCGTGGGTTTGGAGGAGGGCACGGCCATTCGGGGCGAGCGCTGCGGCATTCTGCAGTTCGGTCGCGATGCCAAGCAGGCCGTCTCCTTCGAACAGGGGGCGCAGCAGTGGCAATATCCGCCGCGCTATGCCCGCTGGATGAGCGCCGAGCAGACGGCTGCGGCGCTGGGCATGCCGACCATGGGCGGTGGCTACTTCTTCCCGGAAGCGGGCTGGCTCAATCCGCCCTCGGTATGCCGCCGCTTGCTGGCGGTGGCGCAGGCGCAAGCAGAGGTGCGCACGCATTTCGGGCGTGCCGTCGCCCGTCTGGTTCGCGTGGACGACCAGTGGCAGGCACGGGATGCCGACGATGTGCTCATTGCACAAGCGCCGCTGGTGATACTGGCGGCGGGCGCCCAGGCGCGTGCGTTGCAACAGGCGGCGGGCTTGCCCTTGGCGGCGGTGCGCGGGCAGGTGACGCACTTGGCGGCAGCGGATTTTCCCGACCTGCCGTATGCCCTGTGTGGCGATGGTTACCTCACGCGTCCCTATGCTGGTCAAGTCTGCATGGGTGCAAGCTATGATCGTTTCGACGATCCGGCCCTGCGCGCCGACAGCCACGCCGGGAATCTGGCCCGCCTGCAGCACATGCTGCCGCAGATCGCGGCGCACCTGTCCCTGCCGCAAGCGGATGCCCATCTGGCGGGCCGGGTCGGCCAGCGCTGCATCGCACCGGACCGCTTGCCGCTGGTGGGCGCCTTGCCCGGGCAGGATGGCCTGTACGGCCTGCTGGGCTATGCCTCGCGCGGCTTGATCTGGGCGCCGCTGATGGCCGAGCTGCTGGCCGCGATGCTCGAGCGCGAGCCCTTGCCGCTGCCCCGCGAGCTGGTGGCGGCGCTGGACCCGGCCCGCTTCGGCGCGGACTCAGCCAGGGCCATCAACGTACCCAGTGACCCGGAATGAAGACCCAGCCGCGCCCACGGGGTTGCCAGTGGGCCGGTTCATAGCGGGCGTAGTCGCGGCGCACGCGCTCCCAGTGGCCGCCGACCCAGAGATGGCGATGACCGTTCCACGCCCAGTAGCCGGGCGCCCAGGCATAGCCGTGGCGCGGCGGCGGCACTGCCTCGTAGCGCGGGGCGGGGGGCGGTGTGCCGATGCGCACGTCCACCCCGACTACCTGCGCCTGGGCGGCAGGGGATAGCGCCGCAGTGGCGCAGAGGGTGGTGAGAAGAGCGAAGGCTAAGCGAGTGGTCTTGGTTTTCATGTCGGGCTCCTGCAAGGTGGTGTTGCGTGGATGCAGCGCGCGCCGCGAGGGCCACGCTGTGAAACCACTCTAGGAGCCGGGCTTCTTTAAGACTGTAATGTTGTGTTTCCAGTTGTGTCCGTGCGTAGCGCTGGCCCGTGTGGCTATCCCGAAGCGCGTTCCGTACCGGGCAATTCCGGTAACAAATCGCGGCACATCGATACATGCCGCGCGCCATCCTCCGCTCATCTCTTGCGTGCCGGACGCACGTAACGTTGCTCAACCACGCGGCTTCCCCACTGCTGGCCGGGCGATTCCTCGGCCAGCGCGAAGCCGGCGGACAGATAGAGGTGGCGTGCCGCGTCCAGTCCCTGAAACGTCCACAGATAGCAGGCCAGACGATGGGCATCGACGAAGGCCATGGCCTGTTCCAGCAGGCGCCGCCCCACGCCGCTGCCGCGCAGGCTGCCATCGACGATGAACCAGCGCAGATGCGCTTGCCGGCGTTGCAGATCGCCATCGATCACGATGGAGGCCAGGCAGCGCCCATGCTCGATGTGGGTCCACAGTTGCTTGCCCGCATGGGGCAGCGTTTGTACGAAGGCGCCCAGTTCGCTGGCGACCTTGTGCTCGAAGAACACGCCGAACCCGGCGGCCTCGGCGTAGTAACGCGCGTGCAGGCTGGCAATATCTCCGATGCAGCCGGGCTGGTAGCCGGTGCTCAATGGCGCCGTCGCGCCTTTGGCCGGGCGCGGTGCGGCATTGGGATTGTCGCGCGACAGGGCTTCCGAATACAGCGCCAGCGCACGCACCAGGCCCTGCTGGTCTTCCGGCAGGATGCGCCGCAAAGCCCCGGAGACCTGATCGGTGGCGAATTTGTCGATCTTCTTGCGCAGCGCCTGCCCGTCCTCGGTGAGCGCCAGGCTGAAGGCGCGCCCGTCGCCTGGCACCGGGCTGCGGCGCACCAGCCCCAGCGCCTCCAGCTTGGCCAGCTGGCGGCTGGTATTGGACTTGTCCAGATACAGCAGTTCGCCCAGCTCCCGCGCCTGCAGGCCCGGTCGCAGCCCGATCTCGATCAAGGCATGGACCGCCGAGGGCGCCAGGTCGCTGCCGGCCAGGGTGCTGCGCATGAAGCCCAGCTCACGCACCAGCTTGCGCGAGAGCTCGCGCAACTGGCGGATGGTCTGGTCACGCGGGGGAGAGTGCAGGCCATCGTAGTCCATGGCGATATCCTGTAATGGTTGCGAAGTGCAATCAATGTACCGCGAGATGATTGCGTTACGCAACTTGTCTGGCCGCAGTTGGTACGACCGTTGTGGCACCCGCGCAACTGGCGTGGGCCGCTTGGGAGCGCCTGCCGGGGTGGAGTAAAATGTCGCCTTTCGCGCAGCCTTCCGCCGTGATCTCACCGGCCATCGTGGCCTGCGCCACCGCCTGCACCCCCAGTCTTGTTGAAAGTCCCCGCACATGTTGCGCATCTCTGAACTGACCCTTCCGTTGAGTCATACGGAAGAAGAATTGAACGCCGCCATCCTCGACCGCCTGGGCATCCCGGCTGAGGAGCTGGTGTCCTTCACGCTGTTTCGCCGCAGCTACGATGCCCGCAAGAAGACGGCCATCACCCTGAACTACACCATCGACGTTGAAGTGAAGGACGAGGCGGCCGTCCTGGCGCGCCATGTCAAGACCACCAATGTCGGCCCCACGCCCGATACCTCCTACCACTACGTCACGCGCGCTCCTGCGACCATCAAGAAGCGTCCGGTGGTGATCGGCTTCGGTCCCTGCGGCCTGTTTGCGGCGCTGATCCTGGCCGAGATGGGCTTCAACCCGATCATCCTGGAACGCGGCAAGACCGTGCGCGAGCGCACCAAGGACACCTGGGGCCTGTGGCGCCAGCGTGAGTTGAAGCCGGAATCGAACGTGCAGTTCGGTGAGGGCGGCGCCGGCACGTTCTCCGACGGCAAGCTCTACAGCCAGGTCAAGGACCCCAAGCACTATGGTCGCAAGGTGCTGGCCGAATTCGTGGCCGCCGATGCGCCGCCGGAGATCATGTATGTCAGCAAACCCCACATCGGTACCTTCCGCCTGGTCAAGATGATCCAGCTCATGCGCGAGAAGATCGAGAAGCTGGGTGGGGAATTCCGTTTCGAGCAGCGCGTCGAGGATGTGCTCATCGAAGATGGCCAGATCCGTGGCCTGACGCTCAATACCGGCGAACAGATCGAAGCCGACCACGTGGTGCTGGCCATCGGCCACAGCGCCCGCGATACCTTCGAGATGCTCTACGAACGCGGTGTCTACATCGAGGCCAAGCCGTTTTCCATCGGCTTCCGCGCCGAGCACCCGCAGTCGCTGATCGACAAATGCCGCTTCGGCCCCGGTGCCGGTCATCCCATCCTGGGCGCGGCCGACTACAAGCTGGTGCACCATGCGTCCAATGGTCGCTCGGTCTACAGCTTCTGCATGTGTCCCGGTGGCACGGTGGTGGCGGCGACTTCCGAGCCGGGCCGGGTGGTCACCAACGGCATGAGCCAGTATTCGCGCAACGAGCGCAACGCCAACAGCGGCATCGTGGTGGGCATCTCGCCGGCCGACTATCCGGGCCATCCGCTGGCCGGCATCGCCTTCCAGCGCGAGTGGGAAAGCCGCGCCTACGAACTGGGCGGGGCCAACTACAATGCGCCGGGCCAACTGGTGGGCGACTTCATCGCCAATCGTCCCTCGACCCGGCTGGGCAGCGTGGAGCCGTCCTACAAGCCCGGCGTGACCTTGGGGGATCTGAACCCGTCGCTGCCCAAGTACGCCATCGATGCCATCCGCGAGGCGCTGCCGGCCTTCGAGAAGCAGATTCGCGGCTACTCCATGCACGACGCCGTGCTGACCGGCATCGAGACGCGTACCTCTTCACCGATCCGCATCAAGCGCGATGACCACACCCTGCAGAGCCTCAATACCAAGGGCCTGTATCCGGCGGGCGAGGGCGCCGGTTATGCCGGCGGCATCATGTCGGCGGCCATCGACGGCATCCGCGTGGCCGAGGCGCTGGCGCTGGATATCGTGGCGCAGTCCTGATGCGCTGATCCACGCTCTGGATCACTCAATGCAAAACGCCGCTCCGGTTGCCCGGGGCGGCGTTTTGCTGTTACGGCCAGAAGTGAAGATTACTTCTTGGCGCGGGTCGAAGCGACGGTCTTTTCAGCCACAGCGGTGAACTGTTTGGTCGCATTGGCCAGGTTGGCTTCCAGGGTTTCCACGGCTTGCTTGGAGTTCTTGGACAGTTGCTCGTAGGCAGCGTTGGCGTTGGTGAGGGTCGCCTTCAGGATCGAGACGGCCTGCTCCGAACCCGGGGGCGCATTCTTGCTGATCTCGTCGATCAGGGCCGACAGCTTGCGGCTGGTTTCGGAAATCTGGGCTTCGGCCGCCTTGGTGAATTCAGCCTGAGTCGAGGACACGATACCGGCCAGGTGACGGCTGTAGGCGGTGGCCTTTTCAGCGCCCGGCTGGGCTTGCGCGGCGGCCAGCGCCAGCAGTTCCTGCGGATCCTTGGCGCCGGCCAGCTGCTTGGCGGCGGCGGTGGCTTCTTCCAGGGTCGCCTTGGTGGCCGACAGGTTCAGTTCAACGATCTTTTCCACGCCTTCGAAGGCCTTGGCGGTCAGGTTGTTGATGAGGTCCAGGTGGGCTTGCAGATTGGCCTTGGTAGCGGCGGAAAACTGATCTTGGTACGAAAACATGTTCATCTCCTAAGTGATATGACAAATGAGCTTGCCGACGAGCGTGACGATCAAAACAATCGGCGTTCGAGCGCGGCTTTCGACCAGAATCAACTAACAATCATGATTTGTGCGCCGCAACAATTCCTATTTTATGCACTTCTTTGGTGAAATCAAGTGTTATTTGTGCGTCGCACAAAAATAATGCCCGGCGCCGTGGGGATTATGCGACGTCGTGCCCGCTGCGGCTTTGCCCGCGATCAAGCCGAACGGTCGGCCGTTTTCTCCGGACGGACATGGGTATCACCACCGGGCAGGTCGTGGACCACGATGCCGGTATCGCTTTCTCCGAACGGGCAAGCCCGGCCCAGGGCGACGGCACGCAGGCCATCCTCATAACCTTGTTCCCAGCGCCACATGACCGAGCCCTTGGCGAAATTGACGTCCTTGGAGGCCATGTTCCAGTCGCGTCCTGCATAGGCCAGGCGCACGATGTGGATGGTGCTGTCGGCACCCAGTTCGGCCATCATCTGGCGATCCTGCTGGGTCAGCAGATCGGCGGGCAGGCGCTTGTAGAGTGCATGGGCAGCGCGCCGCAGGCGGTATTGCTGGAGATAGGCGTCGATGTGACGCTGCGAGCGCGAGGCGAAGGTGACATCCTTCTCGCGCGTTTGCACTTCTTCCAGCGTACGCGGTTCAGGGCCGTCGGCATGCCACAGGTCCACCATCATGCACAGCAGGTTGCTGCGCGCTTCGTCATTGAGTACGGCTTCCAGGGGCGTGTTGGAGTACAGGCCGCCGTCCCAGTACAGTTCGCCCTCGATGCGCACCGGGGCAAAGCCCGGGGGCAGGGCGCCACTGGCCATGACGTGCTCCGGCCCCAGGGGGCGCTTGCGCGAATCGAAATTGACCAGCGTACCGCAGGTGACCTTGACTGCCGAGACCGTCATGCGGATGCCCGAGGGGCCGTTGAGGTAATCGAAGTCGACCAGGCGCGAGAGTGTCTGGCCCAGTTCAGCCGTGCTGTAGAAGCTGGCCTCGTCGGGCGGCACCGGCAGGCCCAGCGCGAAAGCGTTCAGGGGACGCGGCCGGAAGAAACCGGGCGCACCGCGCAGGAAGGTGTCCAGCGTGGTCAGTCGCGTGGCCCAGGGGCGCAGGGTGTCCGGCACCTGGCGCAGGTCGAACAGGTCGGGGTGGGCCACCGTTTCCCAGAATTCGCGCAGGCGCGCGATGCGGGTTTCGCGCGGGTTGCCGGCAATCAAGGCGGCGTTGATGGCACCGATGGAGGTGCCGACCACCCAGTCGGGCGTCAGGTCATGTTCGTGCAGGGCCTGATAGACCCCGGCCTGGTAGGCACCCAGCGCACCGCCCCCCTGCAACACCAGCGCCACGCGCGGCCTGGTGGCCACGGCGCCAGCGGTCTTGCGGCGTGGGGAGGGGGGTGACTGATCCTGATCCTTGCGCATCGTTCTTCCTTTCAGGGATACCGGGTGGATCCGGCAACAACGTGAAGGTTCTGCAATTGCAGAGGCCCTAGGATAACGCGCTTACAAGGAAGTGACCGTCACTGTACGCGGGCGTACGAAAAACCGCAGCTTAGCTGGCCAGCCAGGCTTCGATCAATTGGCGTGCCTGGGCATCGATCTGCTCCAGGTCCACTTCATGGCGGCGATGGAAGATCATCATCGCGTACAGGCCCGCCAGGGCATTGACTTCCGGGGACAGTGCGCACTCCTCTCCGCTGGCCGGGCGCTGCTGGCGCCAGTAGTTGATTGCATCTTCGAGTTCGGTGAGGGTGAGCATGGCGGTATTTCTTGATAGAGACGTAAGGTGAAACGTCGCGGCATTCTAACCGATTTCAGTGTCCGATACTGGTTGAAAACACAGTATGGCCGGGCTTGTCGTGTTGGCATCGGATCCAGCATGCCGTGCACGAGCGGTTAAAATGCGGGCTGACAAGAGAGGCAATCCCGCCTGTCGTGTCACCCACACTTGCCCTCTCCAACATGAGCTACACCCCCAGCCGCCCCATGGGCTACGGCTGTCTGATCCTGAGCATGTCCCTGGTCGGCGCCTACGTCGCGCTGACCAAGCCGCTGGCGGCGCTGCTGCCGGTGTTCCTGCTGGCCTGGCTGCGTTTCGCCATCGGTGCGGTGGCCATGCTGCGCTGGCTGAAGAAGCCGGCCGATGAAAAGCCGCTCTCCACGCAGTCGCGCTGGCTGGTCTTCCTCGAATCCTTCCTCGGCAATTTCCTCTTCACGCTGTGCATGATTACCGGCGTGTCGATGACCAATGCAGTCTCGGCGGGCGTGATCATGTCCTCCATCCCGGCCGTGGTGGCGGTGATGAGCTGGATCTTCCTCAAGGAAAAGATCAGCCTGCGCGTCTGGGCTGCGGTGGCCTGCGGGGCCATCGGCATCGGCTTGCTGTCCCTGGCCAAGGATGGCCACGGCGCTGCCGCCGCACCTGGCGGGCAGACCGCCTGGCTGGGCAACGTGCTGGTGTTCTGCGCCGTCCTGTGCGAGGCCGCCTATGCCGTCATCGGCAAGAAGCTGACCACGGTCCTCACGCCCAAGCGCATCAGCGCCGTCATCAACCTGTGGGGGCTGCTGCTGATGACCCCCATGGGCTTGTACACGGCACTGCATTTCCATTTCTCCAGCGTGCCGCTCAACATCTGGTTGCTGCTGGTCTTCTATGCGCTGGCCGCGAGCGTCTGGACGGTATGGTTGTGGATGACCGGACTGAAGGTGGTGCCGGCTGCACGTGCTGGCGTCTTTACCGTGATGCTGCCGGTCTCGGCCGCCGTGGTCGGTGTGCTGGCGCTGGGTGAAAGCCTCTCCGCGCTGCAGGCCGGCGCCTTCGCCGTGGCCCTGGCCGGGATGTTCCTGGCCACGCTGCCGGGCCGCAGCGCGGCCGACAAATTACCGCTGAACTGAGCGAGGAAAAAAGTGAATCAAGCCAAACGCCCATCAGGCAAACCACAGTCTCCGGGAGCCAGGAAGCCCGCGCCGGGCCAGGCCAGGCACCCTCCCAAGCCGGCGCCTGCCGGCCCGCTGCGTGACAAGCCCAAGACCCACGTCTCCACTGAAGCCGCGCGTCGCCGCCAGCATCAGGCGCATGCCGCCTCACAGACCATGGACGAGGACGAACTGCGGGTGCAGCAGATGGTCGCACTGGCCAGTGCCGTCGCCGCCGATGCTCCGGACCGTGCGGGCCGTCGTGTCGGGCAGGATGAACTGGAGCGCATGGTGCGCCACGCCTTGCGCGAGCGCGATGATGACACCCTCTACGAAGCACTGGAGCAACTGCGCTACGACGATACGCGCGGCCATGCTTTTCTGCGCG
This sequence comes from Herbaspirillum sp. C7C8, assembly GCF_022627875.1. Classification (NCBI taxonomy): domain Bacteria; kingdom Pseudomonadati; phylum Pseudomonadota; class Betaproteobacteria; order Burkholderiales; family Oxalobacteraceae; genus Herbaspirillum; species Herbaspirillum sp. C7C8. The sequence goes on from NZ_JABXGG010000018.1 coordinate 86,691, forward strand.
AGGTGGTCGAGGAGAGCGCCGACATCATCGTGCTGCGACGGGGCGAGAAGGAACTGGAAATCAATGCCTTCCTGATCCCCTTGCTGGCCCGCACGCGTGGTGGCCTGCGCGAGGACCTGGCCATGGCCGATGGCGATGCCTTCGACGCCCTGCGCGAAAGCATCCAGCAGGCCGGTCTGGAAAGCCCCAAGGCGCGCGTGGTACTGGTGCATCACCTCTACCACCCGCAAGAGATCAACGCCTTGAGCTTCAGTGAAGTGGAGGCCATGAACCGGGATGCCTTCGCTTCGCTGACCGACAAGAAGATCCTGAGCGTGCCGGCCATCGAGCGCAGCATGCGCGGCTGGCCGGCCAGTCATTTTGCGGCCGATGACGAGGCGCTGGAACTGCGCTTCCTGCTGGGCTTTTCGCTCAAGGACGTGAATGATCCCTTCTACGCGATTCCGCAAGAGGAAGCCGCCGCAGATGCTTACTTCGAATCGCGCGCGCAACGGTTCCGCCAGTGGAGCCAAGAGATCACGCCGCTGATGCAGCAATGTCTGACCGGGCAATCCGGCCAGGCTGCGCAGTGCCAGCTGCATTTCCTGTACCAGGATCTGTTCCATGGCGCCAAGCACACCGGCAATGGTGAGTACCGCACCTTGCAGATGCTTTCCGAACTGGAAGCAGGATTGGCACAGTCCGGTGCGCAGGCGGCAGCGGCCACCGCCTTCCTGGCACTGGTGGACGAGGACGAGCAGACTACGCTGCAAGTCGTGCTGCGCAGTGCAGAGGCGACGTTGGCGCAGTCGGAGCATGCGGTGGAGGGCAATCTGCAGGCCCTGCTCTTGGATGCAGCCGATGCCGTGAGCTCGCTGGGCGTGTCCGCGCTGCGTCTGGCCGATGGCTTCGATGCGGATGGATTGCCGCTGCGCGCACGTGATTTCCCGGCGGCCTGAGCGGCCTGATCAGTCCAGCAAAGCTTGCAGGCTGGTTCCAGCGGGCTGGCAGCGGAAGTACAGCTCCACCTGCATCGGACGCCAGCCACGGATGAGCTGGCGCAGGTCGGCCCGCATCTGCTGCTTGCCGCAGAATGCGTTGGCCTTTTCGCGGGCCGCCGAGGTCAGGGCCGGAATGGACATGGTGTAGCTCACGCCCGTGGCCGAGACCATGTACAGGTCGTCGCGCCCGGCGCTGACTTCGCTGAAGTTGGCACAGCCGCCCAGAGCGGCGGCACCGAGGCAGGCTGCGAGCAGGCCGCCGGTGCGGCGATGATGATGACGTTCAATGCGCATGAGATCCCCCGTTATGCTCGTGACGCGTGCGGTGCGCCGAATTGCCCTGCGGCATCAACGCGACAGGCCAAGCCTACGCGCGCGCCAGGCTCCGCTGGCGGCGGCTTACCCGGTTTTACCCGGATACCGTGGCTGTAAAAAAATCTTCAATGAAGCTCGCACAAGGGAGCGGGCTGTCAATTTTCGTACAGCCATGTCAGGAGCTCGCGCGATCGGTGATGGCGTAAAAAATTTCCTGCCTGCCGGGAGAACGCCGCCTGGTGCGGTCCGTAGCGGGCATTTGCCTGCGCGAGCGGCTTGCGGCTGGGCTAAAATCAACGACGCTGTCTGGCCAAGCCGGACCGCAGACCCGTGCGCCATGTTGCCGACCACAGGGCAGCGGCGCCATCCGCCAAATCAGGGAGAACCGAGAATGACCAACCGTCGCAGTTTCATCACCGGCGTGGCCGGCCTTGCCGCCGCCACCGCCATCCCCAACGTCTTTGCCCAGGCCGCCGCTGCGACCGGCTCGACCGAGCCGACCCTGGCGCGCGTACAGCGCACCAAGACCCTGCGCATCGGCGCCGTGCGCGGTGCCGCGCCGTACTACAACAAGGACCTGGCCAGCGGCGAGTGGGGCGGTTTCATGATCGATTTCGCCAGGAGCTTGGCGGCCAGCCTGAACGTCAAGCTCGACATCACCGAGACCACCTGGGGCAATTCGGTGCTGGATCTGCAGACGCACAAGATCGACCTGTTCTTCGGCATGAACCCGACCCCGGCGCGGCGCGAGGTGATCAATTTTTCCGAGCCGCTGTTCCTGAATGCCTTCACCGTGGTGTCCAAGAAGGACTACAAGACATGGGCAGACCTGAACAAGCCGGAGGTGAAGATCGCCGTCGATATCGGTTCCTCGCACGACCAGATGATCAGCCGGGTCTGCCCGAATGCCACCATCGTGCGCCTGGAAAAGGCCGACGACGCCACCCTGGCGCTGCAGACCGGTCGCGTCGATGCGCAGGTGCTGGTGTGGCTGCTGGCCCTGAACATCCTCAAGAAGAATCCCTCGCTGGGCAAGATGACTGTCCCGCAGCCGCTGGAAGCGACCTCCACCAACATCGGCGTGCCCAAGGAAGAGAGCAAGGCCTGGGTCGAGACCATCAACAAGTGGATCGCCGCCGAACGCGCCGCCGGCAAGATCAAGCCGACCGTGCTGGGCAACCTGGAGAAGCTCTCGGGCGTGAAGCCGGAGGATGTGCCGGCGCAGATTCCGTTGTAATGGCGGGCGGCCTGGCGGGCCGCACAGGGCGCAAAGAAAAACCCGCACGGGTGATGCCGTGCGGGTTTTTTCATGTCAGGACCTAACCCGGATTCATTTGATTCGCTTGAATTCGCTGGCATGGAGCACGACCTCCAGCAGGGTCTCCAGCTTGATCGTGCGCTCGGTGAGGTTTTCGATGCGCATCTGTTGCTGACGTAAGGCTTCGCTCTGGCGACTCACCTTGTCCTCCAGCTTGATGACGGTCGCCAGGGCGCTCCAGATGCGACCGGTGAGGCCGAGCATCAGGCGCTCCCGGCGCGGGTCCGCGCGTCCAGCGCGTCCAGACGCGCATTGCTGGCCTCGACGAAGGCCAGTGACGCCTCCACGCATGCTCCGGCGCGTTCGGCGGCCTCCTGCGCCAGACATGCCAGCGCGTCCAGTTCTTCTTGCATCTGCCCACCTTGGTAGGCTACGGCCCCCAGACACATCAGTTCCGAGATGGGCAGTCCCAGCTTGCGCGCCTTGGCGGCGATGATCTTTTCTTCTTGCGCGGTAGCTTCGACCACGATGGTTGCAACGGCAGTAGCGGGCATGATGAACCTTCAGTCAGGGATAAGGTGAACCGGGAAATTGCCTGATGCCCCGTCCGAAGTCTAGGTGATGACAGCTTTTTGCAGGAGCGTCTCGATTTTTTTGCGGCGCATCTCCCACCGGGTAGTGTCAGGGAGCAAGCCCGTGGGAGACGCATCCCCATTCGGCAAGTCTGCGCCGTGCGTTGGCGTCACAACAGAGAGGTCTTGCCGCTTGAGACAAGCGTCTCACCATCCCCCCATGCTGCGCCGCAGGACAACTCGCCGCGCACGCTGTGCTACAACATCACCCATCGCTTCACCGTCGTCTTCGCCCTGATCCGCATTGATCCGCATTGATTCGCGCAGTCTCGTCCCGCCAGGAGCCGCCATGCCCTACGTTGCGAAAGTCAGCCATCTCGACCGCGTGCGCCGTCTGCTCGATGGCCAGCCCGATCCCGCCGCCAGTCCCTACCTGCAACGGCTGAGCTCGTCCTATCTGCGTTCACTGGACCAGCATCACCTCGACCCTGCCGACATGCGGGGCCCGCGCGTGTTGAGTTCCGGCGAACTGCGCCAGGTGCAGCAGGGCGAGGAGGATTTTCTGCGCGCATCCGGTCAATGCCTGTCGGTGCTGCACCAGACCGTGCGCGAAGCCGATTACTGCGTCATGCTCACCAATGCCGGCGGTACCACCATCGACTATCGCGTGGACCGCGAACGCCGTCAGGATTTCAAGCGCGCCGGCCTTTATCTCGGTTCCTGCTGGTCCGAGAGTGAAGAAGGCACCTGCGGCGTGGCCGCCGTACTGCAGGATGCTCTACCCATCACGGTGCACAAGGGCGATCATTTTCGCGCCGCCTTTACCACCCTGACTTGCAGCGCCGCCCCCATCTTTTCGCCAGCGGGCGAACTGATCGGTGTGCTCGATGCCTCGGCGATCCGCTCACCCGATGCGCGCGACAGCCAGAACCTGGTCAATCGCATCGTCCAGCAAAGCGCCACCCTGATCGAAGATGGCTATTTCCTCAACGCCATGGCCTGCGCCTGGGTACTGCTGGTGCATCGCAGCCGGCACTATGTCGAAGCGCAACCGGAAATCCTCATCGCCTTCGATGCCCTGGGCAACGTCATCGCCGCCAATGGCCGTGCGCGCGAGTGCATCGCCGGCCTGCAACGCTTGCCCTGCCCGTTGGACGAAATCTTCGACCTGCACTTTGAAAGCCTGCTCGACAGTCGCGCCCTGCAAGGCTTGCACCTGCTGCGCCTGCACGGTGGCGCCACGCTCTATGGCCGCGTACGCGCGCCGGTATCGCGCGCGCTGCGCCCGGCCCGCGCGCATGCGCTTGCGACAGCGGCTGCCTCCAGCGACGAGGGCAACGCCATCAAGGCTGATGAACGACAGGAGCGCGACCAGATCGTCGCCGCCCTGACCGAATGCAAATGGCGTGCCCCGCACGCCGCCCAATTGCTGGGCATGTCACGCGCTACGCTGTACCGGCGCATGGCGCGCTACCGCATCCTGCCGCCGCATCGACGTTAGCGCTGCAGGCTTCACCCAGGCGGTCAAAGAACCGCCACCCCCATCCAACCACGAGATCTATTGTCGAGATAGAGGAGACTTGTCATGCCCGAAGAAAACGCCAGCCAGGCCATTGCCCATACGCTGGAAACCCTGCAAGCCGCATTGCGCGAAGGCAATGCCGCCAAGGCCGCCGCCCTGTTCGAGGAGGAGGGCTACTGGCGCGACCTGATCGCCTTCACCTGGAACATCAAGACGCTGGAAGGCCGCGACCAGATCCGCGCCATGCTGCAGGCGCAGGTGCCGCATCTCGGATCGATACAGTTGCGGCTCGATCCCGATGAGACGCCATCGCAAGCCGATGGCGTGACCCAGGGCTGGATCCTGCTGGAGACCGGCATCGCCCGCGGCAAGGGCTACCTGCGACTGCGCGAGGGCAAGATCTGGACCCTCCTGACCACCGCCGCCGAACTGAAGGGCCACGAAGAACCCAAGGGCGTGAACCGTCCGCGCGGTGCGGTCCATGGGGTGCATACCCAGCGTCGCAGCTGGAAGGAAGAGCGCGAAGCCGAGGCGCGCGAACTGGGCTACCAGCAGCAACCGTATTGCCTCATCATCGGCGGCGGCCAGGGCGGCATCGCGCTGGGTGCACGACTGCGCCAGCTGGGCGTACCGACCATCATCATCGAACGCAACGAGCGTGCCGGCGACAGCTGGCGCAAGCGCTACAAGTCGCTGTGCCTGCATGATCCGGTGTGGTACGACCATCTGCCCTATATTCCCTTTCCCGAGAACTGGCCGGTGTTTGCGCCCAAGGACAAGATCGGCGACTGGCTGGAGATGTATGCCAAGGTGATGGAGCTGAACTACTGGGGCAGCACCGTCTGCAAGTCCGCCAGCTTCGACGAGACCACGCAGAAGTGGACTGTCGTGGTCGAGCGCGAAGGCCGGGAAGTGGTGCTGCAGCCGACCCAGCTGGTGCTGGCTACCGGCATGTCGGGCAAGCCCAATGTGCCGCAGTTTCCCGGAGCGGAAAATTTCCAAGGCGATCAGCATCACTCCTCGCGCCATCCCGGCCCCGATCCTTATCGCGGCAAGAAGGTGGTGGTGGTCGGCTCCAACAATTCGGCGCACGACATCTGCGCGGCACTGTGGGAGAACGGCGTGGACGTGACCATGCTGCAACGTTCCTCCACCCATATCGTCAAGTCCGATTCACTGATGGAACTGGCCCTCGGTGATCTTTATTCCGAGCGCGCAGTGGCCAGCGGCCTCACTACCGGCAAGGCCGACCTGCTGTTCGCCTCGATCCCCTACAAGGTCTTGCCGTCCATGCAGAAGCAGGTGTTCGACAAGATCCGCGAACGCGATGCGGACTTCTACCGGCGGCTTGAAGAGGCCGGCTTCCTGCTCGATTTCGGCGACGACGATTCGGGCCTGTTCATGAAATACCTGCGGCGCGGGTCCGGCTACTACATCGACGTCGGTGCTTCCGAGCTGATCGCCGAGGGCAAGATCCGCCTCAAGAGCGGCGTCGACGTCAAGGAGATCCGCGCGCATTCCATCCTGCTCTCCGATGGCAGCGAATTGCCGGCCGACGTGATCGTCTATGCCACCGGATACGGCTCCATGAATGGCTGGGCCGCCGACCTGATCTCGCGCGAGGTGGCCGACAAGGTCGGCAAGTGCTGGGGGCTGGGATCGGCCACCACCAAGGATCCGGGGCCGTGGGAGGGCGAACAGCGCAACATGTGGAAGCCCACGCAGCAAGCCGCGCTGTGGTTCCACGGCGGCAATCTGCACCAGTCGCGTCATTACTCGCTGTATCTGGCGCTGCAGTTGAAGGCGCGCATGGAAGGCATTGCGACGCCGGTGTATGGCTTGCAGGAGGTGCATCACCTGCAGTAAAGCGCTGGCGTAACGCAGGTGAAAAAATGGCGCGCAGATTTCTCTGTGCGCCATTTTTCAGTGGGTTTGCGCCGCGTGACCTGGACGATCAGGCATTGAAGCGGGCCAGGAAAGCCTGCGTCGCGGCCTCCCGCGGATTGTCGATCACCTGCGACGGCGGCCCGGCTTCGACCACCACACCATCGCGCATGAACACCACCTGGTCCGCCACTTCGCGGGCGAAGGCGATTTCGTGCGTGACCAGAATCATGGTCATGCCATCGGCCGCAAGGCCGCGAATCACGTTGAGCACTTCGCCGACCAGCTCCGGGTCCAGCGCCGAGGTGGCTTCATCGAACAGCATCACGTCCGGCTGCATGGCCAGCGCACGGGCGATGGCGATGCGCTGCTTCTGGCCACCGGAGAGCTTCTGCGGATACATGTCGGCACGGTCCGACAGGCCCACCTTCTGCAGCAGCGCCATGGCCTTGGCGCGCGCTTCGGCCTTGGGCGTGCGCAGCACGGTGACCATGCCTTCCATCACGTTTTCCACGGCCGTCATGTGCGGGAACAGGTTGAAGTGCTGGAACACCATGCCGGTGCGCGCCCGGAAGGCGGCCAGCTCGCGGTCCTTGGGCAGGCGCGACTTGCGCCCGCTGAATTCGAAGTGGCGCTCGCCGATGCGCACCGTGCCCAGGTCAGGCACGGTCAGCAGGTTCAGGCAGCGCAGCAGCGTGGACTTGCCCGAGCCCGAGGGACCGATCATGGCCACGACGCTGCCACGGGGCACGGCGATGGAAATGTCCTTGAGCACCACGTGCTCGCCAAAGGCCTTCTTGAGATTGCTGATCTGGATCATCGCGTCCGAGTGTTGGTTGTTCATCGTGATCTCCTCAACCGTGCTGGACCGACAGGCGGTTTTCCAGGCGCTTGGCCCAGATGGTGGCCGGCAGCAGGATCACGAAGTAGATGATGGCCACCAGGGTGTAGATCTCCAGCGGACGATAGGTTTCGTGGGCGATGATCTGGCCCTGGTAGAGCAGGTCAGGCACGGCCAGCACCGACAGCAGCGAGGTGTTCTTCAACTGCATGATGGACTGGTTCACCAGCGGCGGCGTCATGCGCTTGAAGGCCTGCGGCAGGATCACGCGCTTCATCAGCTGGAAACGCGTCATGCCCAGTGCCCAGCCCGCTTCGGACTGGCCCACATCGATGGAGACGATGCCGCCGCGAATGATCTCGGAATAGAACGCACCGCCATACAGCGCCAGCGACAGCATGGCCGCCGTGCCGGCCGACATCTCGATGCCCAGCAGTACCGGCAGTGCATAGTAGAACCACACCAGCTGCACCAGTACCGGCGTGCAGCGGAACACTTCGACGAAGGCGCGCAGCGGGCCGGAGATGAAGGGGTTCGACGACAGCCGGCCCAAGCCCACCACCAGGCCCACCAGGAGGCCCAGCGCAATACAGGCCACGGTGTAGGAGAGGGTATAGACGAAGCCGATTCCGATGATGCTCCTGAATTGCCAGAGCGAGCCGAAGTCCCATTGATACATCTGCGATTTTCCTTGGTTGCCAATTGCATGAGCCCGAAGCGGGCAGGGTGTGCAGCGCATGCACGAACCATGCCCTGTTCATCCGGGACACTTGCGCGCCGGGTGCCGGGAGGAGGGAGGACATGGGAAGAACTGCCCGCGCATGGATTGCAAGCGATTGCAATCGACGCTGCGGCGTGCCGCGAACCCGGCCATTGTAAAGGAGAACGCCTGGAGCACGAACTGAACAAAACGTCTCATCATGCGCCGGGAACCCCCGTAGATGCGGGCTTTGGCTAAAATGACGGGATTGCGCAAGTGAAGCGTTTTGCCAAATTCCCGATCAGCGGGAACGCGCTGTTTCACCTTTTGGATCATGAACCCGTCCCCTTTTCCTTCCCTTCCTGCTGCCACTCCACCCCATTCCGGGCGAGTCATCCTCATCACCGGTGCCGCGCGCGGCATCGGTGCGGCGGTGGCCTTGAGCGTGGCCTCACCCGATGCCGCCCTGGTCCTGCATGCCCGCACCGAGTCGCCGGAGCTGCAGGCGGTGGCGCAGCAATGCCGCGCGCAGGGCGCACAGTGCACGCTGGCGCTGGGCGACCTGGCCGATCCGCACACCGCAGCGCAGTTGCGGGACACGGCGCTCACGCACTACGGCAGGCTCGATGCGCTGGTGGCCAATGCCGGCTTTGCCGATCGCAAGCGCATCGGCGAACTCGATGATGCGGATTGGTCGCGCTCGCTCGATGCGCTCCTGGGTGGCTTCTTCCGCCTGATCACCGCCTGCCGCGCGCCGTTGGAGGCCAGCGGGCAGGGCCGCGTGGTGGCGGTGAGCTCGTTCGTGGCGCATGTGTTCCGCCTGGGCGAATCGGGCTTTCCGGCTTCGGCGGCGGCCAAGGCCGGCATCGAGGCGCTGGTCAGGTCGCTGGCCGTGCAGGTGGCAGCGGCGGGCGTGACGGTCAACGCGGTGGCGCCCGGTTACGTTCAGAAGAGCGACCCGGCCAAGTCGGCCATCGATCCGGCCGCCTGGGAGGCGGCGCTGGCGCGCATCCCCTTGCAGCGCCTGGGACAGCCGCAGGAGATCGCCAACGTGATCGCCTTCCTCCTCAGCCCGGCGGCGTCCTATGTCACCGGCCAGGTGTGGCATGTGGATGGCGGACTGACGCTGTAGCGACAAGAAGATTTAAATTATTTATATTATTTAGTCTATTTATATTCATTGATCATTTCCGGAAGTTGAACTGACACCATGCGCATCATCGTGCTGGGCGCCGGCATCGTCGGCGTCACCACTGCTTATTTCCTCCGCGAGCGCGGCCACGAGGTCGTCGTGGTGGAACGCCGCGCCGAGGTGGCCGCCGAGACCAGCGTCGGCAATGCTGGCCACGTCTGTCCCTCCTACGCCACCCCGTGGGCGGCACCGGGCATGCCGGCCAAGTCGCTGAAGTGGTCGGTGCAGAGCTGGCTGGGCATCGAAGCGGCCTTGCGCTTTACGCCCCGTCTGGATGCGCATCAGTGGAAATGGCTCAAGACTTTTCTGGCGCAATGCACGCCCGAGCGCTATGCCGTCAACAAGGCGCGCATGGGGCGGCTGGCGCGCTACAGCCACAGCCAGTTGAAGCAGATACGCGAGCGTCTGGATATCCGCTACGAGCAGACCAGCGGCGGCAACCTGCAACTGTTCCGCACCCAGGAAGGGCTGGACAATGCCGGGCTGTCGACCAAGGTATTGGCCGAAGCCGGAGTGCCCTTCGAATTGCTGGATGCCGAGGGTTGCGTGGCTTTCGATCCGGGCTTGCATGCGGCCCGACATGAATTGAAGGGCGGGCTGCTCTTGCCGCTCGATGAGACCGGCAATTGCCCGCTGTTTGCGCGCGCCCTGGCAGGATGGCTGCAGGCGCATGGGGTGGAGTTTCACTTGTCCACAGAGGTGCAGGCCATCGAGGTGGCCGGTGCGCAGGTCAGCGGGCTGCGTACCCGCACCGGCACGCTGCGCGCCGATGCCTACGTCGTCGCCTGCGCCAGCGCATCGGTACCGATGTTGAAACCCCTGGGGCTGGATCTGCCGATCTACCCGGTCAAGGGCTATGCCATCACGGTACCGGTGGCCGATCCTGCGAGCGCGCCACGCAGTGGCGTCATGGACGAGTACTACAAGGTCGCCATCACGCGCATGGGGCAGCATATCCGTGCGGCAGGCACGGCCGAGATCGGCAGCTGGGATACGCGCGTCACGCCGCGGGACTGCGCCACTGCCCTGAAGTCGCTGAAGAATCTTTATCCACAGGGGGCCGATCTGGCCAAAGTGGAGTACTGGGCCGGGCTGCGGCCGATGACACCGGATGGCGCACCGCTCATCGGTGCCACCCGCTATGCCAATCTGTGGCTCAACGCCGGGCATGGTTCCAATGGCTGGACCACGGCCTGCGGCTCGTCGGCCATCATCGCCGACAAGATCTCGGGCGTGGCCAGCGCCATCGAGAGTGGCGATCTGGAGCCGCAGCGCGCGTTCTGAACCTGGAACGCATCGCGCAGATTTAATGTGAACAGGCCCTAGTGATCAAACAGCGCATCCACGTTGGCGCCATTGCTGAAGCTGCTCAATGCCCAGCCACCAGGCGTGTGGTAGAAGATGAACATCCACGGGATGGGCTGGCGTTCGGTCTTTTCGATATAGGTGAGCTTCATCAGTGACTGGCCCACTTTCTCGGAGCGGATGAATTCATAGCCGACCGAATTGCCGACCAGCGCCTCGATGGCCGAGCGCGCGCTGCGCGCGTTGGTGCGCGCAGTCTCGAAGGCGCGGATATCCACCAAGGCATAAGGCGAGAGCAGGCCGTAGGCATCATCGGTGCGGCCGGCACCAGCCTGGGCCATGACCTTGTCGGCCAGGGCGCGTACTTCGCTGTCGGACTTGAGGGTATCGGCGCGGGCGGCATGCAGCATGCCAGCCATCGCCAGCGAGGCCAGCAGGGAACGGGCGAGCAGTGAGGGCATGGAAGTCTCCTTGGAAAATCGATACAGGCGCCTATTGTGCCAGCACTGCGCAAGGCCTCGCCATGGTGCGTCCTGGCGTCACGTACGCGGCTGTTAAGCGTGTACAGGGTCAGCGTAAATCAAGGTAAAACGGCCATGTGGCGACAATATGCGCCGCTATGATGGGCAGCCTGTAATCCCTGCCCCTCGCGTCATGCGGGGACCCTGCCAGAGGATTGCGCTCGGGGAGAGCATCATGCGCACCATCATCATTGCCACCTTGCTGGCTTCATCGCTGTCGGGCTGCATCGTCACGTCCGGCAATGCCCTGGTCGATGCCGTGGGACTGGTTGGTTCCACCGCCTCCAGCGTGCGGGCGATGACGCCCAACTCGGTCCAGAATCCCATCGTCTACAGCAAGGACCCGATCCATGAAGTCTGCATCGAGTGGAATGGTTCGGTGGCCCTGAGCGACTTCGTCCCCGGCCTGCAGGGCGAACTGCAAAAGCACGGCGTACAAAGCCGCGTCTACGATGCCGGCACCCAGGCACTGAACTGCCCGGTGACCTTGAGCTATGTGGGTTACGTCAAATGGGATACCAAGGTCTTCACCGATGCCTATACCCCCTATCTTACCTATGCTGCGCTGACCCTGCGTCGCGAGGGACGCGTGCTGGGCACGGCGCAGTACCGGCTGGGCTCCTTCGGTCAGGACAAGTGGGCCAGCGCCGGTGACAAGCTGGCGCCACTGATCGATGCGCTGTTCCCCGGCAATCCGCAGGTGGCGGACAATTCGCCGGACAACATGCGCAGTGCGGCCAACGGATTCTGACGGTATCGCACATGCTTTGCCGCGCTCGACGCGGTGTGCGCGGTGATCGGCGCAATGAAAAACGGCAAGCTGCGCGCTTGCCGTTTTTTCGTTTTGCCGTTTTGCCGTTTTCCGTTTGTCCCTGCCGCATCCTCTGCGGCAGGGACAGCCCGATCACCAGATGGTCAGCAGGCGGCGGAAGAAGTTGCCATCGGTGCTGGCGTCGGCCACCGAGCCGCCGCCGACCTGTTCCAGCCGCGCGTCGGCCACGTTGGCCGAGGCCACGATGCCGCCGCGGATGTCGCGCGTGCGCACTACGCCGGAGAAGCGCAGCGTATTGACGTTGCCATTGACGCCGATGCGCTTTTCACCGGCCACCACCAGGTTGCGGTTGGGCAGGACCTCGACGATGGAGACCATCAGCGTCCCGCTCATGGTGTTGGTATTGCTGCTGTCACCGGATCCCTTGAAGGTATTGCTGCCGCTGGCCGAATAGTTGGCGTCGTAGAGCTGCGTGAACAGGCCGCCCAGCGGTGCACCCGAGCCCGGGCCCTTTTGCGTGAGCGAACTGTCGCGGCTGTTGCTGGTGGCGGCCTTGTTGCTGCTGCTGATGGATTCGGAGATGTCGATCTTGATGATGTCGCCCACGTTGTAGGTGGTCGGCTCCTCGAAGAGCTGGGCGCTGGAAACCCGGAAGATGGCGCCGTTGTTTTCCACGTTGGCCACCTGGTAGGCCGGTCGCACGCTGGTGGGCCCGGTCACCATGGGTGCCGGACTGTTGCAGGCCGATAGCGAGACGGCCAGTGCGCAGGCACCGGCAAGGCGATACTGGAATGTCATGGTGATCCCCCGATGGCGGCCAGGCTGGATGCCCGGCACACGTCGCCGCCTGCTGTTGCCAGATGCAGTAACACGTGCGTGCGGCGCGTGCAGGGATGATGGTGGCTGTGGACGTAAGCAGCGGTTAGGCCGGTGTAAAGTGCGGCAAACAATCATCAATGGTCGTTAAGCCTCAGCGCCGCCGGGGTGTGCCTCAGAGTCCGCTGCACGATTGGCGGCATCATCGGTGGCACCATCGGTGGCATTAAGCCAGGTTTAATGCTTCATCAATCAAGCATTAATGCGACATGAATGGTGCCTGCCCCTTGGACTGCGCGCCACCAGGGCGATGCAGCCGATGTCATGACGCGGACTTGACGCTGGTTTGCCCTCAATGCGTCGACGTTTTTCCGTGCATAATGGCGCCACCCCCAACTCAGCGATCACGTTCGGCGTGCTCGCCCTCCATCATGGCAACAGACAAGAACCAGGCCGCCACCGGCACCGAGACGGCAGCACCCAGCGTGCATGACCAGCTGGTATCGGCCCGCATCCGCCAGCGTATCAAGGCGGCCGGCGTGCGTTTCCACGCCAACGACAATATCGCGGCCTTCATCAGGGAAGGCGAACTGGAGCAATTGCAGGCTGAGGTGCAGTCCAAGCTGGCGGCGGTGCTGGAGAGCCTGGTGATCGATGTCGAAAGCGATCACAACACCCAGGATACTGCCAAGCGCGTGGCCAAGATGTACTTGAACGAAGTCTTCAAGGGCCGTTACCAGGCACCGCCCCCGGTGACCGAGTTTCCCAACATCGAGCGCCTGAACGAGCTGATGATCGTCGGCCCCATCACGGTACGCAGCGCCTGCTCGCACCACCTGTGCCCGATCATGGGCAAGGTATGGGTGGGAGTGATGCCCAATGAACATTCCAACCTCATCGGCCTGTCCAAGTATGCGCGCCTGCTGGAGTGGATCATGAGCCGTCCGCAGATCCAGGAAGAAGCCGTCTCCCAGGCCGCCGACCTGCTCATGCAGAAGTTGCAGCCCGATGGCCTGGCCATCGTCATGGAAGCCGATCACTTCTGCATGCACTGGCGCGGCGTCAAGGATGTGGAGTCGAAGATGATCAACAGCGTCATGCGGGGATCCTTCCTGCGCGACGCCAACCTGCGCCGTGAATTCCTGGCGCTGATTTCCCAACGTCAACGAGGTTAATCATGCTGGTTCGTCTGATCTATGCAAGCCGTGCTCGCCAGACCATCACCCACGAGACCATCGAGGGCATTCTCGCGGCCTCGCGTCAGCGCAATCCGCAGCAGGGCATCACCGGCGTGCTGTGCTACAGCGATACCATTTTCGTGCAGGTGCTTGAAGGCGGGCGTGATCAGGTCAATCGTCTCTATGGCCGGCTGCTGCGTGATGATCGCCACCAGGATGTGATCCTGCTGGCCTATGAATCCATCGATGAACGCCAGTACTCGTCCTGGACCATGGGCAAGATCCGGCTGGACAAGATCAACCGCTCGCTGTTGCTGAAATATTCGGCCACGGGCGAACTCAATCCCTATGACGTCTCCAGCTGTTCGACGGTGGCGTTGTTGAATGAGCTGGCGTCGACGGCGGCGTTCGCGCAGCGCGATTGAGTGCGACTGACTGCGATTGATGCGGAGCAGATGAAAACGGCGCCCAAGGCGCCGTTTTCCATTCTTGCGGCTTCAGTGTCACTCAGTTCAGGTCGATGCTGGGCAGGCTGCGGATGCCCCACTTGGCCGGATCGGCATAGGCCACGATCTTGTCGCCGCCGCGCGCCAGGTCGATGATTTCCGGCTGGAGAGGCATGCGGCTGGTGGTCGAGTAGAACAGTTTGATGCGCGGCGTGAGCAGCTGGTCCGGACGCTGGTCCACCACCACGCCCAGGCGCCCCGATTGCAGGATCACGCAGGAGCCGGTCGGGTAGATGCCGATGGCCTTGACGAAGGCTTCCATCGTGATCGGATCGAAATGCCCGGCGCTGGCAGCCATGTGGCGGATCGAGCGGGCCGGATCCCAGCCGGCCTTGTAGGGACGGTTGGAGGTGATGGCGTCATAGACATCGCATACCGCACCCATCTTGGCCATGATGGAAATGCTGTCGGACTTGAGGTTGAAGGGATAGCCGGTGCCATCGATCTTCTCGTGATGATGCAGCGAGACATCCAGCGCCGCCTCCCCGATCCCCTCGATCTGCTGGAGGATGCCGTGACCCTGCACGGTGTGCGAGCGCACCGAGGCGAATTCCTCTTCGGTCAGCTTGGCCGGTTTGTTGAGGATGTCCAGGGGCACGGCCATCTTGCCCACGTCATGCAGCAGCCCCGCCATGCCGGCCTGCCTGGTCTGTTCCGGGGTCATGCCCAGCTGGTTGGCCAGCGAGATCATCATCGCGCATACCGCCACCGAGTGCATGTAGGTGTAGTCATCGGTGGTCTTCAGACGCGCCAGGCTGATCAGGGCATCGGCATTGCGGGAGACCGACGAGGTGATTTCGGTCACCAGTTCGGCGGCGTCCTTGACGTCCACCGTCCTGCCCATGCGCGCTTCGGAAAACATGTGGAGCACGGTGGACTTGGAGGAAGAGATGATGCGGGCCGCGCGTTCGCGTTCCACCGCCGTCTCGGTGCGCGTGGCCGGCCGGCGCACGGCCACGGTGGCGCTGGCGCCCTGATGGGCGATGACGATCTCGGCCGACGGTTGGGGCTGGTCGTCGTCGGCGGCGGCCTGATCGTCGTGATCATGTTCGGGCGCGATGTCACGGCCCTTGGCGGTATCGATGGTGACTTCGTCGACCGGGCAGTCGCGCAGCGTCTGCAGGTCTTCCAGCGTATCGATCTTGAAGGATTTGCGCCAGAAAGGGTGATTGATCCATCCGCCGGGGATGGAGTGGACATACATGCCCAGGCGCAATTGTTCTATGGCGATGGATTTCAACATATCGAATTCAGGTCTTGGCCTGCTGCTGGTTACCGTGCTGAACGCGGTTCGATTTCCCTGATGAAATGGACGCCTGTTCTTCTGTGGCTGGCTTCATGGTGACAGTCGGTAATGATGGATGAGCTGTCGGGTTTATCGTAACAGAATGGCTTTGGCTTTAGGCTGTTCGGTCGCTGCCTGGCGAGGAAATTTAGCGGGGATCTTGTGTAAAGTTTATGCGGGGAAAATGTTTAGAATGGAGATGTCACAAAAACTGACGAAACCCCACAAAAGACAGCCACCGCGCGAGAATCCGGGCGGTGGTGGCGATGGGCAATACTGAGAAAAACTTATTTTTTCAGCGGAGCAGCGTAAGGGTTGCTGGTGAGCAAACGCAGGAAGCTGGCGATGCAGGCCACCCCGGCAAAGGCGGCACCGAAACCGAGGGCCAGGCGCGAGCCCTGGGTTTCCGACAGGTTGAAACACAGCGCTACCAGCGCCGCGCCCACGCTCTGGCCCAGCAGGCGCGCCGTGGCCACGATGCCGGAGGCACCGCCGCTGCGATGGGGCGGGGCGCTGGTCATGAGCGCCTTGAGATTGGGCGACTGGAAGAACCCGAATCCCATGCCGCAGAGCAGCATGCGCCAGCTGATCTCCCAGACGCTGGGCGCCGCCGGCATGAAGGTCATCGTCAGCAGTCCAGCGCACAGGAGCGCCAGGCCGACGCCGCCCAGGATGCCGACCGGATAGCGGTCCGACAGGCGTCCTGCAATCGGCGCCATGATGGCCACGGCTACCGGCCAGGGTGTCATCAGCAGGCCGATCTCGACCTGGCTGCGGCCCAGGTCATGGTGGAAGAAGAAGGGCAGCGAGACGAAGGCCAGGCCCTGCGCCGCAAAGGAGCATACGGCGGTAATGGCCGAAAGCGTGAACATGGGATGACGGAACAGGTCCACCGGCAGCATCGGCGCCGGATGCGACAGTTCGCGTCGCAGCAGGAACAGTCCGCAGAGGATGGCAGCAGCCAGCTCCAGCCCCACCACGCTGGCCTGGGCCCGATGCGCACCCTCGCCGATGGCCAGGATCAGCAGGCCGAAGGCGGCTGCGTTGAGCACGGCGCTGCGCAGGTCGAAGGCGTGCGAGGACAGCGCGGTATGCGGCAACGAGGGCAGTGCCAGGATCACGGCCGCTACGCCCAGCGGTACGTTGACCGCAAACAGCCATGGCCAGGGGGCGATGGCGAGGATGCCGGAGGCCACCGAGGGACCGACCGTGAAGGCGATGGCCACGATGAGGGTATTGAGTCCCACGCCGCGCCCCAGCGAGCGGGTGGGATAGATGAAGCGGATCAGCGCGGTATTGACGCTCATGATGCCGGCCCCGCCCAGTCCCTGCAGGAAGCGCGCCATCACCAGCGTGGGCAGTGACCAGGCCACGGCGCACAGCAGCGAAGCGGCCGTGAAGAGCACCAGTCCCCAGACATAGATGCGGCGATAGCCGATGATCTCTCCCAGCGCCGCCAGCGGCAGCAGGGCCACCATCATCGCCAGTTGATAGGCGGTGACGATCCAGACCGAGGCCGCCGGTGTGGTGTTGAGGTCCATCGCCATGGCGGGCAGGGCGGTGTTGGCGATGGCGGTATCGAGTGTGGCCAGGCCCACCGCGATGCCCAGCGCCAGGATGGCGCGGCCGCGCTGCTCGGGAGGCAAGCCCTCGCCGGCGATGACGATGTGAGGAGCAGGAGCGCCGGAGGCGGAGGGTTGTGAGGGCATGGGTTCGTTGGGTTCTGGCGTTGAGACAGGGCGGTCAATGATAGCGGGGAACGTGGGAGTACGCAGGAGGCGGCCACGCGCCGGGCGGCTGCGCTATGATGGCGGTTTGCGCCGGCGTGGCTGGCGGTTTTTGATCACGGAGTGGCAAGCATGTCCAAACAGCAGTTGTCGGAGCGCCTGTGCGCATGGATCGATCAGCATTTCGAGGAAGAAGTCGGCGTACTCCAGCAACTCATCCGCATTCCCACGGACACGCCACCCGGCAACAATGCTCCCCACGCCGATGCGGTGGCCGCGTTGGTCCAGACCTGGGGCTGGCAGGCCGAGAAGCATGCGGTGCCGGCCGAGCAGGTGCGTGACTACGGCATGCAGAGCATCACCAACCTGATCGTGCGCCGTCCCTATGGCGACGGTGGTCCGACCCTGGCCTTGAATGCCCACGGCGACGTGGTGCCGCCGGGCGAAGGCTGGACCCGCGATCCCTATGGCGGCGAGGTGGCCGATGGCCGCATCTATGGCCGTGCCGCGGCCGTCTCCAAGAGCGACTTCGCCAGCTACCTCTTCGCCACCCGCGCGCTGGAGTCGCTGGGTGCTGCACTGCGCGGCGCGGTCGAGCTGCACTTCACCTATGACGAGGAATTCGGCGGCGTGCTCGGCCCGGGCTGGCTGCTGGAACAGCAGCTGACCCGTCCGGATTACGTGCTGGCGGCCGGCTTCAGCTACAACGTGGTGACCGCGCACAATGCCTGCCTGCAGTTCGAGGTGACCGTGCATGGTCGGGCCACCCACGGCTCCATGCCCGAGACCGGCCATGATGCCCTGCAGGCGGCCAACGCCATTCTCAATGCCATCTACGGTGCACTGCCGGGCTTGAAGGAGATCCGCTCGTCCATCCCCGGCATCAGCCATCCGACCATGATCGTCGGTCGCATCGATGGCGGCACCAATACCAACGTGGTGCCGGGCAAGGTGGTGCTGAAGATGGACCGCCGCATGATTCCCGAGGAAGACCCGGCACAGGTCGAAGCCGGTGTGCGCAAGCTGATCGACGATGCAGTGGCGGGCCTGCCGGGCATTCGCGTGGAGATTCGCCGCCTGCTGCTGGCGCGTGCATTGCGTCCGCTGCCCGGTCACGAGAAGCTGGTGGAGAGCCTGCTGCGCAATGCCGAGCAGGTCATGGGCGAGACGCTCACCACCAATGGTTCGGCGCTCTACACCGATGCCCGCCTGTATGGCGAAGCCGGCATTCCGGTGGTGCTGTTCGGTGCCGGGCCGCGTACGCTCATGGAATCCAACGCCAAGCAGGCCGACGAGAACCTGACTCTGGAAGACCTCAGGAAGGCCACCAAGGTGGTGGCACTGATGCTGCTGGATTTCCTCGGCCCGCAGAACTGACACCGGTACCGGGCCCGGAGATTGCCATCAGGAAATGCCGCCGCATCGCAGGCGGGCCGACAAATGATTACAATGTGTGCCCGCAACAGCGTGGCCGACATTGCCCGTCGGCATGTTCCGGGCCGGAGGGCTGAGCCCCCGGATAACCAGGCAAGTCTTGTGGGACCGAGATCAATCGCATGTTCAACGCCATCGAGCACACTCATTCGCCCCAGTCGCCAGCCGACCGCAAGCCCGGCTACCTGGGACTGTCGTTCCGGCAGTTGCTGCTGGCGGCCTTCCTGCTGATCGCCGCGCTGCTCAGCGGCGCCTCCATCCACGCCCTCTTCACGCTGGACCGCATGTCGGCCAACAGCCGCGAGACCGCGCGCCAGGCCGTGCAGCTGACCGAATCGGCGCAACGCCTGGCCGAGCGGACCGTGGCCATGGAGCGCAGCGCGCGCCAGTATCTGGTGCTGGATGACCCCGCCTTCCGTGACCGCTTCAACGAGGCGCGCGAGCAGGCGCGGCAGGCGCTGGGGGAATTGTCGGATTCGCTGCCGATGGCGCCGCGCGAGCTGTTCAGCCAGTGGGGGCTGTCCGTGGACGAGGCCGCCGGCGTGCTGGAGGCCGATTCGCGCAAGGACAAGGAGGAGCAGGCCAAGCTGTTCCAGGACTTTGCCCGCCTGCCTGCGCTCAATGAACGCATCGCGCTGGAGAGCCGGCGCGAGGTGGATCGCCGCAACAATGCGCTGTCGGCCGCGCTGGAACAGCAACGTCAGCTGCTCACCATTCAGGTGGTGGGGGCCATCGTGCTGGCCGTCCTGCTGGCCTTCTGCTTCGGATTGTGGCTCTCGCGGCCGATGGCGCGGCTGGAGCAGGCCATCGGACGCCTGGGCGACAATCGCTTCGACCAGCCCATCGACGTGCGCGGCCCCGCTGACATTCGTCGCCTGGGCCAGCAACTGGACTGGTTGCGCCAGCGCCTGGCCGACCTGGAGGCCGAGAAATCGCGCTTCCTGCGGCACGTCTCCCATGAGCTGAAGACGCCGCTGGCCGCCCTCTGCGAAGGTGCGGCTCTGCTCGACGATGGCGTGGCCGGACAGCTCACCGACAACCAGCGCGAGATCGCCCGCATCCTGCGCCAGAATACCCAGTCGCTGCAGACCCAGATCGAGGACCTGCTGCGCTATAACGAAGTTTCCTTCGATGCCCAGCGCATCCATCCGGTACCGGTGGACCTGCGCGCGCTGTTACACAAGGTGATCGATGACCAGCGGCTGCAATGGCTGGCGCGCCAGCTGAAGGTGGAAATCGAGGGGGCCGCCCGCACCGTGGTGGTCGATCCCGAGAAGATGGCCATCGTACTGGCCAACCTGCTCTCCAATGCCGTGCGCTTCAGCCCGCAGGGCGGTTTCATCCGTTTCCTGCTGACCGAGCTGCCGGGCATGGTGCGGGTGGAATGCCTGGACCAGGGGCCCGGTGTGGCACCCACCGATGCGGCGCGCATCTTCGAACCGTTCTACCAGGGTCTGCACCAGCCCACCGGTGCCCGTCGCGGCAATGGCATCGGTCTGTCCGTGGTGCGCGAGTACGTGCAGGCGCATAGTGGCAAGGTGTATCTGGTCCCGCGCGAGGGTGGGGCCCATTTCCGAATCGAGTTGCCTGATGAAAAATAAAATCCTGATCCTGGCCTGCTCCGTCCTGCTGGCTGCATGTGCGGGGCAGCAGTTGGCCCCGACTTCCACCGTGCAAATGATTCATTCCAGCAGCAACATCGACGAGCTGCTGGCCTACAACGCCCAGCTGCGCAAGATGACACCGGCTGAACTGGCGCGTGAGTTGCAGCGCCTCAACACCTATCCGGCCGGCCCGGCGACCAACGTGCGCCGCGCCATGGCGCTGTCGCTGACCCGCGATGCCATCGATCTGGCCAAGGCCGAAGCGCAGCTATGGAACGTCATGGCCGATCGCAGCGTCGAAGCGGAGAAGCTCAAGCCTTTGGTGCAGTTGCTGGTTGGTCATTATTCCGACCTGCGCCGCGTGGCCGACGTTGCCGAGAAGTCTTCGGTACAACTGAAGGAAGCGCAGCGCAAGGTCGATCAGCTCAACGACAAGCTGGAAGCGCTCAAGAACATCGAACGGACCCTGCCGGCTGGCGGCAAGTGACCTGAGTCCCTGAGGACCGGGACGGCGCCATCCCGTCGGGGCCGTTCCCTTTACTGGAACTGGAGTCCCGATGGGAAAGACTGCCCCCCTGATGCTGGTCGACGATGATCCCGACCTGCTGCGCCTGTTGACGCTGCGCCTGAACGCCAGCGGCTACCGTATCCTGGCCGTGGAAAGCGCCGAGGCCGCCCTGGCCCAGCTGGCCATTGCGCTGCCGGCGCTGGTAGTCACCGATGTGCGGCTGCCCGGCATGGATGGACTGGCCCTGTTTGCCGAGATCCGCAGCCGGTATCCCGCCTTGCCGGTGATCCTGCTGACTGCGCATGGGACCATCCCCGATGCCGTCGAGGCCACGACCAAGGGCGCGTTCGCCTATCTCACCAAGCCCTTTGACGGTCATGTCCTGCTGGACAAGGTGGCGCAGGCCCTGAGCCTGTCCGCCCCGGCCCAAGACGCACCGGACGAAGTCTGGCGCGCCGATATCATCAGCCGCAGCCAGCGCATCGACGAGTTGCTGGCCGAGGCGCGGCTGGTGGCGGCCTCTGATGCCAGCATCCTCATTCGAGGTGATAGCGGGACGGGCAAGGAATTGCTGGCCCGCGCCATCCATCGCGCCAGTCCGCGCGCTGACAAACCGTTCATCGCCGTCAATTGCGGGGCCATTCCGGAACAGTTGCTGGAGTCCGAGTTGTTCGGCCACGTGAAGGGCGCATTTACGGGGGCTGTGGAGCATCGTGAAGGTTTGTTCCAGGCCGCTGATGGCGGCACCCTGTTTCTCGACGAAATCGGCGATATGCCACTGGCCCTTCAGGTCAAGCTGTTGCGGGTACTGCAGGAAAAGACCGTACGGCAGGTCGGCGCCAACGAGGCCACCGCAGTGGATGTGCGGGTGATCTCGGCGACGCACCGCGATCTGGATCTGGCCATGAACCAGAGGCAGTTCCGCGCCGATCTGTACTACCGGCTCAATGTGGTCACCCTCAGCCTGCCGCCGCTGGAGGAGCGACGCGAGGATATCCCCTTGCTGGCCAATCATTTCCTCAAGACCATCGCTGCCCGGTACCCCAAGCGGCTGACCGGTTTTGCGCCGGACGCGCTGGAGGTGCTGAGTCTGGCGCATTGGCCGGGCAATGTGCGCCAGCTCTACAACGTGGTCGAGCAGGTTTGTGCGCTGTCGACTGCAGCGCTGATTCCGGCTTCTCTGGTGCAGCGGGCCTTGCGGGTGCCGACCCTGGATCTGTTGCGCTATGCCGAGGCCAAGCAGAAGTTCGAGCGCGATTATCTGGTGCGATTACTGAAGTTGACTGATGGCAACGTCTCGGATGCGGCCCGGCTGGCTGATCGCAACCGCACCGAGTTCTACCGCCTGCTGCAGAAGAACGGATTGGATCCGCGCCGCTTCAGGGGCGGCGAAGAGCCGGTCGCGCTGGAGCGACAGGATGGAGTCGTTTGAAATCAAGGACTTGCGCGCGGCCGCGCCGCCTGGTGTCGCGGCAGGCCGACGAAAAACGCGGGTTTGTCTGCTCATCAGTAGCGGGGCGGGCCGGAGTCGCTACGATAAGTCACTGATTTCATTGGCAAAATGAAGACTTGGCATGGCCCTTGCGAAGTGGCCAGTCAGAGTTGCCTATATAGATGAAGTAAAAGGCAATGCCGCGATTACCTCAGTTCAACAAGGAGAACGCCATGAACACATCCTCACTTGCAGCACGATTGCTGGCCGCCACCCTCACCATGGCCGCTGTTGCGCCCGCAGTCCAGGCAGCCGATTCCGGTAGCGCCCATGCACCTTCCGCCCAGAAAGCCGGTGCTTATATAGATGACTCCGTCATCACCGCAAAGGTGAAGGCGGCGCTGGTTGAGGACAAGCAGATCTCTTCCATGAAGATCAAGGTCATCACCAAGGAGGGCGTGGTCACCCTGAAGGGATCGGTCCCCAGCGCCGAACTGGGGCAGCATGCCTTGCAGTTGGTCGCCGGGATCGATGGCGTAAGGGACGTCAAGAGCGAATTGACGGTGAAGGCGGGATGACAGAGCCTGTAAGTACGCAAGAAAATTCACTAACCATTTGAATCATTTTGGTCGGTAAAAAGGGCCGCCCGTCAGGGCGGCCCTTTTTTCTGAATGATTTCGCATTTCTTCATATCGGCTGGAAACCGGCGCCGGTAAAGGGCCTTGAGCGAATCTTGAAAGCGCGTGGAGCGCTCTTGCTAAATTATTTTCGCTTATTTTTCAAAAAGTGCTTGCGTGGTGTGGAGGGCATTGCTATAGTTCGCCCCCTGCTGACGCGACACACGAAGCG
>NZ_JABXGG010000019.1:0-81701 GCF_022627875.1 Herbaspirillum sp. C7C8
ATGCTGGATGATCCGCGGGTGAAGGCGGCTTATCTGGGTGAGGGATGATGGGTGGTTTCAGTGCGTGGTGAAGAAACCGGTAAATGATATAAATCATTTGCAGTGAAATCCCATGAAAAAGCGCAGCTCTCGGGCTGCGCTTTTTTTTGTTTGAAGGCTAACTACTGAGCCTGAATGAATTTTTATGTCGGGCGACATTTGTCGCCTCTCCGGCGTCGATCTCCCCCCAACGCCCCGAGCCTGAAAATGAAAACCCCGTGTTCGAGAACACGGGGCCCGGGATCAAGCCTGATGTACAGCCGGCGCAGGACTTCTGACTTCTTCGGAACAGAGAGGTGTCTGGTCCGATCAGGCCGCCTTGCGCGCCCGCACCTCATTGCGCAGGCTGCGCACCTTGTCATGGTTGGCCAGGACACCCTGGTACTGACGCTCGATGATCAGTCGGATATCGGTGGGAAGCTCTTCGCTCAACGCCTTGCGATAGGCGTTGACGGCGGCATCCTCTCCGTGTTCGCATTCGTCCAGGATGCTCTCGTCGTCACGCCCCGTGATGGCGCTCTTCACGTTCACCCACTGTCGATGCAGCGCCCCGCCCAGCGTACTGTGGCTGGCCGGCTCGCCGCCGAGGCGATGCACCAGAGCCTGCAGGTCCAGAGCCGCCTGGCCGCAGGCAGTGGCCCGCTGCAGGAAGGTTTCCTTGTAGGGAATGTAGCGCTCCTGGGCATCCTCGGCACAGGCCCGGAAACCCTTTTCGCCATCGATGGAAATCTGGATCAGATCGTTGAGGGTGGAAATGAGGTGGTCGTTGGTCATGTTGTTTCCTTTCTCCTGGAAAGCCGCTCCCGCCATCATTCAGCGAGCGGGACGGCGTGAACAGGCATCAGCTCAGTGGACGAAGAAATAGATCAGAACCAGCAGCAACGCCGGTACGCCACACAGCCATGCGAGGAAGTACTTGCCCATGATGTTCTCCTTGTCGTCAGCGGGTCAATGGTCAGCGCTCGGATTGGCACCGGCGAGAAGCAAGCCCGTCCGTCGCTGCACGTTTTCATCCTAGGAGCCAGCCGTGTGCAATTCCATCGGACTGGGCCGCAAGCCGATGTAGGAAACGGCCGTGCTTGAGCGCCCGACGGCGCCGCGACGAAACCGCCAGTCCGGCCGAAACCCCAATGCTGACAAGGCTTTCCGCTTTGTCCTACAAGACAATCGGCCGCCGTCCTATAGAGCGGGACAGTGACCGCTCGCTATGATTTTTCTCATGGTCTCCAGGCGCGCTGAACGCGTCGCAGCCGCAGCCATCGCGGTGCAGGACCGCAGTGCCGCAGGTGCCCGGATTAGCTTTGGGCATTCATGTTGAACCCTTGAGCAGGAGCAAGCACACCATGAACAAGAAGACGATCACCGGTCAGTTCAACTTTGCCCTGGGCAAGCTCCAGGAAAGTGTGGCCTCCGTGCTGGGCAATGTGAGCCTGCAGCGCGCCGCCCAGCGCCGGCAGATGGATGGCCGCATCACCCATGCGGTCGGTCAGGCACAGGATCTGATCAAGCGCTCGCTGCGCCAGCGCGCCGGTTCGCTGTAAGGCGGCACCGTTTCGACGCCAACGCAAGGAGAGAACTGATGCGTTTTGGAAAGACATTCCTGTGGGCTGCCGGCATGGCCGGCTTGGCTGTCGGTGCCAGCCTGCGCATGCTGGCGCGCCAGGCGCAGCGCCGTGAACAACGCCAGCAGGAAGTGGCACTGCAGCGCTGGGAAGACGAGGGCGGCAGTGCCCGCATCGTGGCACGGCGCCGTATCCGATGAGCGCAGGCGAGCAGGCTCGATGGGCCGTTGTCCTACACGGCAATCGGGCTGGCGCCGATACAAAGCGCGACAAGCCATCGGTATCGTGCAACTGACTGACTGACTGGCTGAGGCAGGCAAGGATGACGCCGGGCCAGGACGCAAGCGCCCGGCATCAAAAAAAACAAGGGAGGAGATCATGGACAAGCTCGTACTCGGATGGCTGCTGGGAGTGCCGGTGCTGGTGCTCATCGTGCTGCAGTACCTGCTGTGATCAGCGCCCTGCACACACCCCACACCGGATGGCCGGGCCAGCCCCGCCGTCCTGATCAAACCGCAACGAATTCAAGGAGGGCAAGCATGCAAGCCAACAAGTTCAAGACCGTTCGTACCGATGTGCAATCGCTGTTGCAGCAGGCGCAGGACATGTTCGCCGAAGCGGCCAATACCACCGGCAAGAAGGCCGATGATCTGCGCGCGGGTGCCCAGGACTTGCTGGAGCAGGCGCTCAATACCGCCCAGGATGCCCAGGCTGCCATGGTCGAGACGGGGCGCCAGATCGTTACCAGTACTGACGACTACGTGCAGTCCAACCCCTGGCGTGCCATTGCCATCGGCACCGGTATCGGCCTGTTGGTCGGTCTGGCCGTGGGCCGCAGCGCGGACCGCTACTGAGCAGATCCGTCAACGTATTTTCCCGGAACCCGGCGGCCCGCGCGGCAGGCCGGATCCAGCCAGGCGCCAGGGGCCTTTCGACGACCGCAGCGCATTAGTCAAGAAACCGGAGAGAAGGAATGACCATGACCAAGAATCCACCGAAGACCGACGTCAAGAACAAGCAAGACTTCCACCTCGACAAGGATGCCATCCGCGCCGCCGCCAGGAAGATCGATGACGGCGCCGTCACCGAAGGCTATCGCGGCAATCGCGAGGAAGTCATCGCCATGTTGAATGACGCCCTGGCCACCGAACTGCTGTGCGTGATGCGCTACAAGCGTCACTACTACACCGCCAAGGGCCTCAATGTCGAAGCCATCAAGGGCGAGTTTCTGCAGCACGCACAGGAAGAACAGAGCCACGCCGATCAGATTGCCGAACGTATCGTGCAACTCAATGGCGAACCCGACTTCAATCCCAAGACCATCGCCGAGCGCAGTCATGCGCAATACGATGAGTCCGACAACATCAAGGACATGGTCCGCGCCAATCTGGTGGAAGAGCGTGTGGCCATCGAAGCTTATCGCCAGATGATCGAACGCATCGGCGACGATGATCCGACCACCAGGCACATGCTCATCCAGATCATGGCGCAGGAAGAAGAACACGCCGATGACATGAGCGATCTGCTGGGCCTGTAAGCCCACCGCAGTGCCTACTGGAGCAGAAGGATATTTCGGGAATCCATTCCCCCAACTTTGCAAGGAGACCGACATGAACTGGGACATCGTTGAAGGCAACTGGAAGCAATTCAAGGGCAAGGCCAAGGAGCAATGGGGCAAGCTGACCGACGACGACCTCGACGTCATCGCCGGCAAGCGCGACCAGTTGGCCGGCCGTGTGCAGGAAGCCTACGGCGTGAGCAAGGACGAGGCTGAAAAGCAGATCCGCGACTGGGAAGACCGCAACAAGGACTGGCGCCAATAAGCCGACCATGCGTGGCGCAGCAGCCTCGCCAGTGCGCAGGCCCGACGAGGCTGCCGCAAGGTGCTGGTGTATGAGCGTCAGTGAGTGAAAGTGCAGGACGCAGGCCGGTCCCCATGCCGGCCTGCATAAGAATACGGCCCCAGGCCGCAACCCAAGCAAACCATGAGGAAGGACACAATGAAAAAAATCATCGCAACCATGATCTTCGGCGCAGCCGCTATCGGCCTGCACGGTGCCGCCTTTGCCGCCGATCCGGCAGCGGCCCAGTACAAGGCAGACAAGGCCAAGGCTGACGCTGACTACAAGACGGCCAAGAAGAAGTGCGGTCCTCTGAAGGGTAACGACAAGGACGTCTGCGAGAAGCAAGCCAAGGCTGATCACGAATCCACCATCGCCGACGCCAAGGCCAAGCGCAAGGGTGCAGAGGCCGACAAGGACGCCATGAAGGACAAGAACGACGCCAACTATGACGTCGCCAAGGAAAAGTGCGATGCCATGAGCGGTGATGCCAAGGACAAGTGCGTGGCTAACGCCAAGGCCAAGTACGGCAAGTAATTTCGCTGGCAAGAACCCATTGCCTTCCTGACGCAATCACCTGATTGCGCAACAAATCAAAGGAGTTTCATCATGTCGCTGACCAAAATGTCTCTCACCAAGCGTTTCCTCGGTTTCTTCCTGGCCCTGTTCATGGTTTCCCTGGTGGGCTGCGCCTCCAGCCCCGGCAAGGAAGGCACCGGCGAGTACGTCGATGATGCCGTCATCACCACCAAGGTGAAGGCCGCCATCTTCAATGAACCGAACCTGAAGTCCGCGGAAATCAATGTCGAAACCTACAAGGGCGTGGTCCAGCTCTCCGGCTTCGTCTCCAGCTCGACCTCCGCTGCCCGCGCCACCGAACTGGCTCGTGGCGTCAAGGGTGTGGTCTCGGTACGTAATGACCTGCGCCTGAAGCAATAAGCCGGGGAACTTGCAAGCGCGTGACCGGTCTCTTGACCGGTCCGCGCTTTGTCAGTTCGTGGACTGCCGCTTGCCAAGCGCATCGCAACGATCCGGTGCGTTTCGCAAGAAGACAGGTCAGGACCTGTCAGGTATAGTTGGAACACGTCGCTGCCACGCAGGGGCAGGCCACTGGCCTGTCAGGACAGGGAGGCAGCGACGAAGAAGGCCGCAGACCGTGCATCGATCATGTTGCCGTACGCAATCATGTGCAGGGTCCGGTACGGAATCGAGTACAAACATAAAACAGGTCCCATCAGCGCCCAGGGCGCTGAAGTTTCAATTCACCGCTCAAAAATGCCATGACAAAAATACTTGTAGTCGATGACCACGCGGTCGTACGGGCAGGTGTGCACCACTTCATTTCGGAAATTCCGTCGATGGAAATCGGCGGCGAGGCCAGCACGGCGGAAGAAGCCATCCGCCTGGTGCGTACCCAGGACTGGGATATCGTGTTGCTCGATATCGCCATGCCCGACAAGAGTGGCGTGGAAGTCTTGAAGCAGATCAAGCGTGAAAAGCCGGAGCTGCCGGTGCTGATGCTGTCGATGCACCCCGAGAGCCGCTATGCGGTGCAGGTGCTGCGCAGCGGCGCCTCCGGCTACGTGCAGAAGGAAGCGCTGGCCACCGAGCTGGTCAACGCCATCAACACCATCCTGCGCGGGCACAAGTACATCAGCTACGGCGTGGCCGAGCTGCTCACCAGCGAGCCGGTGGATTCCGAGAAGCCGCTGCACGAGACGCTCTCGCAGCGCGAGTACGAGATCTTCTACAAGCTTGGCCAGGGCCAGGGCGTGACGCAGATCGCCGACGAGCTGTGCCTGTCGGTCAAGACGGTCAGTACCTACCGTTCGCGGGTGCTGCAGAAGATGAGCATGACCAATAACGCGGACATCATTTATTACGCGATCAAGAACAACCTGATCGACTGAGCCCTGACACCCCGGGCGGATATGTTGCCGTGACGGCCGATCTGGCCGCGCGGCAGGCAAGGAAAAGTGGTACGGCGCATCATGGATGACATTCTCAACAGCAGGCTCCAGCGCGACAGCGACGGGACGTCCTTGCGGATCTTCCTGGTGGAGGATTCGGAGGACGTACGGGACCTGATCGTGGAGAGCCTGGCCGAGATCGCCGGTGTACGCCTGGTGGGGTACGCCGAGAGCGAGCTGGAGGCGTTGCGCCATCTGCGTGAGAACAGCTATGACGTCCTGATCCTGGATATCCAGTTGAAGCAGGGCAACGGCATGAGCCTGCTGCAGGCGCTGGCCCGCTCCAATACGCGGCGCCAGAGTGAGCTCAAGGTGGTGTTCAGCAATCATGTGAGTCCGACGTATCGGCGCGTGGGAGTGCAATGCGGGGTGCAGCACTTCTTCGACAAGTCCTCGGAGCTGCCGCTGCTGTGTGATCTGCTGGAGGAACTGGCCAGACAGAGAGCAGGGCGAACCGGGCGGAGTTCGTCGAGCAACAATACGCCACCGCAGGGGCCGGCCCAGACGGGCGGGATGTAAGTTTTTTTGCTGCATCAATTTGCGCAGCCAGCCAGCATGTCGCCAGGGTAGTTCGGCGCGACCTTGATGGACCAGACAATCAGAACCGATCATGGCAGGCACGCCGCCACAAAAGGCGCGCATGTGGCACGGGTCGCACTAGAGCAAGGGATTTTCGACGATGCAGAAGAACAATGACGGCCTTCGTCCGTCCTCCGCCGATCTCCAGAACAGCGCATCGGTAGAGTATTTTGCCGCGTCCCACGCGCATGACAGCAGCATGGTGACGCTGTCCATGGGCCTGTCCATGGCAGTGATCCTGCTGGGTGTGGTGGTGCTGGTGACGGGCTTGCTGGGCGAGGAATACCGGCGTTTGCTCTCGGGCCTGCTGGAGGTACGGGAGGTGACGGCAGCGGGCTTCATTCTGGGCGCTTCGGCGCTCTATCTGCGCTGCATGAATTCGAGTGCCCGCCGACCCTCCCTGCGCCAGCTCGGCACTGCGCTGGCCGCACTGCTGCTGGTGCTGGGCCTGGCCACACTGGTGCACGGGGGCATCGTTTTTCTGGGATGGCTGCCGCTGGATGGCACCCATCCGATCTCGCCGCTGGCCATTTCCCCCTTGCTGTCGGTGGGCTTCGTGCTGATGGCCCTGGCCCTGCTGCTGCAGGACTGGCGCCTGCTGGGCGGTTATTATCCGGCTGAATACCTGTCCTTCACGCTGGTGGGCTTGTCGGCCATTCCGCTGGTGGGCTATCTGTATGACGTGCCCCAGTTCATCTATCTCGATTTTCCGCTGCCGGTATCGCTGCTCTCGGCGCTGGTGTTCGCCCTGCTGGGGGCGGCGCTGCTGATGGCGCGTCCCTCCCATGCGCTCATGGCCGTGATCCTGCGCATCGCGCCGGGCGGCCAGATGCTGCGCCACCTGCTGCCGCAGACCTTGTTCCTGCTGCTGGCCTTCAGTCTGTTGCTCAACTGGGGCATGACGCATGGCTGGATCCTGCCGGAACTGGTGCTGCCGACGCTGACGCTGATCAACGGCGTGATCGTGCTCTTCATCTTCTGGGGCTCGGCCAGCCGGCTCGACAGCGAATATGGCGAGCGTACGCGCAATGCGCAGAAGCTGGCCGAAACCAGTGCTTTGCTCAATGCCGTCAGTGAAAGCACCAGCGATCCGATCTTCGTCAAGAACCGACAGGGCCTGATGATCTTTGCCAACCCGGCGACCTTGCACAAGCTGGGCAAGACCTGGGAAGAGACCATGTACCGTTCCAGTCGCGAGCTCTTCATGGTGCAGGAAGAGGCCGATGTCGTGGATCGCGATGACCGCCGCGTCATGGCCTCGGGCAAGCCCGAGAAGCTGGAGCAGACGTTGCACTTGCCCGAAGGCGTGGTGACCTTCCAGACCGCCAAGGTGCCCTGGTTCGGCAAGGATGGCAGCGTACAGGGCGTCATCGGCATCAGCACCGATATCACCGAGCGCAAGCAGGCCGAGGATGAATTGCGCCAGCGCGAAAGCCAGCTGGAGAAGACCGTGATCCAGCGTACCGCGCTGCTGCGCGAACTGACCAATCACCTGGAGACGGTGCGCGAGGAAGAAAAACGCGCCATCGCGCGCGAGCTGCACGACAACATGGGGGCGTCGCTGACGGCCTTGTCGATGCACCTGGAGGGGGTTTACCAGATCCTGCCGCCGGATGAAAAATGGGCCGACCGCAAGACCCGCATGCAGGGCCTGATGAAATCGCTGGTCGCCACCACGCGGCGCATCCAGACCGAGCTGCGGCCCAATACGCTGGACCTGTTCGGCCTGAAGGCAGCGATCTCCGAACAGCTCGACGAACTGCATGAGCGCACCGGCATTGCCTGCCACGCCAGCCT
The DNA here is from genome assembly GCF_022627875.1 of Herbaspirillum sp. C7C8. NCBI lineage: Bacteria > Pseudomonadati > Pseudomonadota > Betaproteobacteria > Burkholderiales > Oxalobacteraceae > Herbaspirillum > Herbaspirillum sp. C7C8. The sequence goes on from NZ_JABXGG010000019.1 coordinate 7,789, forward strand.
GCCCGATGAAGACGTGGACGTGGGGCATGAGATGGAAATCGCCATCTACCGCATGTTGCAGGAAATGCTCAACAACGTGACCAAGCACGCCAAGGCCAGCAAGGTCGACGTGATCCTCGACGTCGACGAGGATCACGTGGCGCTGACCGTGCGTGACGATGGCGTGGGTATTCCCGAAGAGCGGCGCGACAACCACAAGACCTACGGTCTGCGCGGTCTGCGCGAACGGGCCACGTTCTTTGGCGGAGAGGTCGATATCCGCTCCACGCCGGGCAAGGGGGCGCTCATCAGCATCAGCCTGCCGATCCGTCCCGAGCTGGTCTCCAGCGAGACCTGAAGGGCCTGCGCAGCACTGCCTTCACGATCCAGTCATCCCCTCTGAAAGCCGCCCCCAGGGCGGCTTTCTGCGTTTTGGTGAGTTTTTCTGTGCGGTCCGTTTTTCCGTCACGGGTTTTCGTTTTTTCCTACGCGCGAAAGGGCGACTCTCTTATGTCGCCGCCAAAGGCTCATCGTTACCATGGATTCATCGTCACACACCGCCCGACGGGCCGCAAGACGTGACGGAGCCGGCAGTGCGCCCAGTGCGACGCCGGATGACCATCAGGCAAACAATCCAAAGGAGCCATCATGAACAAGGACCAGATCAAAGGCAGCTTGAAGGAAGCGGCAGGCAAGGTGCAGCAGAAGACCGGTGAGCTGACCGGCAATACCAGCCAGCAGGTCAAGGGCGCCGCCAAGCAGGTCGAGGGCAATGTCCAGAAGACCTATGGTGATGCCAAGGAAGCGGCCAAGGACTGAGTCTCCTGACCCGGATGTTCCGGCAGGGCGTGCGGGTCGGGAAGAGGATGCCGGAAGCGCTTGTAGGAAAACGCCTACACCAATATCGGAAACGGCTGATTTTGTGATGCAGCAATTTCCGCGACCATGTGGTCATGGTGCTGGTAGAGCCGTGAATTGCCAAAGAGTTCACGGTTTGCCGCATGAAATTTTTGCTCACCGCCAGAAGGGATCCCTGAAAGGGCAGACCATGAAAAAAACAGTCGGTATTTGCATGCTGGCAGCCGCTTCGGCTTTCGCCTCTCACGCCTTCGCTGAAACTCCCCAAACCGTTGACGGCGCTGCGCGCTGGTCGGCTTCCACGATGGACCGTCACATGCCGGTCGATGCGGCGCGTCTGCATACGCTGGGGCAGAAAAAATTCCGTTACATGGACATGGCCGAGACCCGGCGCTCCAAATCCCTGCAGAATGCCGTCTTGCTCTATGGCGCCCGTGCCGAAGGCAAGGCAGGGGATGGGCAACGCGGCAACGCCAAGGCCGCACCCAGCATACCGGTTTATCGTGATCATGCGCAGCCTCGGCGGCCGCGCGTGATCATGCGCCCGTCGACCTGAGCGGCGGCCGCATTCTCTCATTGGATAAAGAGGAAGGAGTCATCATGAAGACCATGCAGAAACTGGCAGTGACCTCGGTCGCCATCTGTGCCTTTGCCGCCCTGACCGGTTGCAGCGGCATGACCCAGCAGGACAAGAACACCGCCATCGGTGCCGGTGCCGGTGCCGTGGGTGGCGCCGTACTCACCGGTGGCAGCGCCATCGGGACCGTCGGCGGTGCCGCCGTGGGCGGTGTGATCGGCAATCAGGTCGGCAAATAATCCGCTGGCGCTGCCCTGACAACAGGGGCAGCCACATCAACAACGCCGCCACGGGGTGACCCGTGGCGGCGTTGTCGCATCTGCTGCATGGGCATGGGCCGGCTTATCGGGCAGCGCGCTTGCGTGAGTGGGAGTGTGCTGCCGGTTTGGTCGGGGTAGTCTCGGGCTGGGCCGCCTTGTAATCATTGAAGATGCGCAGGGCGCGCGCCGTGTCCTGCTTCCTGGCCTCGGCGGCCTGCTGGCGGCAGGCTGCGGCCTCCTTCCTCTTGAGCTTGAGGCACTCCTTCTTCGCTTGCGCATAGGCGGCAGCGGTTTCCTTGTTGAGGTTGTCCAGGCGCTGTTGCGGGCTGTTGTCCTCCTGATACCAGCGTGGCGGATCGGATTGGCTGACATCTTCTTCAGCGGCGTGCGTGGTACCGGCGCAGAGCATGGTCAGGGCCGCCAGGAAAGCGGGCAGGGTGGAAGCGAGCAATTTATTGTTCATCTGGTGTCAGCCTCATCACGTTACGGGACAGGGGGCCGATCGCGTGAGCTGGCCTCGGCACATTGCGAGGCGACGCGCACAAGCAAACGGCGCGGTCGGTGACAGGCACCGACCGCGCCGTTTTCCCGTCCGCCACCGGATGGTATCAGGCTTGCGGGAGGGGAGGGTAGGGGCGCAGGACAGTCGGACAGGCCCAACTGTCGCCCCGCCTTATATCTTGCCCAGCAGTAGCAGGATCAGCAGGATGATGACGATGGTGCCAGCAATACCGCTGGGACCATAGCCCCAGCCGCGACTGTGCGGCCAGGCCGGAATCACGCCCAGCAGGATCAGGATCAGGACGATGAGCAGGATGGTACCGAGGGTCATGGAGGTTCTCCTTTCTTATTGAGTTCGTTCTTGCCCGCCAGGGTGCAAGCGCCGGGTCAATCGTGAAGCTGGACCCATCTTAGGGGGAGCGCGGCCGCGGCACGATCAGCGCGCCACGCAATGTGCTGTAGGAAAACCCGGCAAGCGCGGGTAGGTAACCGCGCCCCAGCGAGCGCTGCCAACTTGGTGCAAAGCACAATGGAAGTGCGGCCCGCGCCCGATTTGATCGCGCCGGACAGCTGCTGCCGGCCGCCCTGGCACGCCTGGAGGCTGCCCGCAATCGCAGTGCCGGCAAGGCTTTACGGTCGGTGATCCGGTTCTGGCACGCTCTTTGCTGAACTCCGTACAAAGCGCAGCAATGCGCAAGCAATGTGAGGGTGCGGCCAATGGCGGTCCTGCCCTCCAGGACAAAGGCGTCTTCCGATATGGCTCATCCATGTCGGGACACGCCTTTTTTGTTTGGGCTTTCATCAAACCGCAACGCAAGGGGAAAGGTGCTATGGAATCCAGGAGTCAGGTGGACAAGGCAGGCGCGCCGCTGTCGGGCAAGCAAGGCGCACAAGGCCAGACGATCACGGCAGCCGCCGGAGTCAACGGCAAGCGCCGCACGCTTGTGCAGGGTGCCGCAGTGGCCGCCGGTGGCGGCATGCTGGGCCTGGCGCCGGGCGGTGCCTGGGCGGCCGGTTCGGACAAGCCCGAAAAGGAAGAAGTCAAAATCGGCTTCATCCCCCTGACCGATTGCGCCTCGGTGGTGATGGCCTCGGTGCTGGGTTTCGACAAGAAGTACGGCATCAAGATCGTCCCCAGCAAGGAAGCCTCCTGGGCCGGCGTGCGCGACAAGCTCACCAACGGCGAACTGGACGCGGCCCACGTGCTGTATGGCCTGATCTACGGTGTGCAGCTGGGTATCGGCGGACAGAAAAAGGACATGGCCGTGTTGATGGGGCTGAACCACAATGGCCAGGCCATCACCTTGTCCAAAAAGCTGGCCGAGAAGGGGGCCGTCGATGGTGCCTCGCTCTACAAGCTCATGCAGACCGAGAAGCGCGAATACACCTTTGCCCAGACCTTCCCCACCGGCACCCACGCCATGTGGCTGTATTACTGGCTGGCCGCCAATGGCATCAATCCGATGAAGGACGCCAAGGTCATCACCGTGCCGCCGCCGCAGATGGTGGCCAATATGCGGGTGGGCAACATGGATGGCTTCTGCGTGGGCGAACCCTGGGGGCATCGCGCCATTGTCGATGGCGTGGGCATCACCGCCATCACTTCCCAGGACATCTGGAAGGACCATCCGGAGAAGGTGCTGGGCACTTCGCGCGAATTCGTACAGAAATACCCCAACACCTGCCGCGCGATGATGGCTGCCATCCTGGAGGCCAGCAAGTGGATCGATGCTTCACTGGTCAACAAGAACAAGATGGCCGAAGTGATCGCCGACAAGTCCTATGTGAACACCAGCAAGGACGTGATCGACCAGCGCATCCTCGGCCGCTACCAGAACGGCCTGGGCAAGACCTGGGACGATCCCAACTACATGAAGTTCTATGAAGAAGGCCAGGTCAACTTCCCCTTCCTCTCCGACGGCATGTGGTTCATGACCCAGCATCGCCGCTGGGGCCTGTTGAAGAGCGATCCGGATTACCTGGCCGTGGCCAAATCGGTGAACCAGATCGATCTCTACAAGGAGGCCGCCGCCATGACCAAGACACCGCTGCCCAAGGAGGTGATGCGCAGTTCGAAACTGGTGGATGGCATCGTGTGGGACGGCAAGAATCCGGCGGCCTACGCGCAGTCCTTCAAGATCAAGGTGTAAGCAGCTGTGGCCGCAGGCCGGAGCCATTACGGTGAAGTATATCGAGCAAGGGGAAAACGATGAGTGCAGTCGCAGAAAGCATCATGGGTGACAACGCCAAGCCCGCCGGCAACAGCCATGGCGGATCTGTTGTCGCCATCGAGCCGGCGCGCACGGCGCCCGCCAACCAGGCGCTGACAGCGCCCGCCGCCTGCCCTGCCAGGACGCGCAGCCTGCGCAGGAAGCTTGCCGCTGGCGGTCTGTTCATGCGCGTGGTGCCACCGCTCCTGGGTATGGCGCTGCTGGTGCTGGTATGGCAGATCATCGCCTTGAAGACCGCCAGTTTCCCCACGCCATGGGTGACCCTGAAGGAGGCGGGCGTGATGTTCTCCGATCCCTTCTACCGCAACAGTCCCAATGACCAGGGCATAGGCTGGAACGTGCTGGCCTCGCTGCAGCGGGTTGGCATGGGCTTCGGGCTGGCGGCGCTGGTGGGCATTCCGCTGGGCTTTGCGATCGGCCGGGTGGAATTCCTCTCGCGCATGTTCGGCCCCATCATCAGTCTGCTGCGTCCGGTCTCGCCGCTGGCCTGGCTGCCCATTGGCCTGCTGGTCTTCAAGTCGGCCAATCCGGCGGCGATCTGGTCGATCTTCATCTGTTCGATCTGGCCGATGATCATCAACACCGCCGTCGGTGTGCAGCGCGTGCCGCAGGATTACATGAACGTGGCGCGGGTCTTGAATCTCTCCGAATGGAAGGTGCTGACCAAGATTCTCTTTCCCTCGGTATTGCCCTACATGCTGACCGGCGTACGTCTTTCCATCGGTACCGCCTGGCTGGTGATCGTGGCCGCCGAGATGCTGACCGGGGGCGTGGGCATCGGCTTCTGGGTCTGGGATGAATGGAACAACCTGAACGTGCCGCACATCATCATCGCCATCGTTGTCATCGGGGTGGTGGGGCTGGTGCTGGAACAGTTGCTGGTGGCGCTGGCCAAGGCATTTACCTACGAGCAGGTCAACAACTAAGGGACGCGGATCATGGACAACCTCAACGGCAAATTCATCGACATCCACGGTGTGGAGATGGTGTTCCACACCAGGAAGGGCGTCTTCCATGCCCTGCGTGAGATCAACCTGACGGTGGCCAAGGGCGAGTTCGTCACCCTGATCGGCCACTCCGGTTGCGGCAAGTCGACCTTGCTGAACCTGATTGCGGGTCTGCTCCAGCCCAGCGAGGGCGTGCTGCTCTGTGCCAACCGCGAGATCGGCGGCCCGGCGCCGGAACGTGCGGTGGTGTTCCAGAACCATTCGCTGCTGCCCTGGCTGACCTGCTACGAAAACATCTATCTCGGTGTGGAGCGTGTCTTCGGGGCGACCGAAAATCGCACCCAGTTACGCGACCGTACCCGTGCCGCGCTGGCGCTGGTGGGCCTGACCGCCGCCGAGAGCAAGCGCCCCAATGAAATCTCCGGCGGCATGAAGCAGCGCGTGGGCATTGCCCGTGCGCTGGCCATGGAGCCCAAGGTCTTGCTGATGGATGAACCCTTCGGCGCGCTGGATGCCCTCACGCGCGCCCATCTGCAGGATGAGTTGTTGAAGATCGTCGCCAAGACCGACTCCACGGTGGTGATGGTGACCCACGATGTGGATGAGGCCGTGCTGCTGTCGGACCGCATCGTGATGATGACCAACGGTCCCGCCGCAACCATCGGTGAGATCGTGGAGGTGAAGCTGCCGCGTCCGCGTGACCGCGTCACCCTGGCGCAGGATGCGCAATATGGTGCCTATCGCACGGCGGTGCTGGAATTCCTGTATCGCAAGCAGGCGCATCCGGCGCGCGAGGCCGCTTGAGCCGGCGATCAATTGCATGGGAAGGAGATGTTCATGAGCAGCCTGGCTGTCATCGAGGAGAGCCCCGCCGCAGGGGCTGAACCGCCCGAATCCGCACCGCTGTCCGGCGAGGTGTTCGGGGCCTTGATCAATCTCTCGGGCCGCCGCCGTTTCACCTCGCAGCGGCTGGTGCTCTACGCTGTGTTGGCCGCTCAGGGCCAGCAGGAGGCGTGCGCCACAGCGCGCGAAGCGCTGGCGCTGTTTCGCAGCGCGCACACGGCCCTGATCCGGCGCTCGGCCGGCTTGCCCGGCGTATTCTGTCCGGAACTGGAAGAGGTGTATTTCGGACGCAGCCGGGGCGATGCCCGCATCACCGCCTTCGCCGAACTGGCCCAGCGCGCGCTCAATGCCATCGAAGACAAACTGAAGACCGCACCGGCCCTGCTGGAACAACTGGTGCAGGAAACCACGCCCTTGCTGGCGGTGTTGAACGAGATCACGGCGGTCTATGAAGCGCAGTCCAAGAAACATGCACGGCTCATGCGCGAGCAGCTGCGCGGCATCATGACCGACATCGAAACCATCGCGCGCGAAGCCAAGATGGTGGCCTTCAACGCCCGCATCGTGGCAGCCCGCTCGGGCCAGGCCGGCAAGGAATTCTCGGTGGTGGCCGGGGTGCTCTCCAACATCACCGGCGAGATCGATGAACTGGTCAAGGAAGCCTTGAGCGGTGCCGCGGCCTGAGCGGCTGCCTTTGCGCATCGTTAACGGCGGTTTAATGCTTCTGCATTGAGCATTCAATCTGGCTTAATGCCGGTCGATGGCAGTCTGCGTACAGCTTACCGGCTCTTCAGTGCTGCCCACGCCACCAGCAGCCAGGCCGCCAGGAAGGCCACGCCCCCCAGGGGAGTGATCGCTCCGAGGATGCGCGTGCCGGTCAGGGCCAGCAGGTAGAGGCTGCCGCTGAAGATGACGATGCCTGCCAGCATCAGCCTGCCGGCCCAGGTCAGCGCGGTACCGGCCATGCGCGGCATCAGCAGGGCGACGGCGATCATGCCCAGGGCGTGCATGACCTGGTAGGTCACGGCGGTATGCCAGATGGCCAGCATCTCTGCGGAAATCATTTTCTTCAGGCCATGTGCGCCAAAGGCGCCACAGCCGACGGCCACGAACATGTTCAGCGCGCCGGCGGCGATCAGGGTACGTTCTTTCATCGTGCTTGCTTTCGCTCAGGTGGGGTGTGCGCTTCAGTAGTTGGGCCGCAAGCCCTTGCCCAGTCGATACTCATGTCGCAGGACGAACTGCGACGTGGCAATCAGCCCCGACAGGCCCAGGATCAGCTGCGTGAGCGTATCCGGCGGCAGCACCCAGACACTGCCGGCCGGTGCGGCCACGTTGGCGGCGGCGCTGATGACCGGGGCGGCCCAGGAAGCCTCTTCGCTCACGTCCAGCAGGATCTGGCCTTCGGGCGTGGTGTGCAGGTAGATCTCGCCGCCCAGCTCCAGCGTGAAGCAGATGCCCTGGCCGGCGTTGACGGTATTGATCTTGTGGCGGAAGACCACGGCCTGCAGTTCGCGGTTGTAGGTGTCGATCCAGGTGTCGACTTCCTGCACGTTCTGCAGCACGATCCACGCACGCGGGGCAGGGATGGTGTCGGCACCGGCAACGGCGTCATCGGGGAAGATCGGTTCGGGGGCTTGCTCGGACATGGTCGCTGCGGGAGTCGGGGAAGGCTGCAGTATATAGGATCGCCGTCACGCCGATCCGCGCCTCTTGCCACCCTTCACCCGGAACGGGCACACGCTCTTTGCGCGCGGACCGGAAATCCGGGAGCCCATCGTCGGCGAATTCCTCGACAAGCTCGGCCTGCCTGCGCCGCGCCAGGCTCAGTAGGCCAGGCGCTACGCCTCGTTGGTGAGCACGTCCATGGCCGCATGGGTCAAATGAAGGATTCGGCAGGCATCGGCGTACCTGCTGCCGTTGCGCCCCGGTCTCCCGAAAAAAGATGAAGGTTTGCGCTATTTTTCGCGAGGCGGGACGTTGCGCCGGGGGACTGCCTGCGCACCATGGCGTGCATGAGTGGTCGGACCACTTTGCAAACGCTTTGTGCATTCTGTCTGGGTGCCTCTACAATCGGGCTCAAGTTCTCCTCACGTCCTCCGCAAGTGGTCCGACCACCAAGAAAGCGAGCCGCCCATGACAGCCTCTCCCCTGGTTGACCGCCTGGCCAGCCTGATCGCCCGGCGGGCGCTGGCGCCGGGCCAGAAGCTACCGTCTGAACGGGCGCTGGCCGCGGAATTCGGCGTCTCGCGCTCATCCCTGCGCGAGGCCATCGGCGTGCTCACCAGCCGGGGCGTGCTGGTAGCACGTCATGGCGGTGGCACCTTCCTCGCTGCAGATGAGCACGCGGCACTGACCGATCCGATTGCCGAGGCCCTGCAACCGCTGGCGCCGCTGGCGCGCAGCGATGCCGGTTACTGGAAGGACGTGACCGAGATCCGGTTTTCGCTGGAAGGCGATGCTGCCTATTTCGCTGCCCTGCGCGCCAGCGAGGAAGACAAGCGGCGGCTGCAGCAGGCCTACCTGGCCGTCTCCACCGCACCGCTCGATGACCTGGCCGCCCAGGCTCGCACCGATGCGGCCTTTCATCTTGCCATTGCCCAGGCTTCGCGCAATGTGGTGCTGCGGCAGGTGATGTCGGGTCTCTTGCGGCTGCTGGAAATCAGCATTGCCGACACCTTGCGGCAACTGTACCGGCTGCCCGACATCGTGGCCCAGCTGGATTTGCAGCATCGTCAGATCCTCGATGCCATCCTCGCCGGCCGCGCCGAGGAAGCCCGTCAGCATGCCAATGCCCATCTCGAGTTCGTGCAGCAGCGCCTGCTGGACATCGAGGAAGCCCCCGCCCGCGCGCGTCGTGCCGCGGCAGTCCGGAACGCATTTCCTTCACCTTGACAAGGACCGTCATGATCATCTCGTCCACTCACGATTACCGCGAAGCCGCCCGGCGGCGCTTGCCGCGCTTCCTGTTCGATTACATCGACGGCGGCGCCTACGATGAACACACGCTGGCGCGCAATTCGCTGGACCTGCGCCAGCTGGCCTTGCGTCAGCGCGTGTTGAAGGAAGTGGGCGAGGTTGATCTCTCCACCACCTTGCTGGGCCAGTCGCTGACCATGCCGCTGGCGCTCTCGCCTGTGGGCCTGACCGGGATGTATGCGCGGCGCGGCGAAGTACAGGCGGCGCGGGCGGCGGAGAAGGCGGGCATTCCCTTCACCTTGTCGACGGTGTCGGTGTGCCCCATCGAAGAGGTGCAGCAGGCGGTGACGCAGCCGATCTGGTTCCAGTTGTATGTGTTGAAGGATCGCGGCTTCATGAAAAATGTGCTGGACCGCGCCTGGGCAGCGGGGGTGCGTACGCTGGTGTTTACGGTGGACATGCCGGTGCCGGGGGCGCGTTATCGTGACCGGCACTCGGGCATGTCAGGGCCGAATGCGGCGCTGCGCCGCTATTTGCAGGCCATCACGCATCCGCGCTGGGCGTGGGATGTGGGTGTGCTGGGGCGTCCGCATGATCTGGGCAATGTCTCCGCCTATCTCAACAAGAAGACCGGGCTGGAGGATTATGTGGGCTGGCTGGGGGCCAATTTCGATCCGGGCATTGGCTGGCATGACCTGCAATGGATACGTGACTCGTGGCAGGGAAAGATGCTGCTCAAGGGCATTCTCGATCCCGAAGATGCGCGCCAGGCGGTCAGTTTCGGTGCTGACGGGATTGTGGTTTCCAACCATGGCGGACGCCAGCTCGACGGCGTACTCTCGACCGCGCGCGCCTTGCCGGAGATTGCCAGCGCGGTCAAGGGCGAGCTCGCCATCCTGGTGGATTCAGGCGTGCGCTCGGGGTTGGACGTAGTGCGCCTGTTGGCCTTGGGGGCTGATACGGTGATGCTGGGGCGTGCCTTCATTTATGCGCTGGCGGCGCAGGGGCAGGCCGGGGTGGAGAATGTGCTGGGACTCTTTGCCAAGGAGATGCAGGTGGCCATGACCTTGACGGGGGCGCGCAGGATTGCGGAGATCGGTGCGGAGAGTCTGGTGAATGGGGCGAAGCGATCCTGAGGCAGGGGGCCTGCGAGGATGTTGGTCATTTGCCGTCCCCCAGTGAGTTGATCGAACGCTTGGTCTGGATTTTCCGGTTCCGGCAGAATTCCGGCAAAGACCAGTTTTTGAATGGGCAGTCCGTAGCTACGGACGAAAAAAAAGCACTCCGATTTCTCGTAAGTGCTTTCTTTTCTACTGCAAATTCCTGGTAGGCCGTGCGGGACTCGAACCTGCGACCAACGGATTAAAAGTCCGCTGCTCTACCAACTGAGCTAACGACCCGAAAGACCGCTATTATAGGCAAATGCTATCGCTGGTGTCAACACCTTGGCGTCACAAACGACCATCGGTCGCGTGTCACGCCAGAACAGACAGCCGAATGCCTTACTTGAGCGAGGCCATCCTGTCCTTGCCGGTCTGCGCGGCAGGGGTGTTCGGATACTTGGCGATCAACTGTTCCAGGGTCTTCTTGGCCGCTGCCTTGTCCTTCAGTTCGGCTTGCGAACTGGCGATGTTGAGCAGGGCGTCAGCAGCCTTGGGGTTGTCCGGATAATTCTTCACCACCACCTGCTGCGCAGCAATGGCTCCCTTGTAGTCGCGCTGGGCGTACAAGGCATTGCCTTGCCAGTATTGCGCCGAGGCGGCATAGGCCGATTGCGGATAGCGTTTGAGGAAGTCGGCAAAGGCATTGGCCGCCCCCTTGTAATCGCCACCCTTGAACTGCGACAGGGCCGCATCATAGGCCTGCTGTTCGGACACGCCCACAGCGACCGTCTGGCCATCCACCTGCACCTGTTGCGGCTCCAGCTTGCGCAGGCGGGCATCCAGGTCGACGTAGAAATCCTTCTGGCGTTGCTGGGCGTTGGTGATCTCGTTGGTCAGCACCTCGATCTGGCCACGCAGCGCCGCAATCTGGGATTGCAGATTGTCATTGCGATCAGAAAGGGTCAGGACACTGTTCTTGTCAGCCTTGTTGGCGACGTCACGCTGCAGGGCCTCGATCTTGGAACGCATGTCCAGGATGGCCTTGCGCGCCTCGTCATCATCAAACAGGCCGGCACGGGCGGTAAGCGGTAGGAAAGCCGTGGCGGCCAGCATGGCCGCCACGGTTACCGATTTCAGTTTGAAAGCGGTATACATGACGATTATTGGTAAGCGATGTCAGCGCGACGGTTCTCGGCGTAGGACGCTTCATCCTGGCCCAGTGCCTTGGGCTTTTCCTTGCCGAAGGAAACCGCTTCCACCTGGGCATCCGACACGCCCAGCAGGACCAGTGCCTTGCGGACGGCTTCAGCACGCTTCTGGCCCAGGGCCAGGTTGTATTCGGCGCCGCCGCGATCATCGGTGTTGCCCTGGATGATCACCTTGCGGTCCTTGTGGGCCACCAGGTACTTGGCGTGGTTTTCGATGACGGTACGGTATTCCGGCTTGACGGTGTAGCTGTCATAGTCGAAGTACACGCTACGCTTGGCCAGCACGCCTTGCGGGTCGTTCAGCGGATCGACGGAACCAGCGTTGACAGTGCCCACGGCGCGGGTGTCAGCGCCGTTGCTGGCGCCGTTCTGCACGGGAGCGTTGGCCTTGTCGTCCAGCTTGGTCGACGAGCAGGCGGCCAGCAGAACAGCGCTGGAGACGATGAGGGCGAAGGTACTGATAGTGCGCATTTTGGATTTCTCCTTGTCGTGATGAAAGTGATATTGGATTTCTTTATTTCATGAACGGACCCCAGGTCGGTTCCCTGATATCACCGGCCTGCGTCGTCAGACGCTGTTTGACTCGGCCATCAACAGAGACGACGGCCAGGGATCCGCGACGACCAGATTCCGTCGCGTACATGATGTATTTGCCATTGGGCGCAAAGCTGGGCGACTGGTCGCGGCCACCGTCGGAGAGACGAATCTCCTGGCCATTGGTCAGATCCAGCGCATACAGCTGGAACAGACCGTCGCGACGCGAGATGAAGGCCAGCGTCTTGCCGTCAGGCGAAATGCGCGGGCTGATGTTGTAGCTGCCATTGAAGGTGACGCGCTGGGGCGTACCACCATCCAGGCCCACCTTGTAGATTTGCGGGCCGCCGCTGCGATCGCTGGTGAAATAGATGCTGCCGCCATCGGGCGAGAACTGCGGCTCGGTATCGATGCCGGAACTGTTGGTCAGGCGACGCAGGCCCGAACCGTCGGCATTGATGAGGTAGACCTGGGTCAGTCCATCGCGGGTCAGGGCTACGGCCAGGCGCGAGCCGTCCGGCGACCAGGCCGGGGCCGAGTTGCTGCCCTTGAAGTTGGCAACGATGGAGCGCTGGCGGGTGACCAGGTTCTGGATGTAGACCACCGGCTTCTTCATCTCGAAGGAAACATAGGCGACCTTGGTGCCGTCCGGCGACCAGGCCGGCGAGATGATGGGCTCGTTGGAGCGCAGTGCCACTTGCGTACCTTCACCATCGGCATCGGCGACTTCCAGGCGGTATTCGTTGCCCGACTTGGTCACGTAGGAGATGCGGGTGGAGAAGATGCCGGGAATGCCGGTCAGTTTCTGGTAGATGTCGTCGGCGATCTTGTGTGCGGTCAGGCGCAGCAGTTGCGGCTGGGCACCGATGGACAGGGCCGAGAGCTGGGTCGACTGTACCGTATCGAAGAGGCGATAACGCACGTCGAAGCGGCCATCGGCCAGGCGCGTGACGCTGCCCACGGCCAGCGCATTGGCGCCGCGCTTTTGCCAGTCGGCATAGTTGATGGCCGAGGAGTCCGAGAGCGCATCACTGTTGTCGATCAGCTTGAAGATGCCGCTCCTGGCCAGGTCGGCCTTGACCACCGAGGTGATCTGTTGCGGGGCCGACTCCTCGCCGGGGAAGGCGGCAATGGCCACCGGAATCTGCGAGGCACCCACGCCGGTGATCTCGAAGCGGATCTGCGCCTGCGAGGCCGGGGCGAAGGACAGGCCGGCCACGGCCACGGTGGCGGCGGCGATGCGGGTCAGGCTCAGGGTCAGGTAACGGGCTTTAATCATCGGTTACTGATCTTTCGGATAATGGGTGAATGTGAAGCTGGACGGTACCTTGCCATCCGTGTCGGCCGGGAAGGGCTGTGACTTCATGACGGCAGTGCGCACGGCATCGTCGAAGCCCGGGACACCTGAAGGCTTGTTCACACGTACGCTGCGCACCGTCCCGTCCGGGAACAATTCGACAGTGTACTCCCCGGCGGGGTTTCCACTGACGCCGCTATTGTCGAAGACCGTGTTGCTCCTGATGACCGCGCGCAACTTGTTGGCGTAGTTGGGGCTGCCCTTCGGACCTTGCGACTTCGCAGCCGTGCCGTTGCCGCCGGTGGCACTGGTGGCCTGGCCCATCATTCGTTTCAAGTCTTCCTGGCGACGCTGCTCTGCCGCCTTGGCGTCGGCTGCGGCTTGCTGCTTCTTCTTCTCGGCAGCCTGCTTCTCGGCGTCGGCCTTCTTCCTTGCTTCTTCTTCCTTCTGCTTCTCTTCCTTCAGCTTCTTCTGCTTGTCGGCTTCCAGCTTTTCCTTCTTCTCGCGATCAGCCTTGTCCTTTTCGGCCTGTTCCTTCTTCTCGCGGTCGGCCTTTTCCTTCTCGGCCTTGAGCTTGTCGGCCTTTTCCTGTTCCAGGCGCTGCTGCTTTTCCTGCTCTTCCTTGCGCTTTTTTTCCTTCTCCTTCTGCAAGGCGATATCGGGTTTCTCGACCTTGGGTTCGTCGATCACCTTGGGCGCAACGGGCTTGGGTTCAGGTTGCGGCTGCGGCTGGGGTTGCGGCGGCTCGACCACGACCGGCTGCGGCTCCGGTTGCGGCGGCGTGGGCAGCGGTGCGGCTTCCTTGTATTGCGGATCCCAGATCTCGGCTTCCACCGTCAGCGGCGTTTCGCTCTGCCAGCGGATGCCGATCCAGAAGAACAGGAACAAGGCCACGTGCATCACCAGCGCCAGCGTGATGGCGCGCCAGCGGCCGGGCGGCTTGGGGATGGTGTAGTGTGCGTTATCGCTCATATCACTCGGCTGTGCGCTTACTTGGTGGCCAGGCCGACCCGCGCGATTCCTTGTTTCTTGGCTTCCGAGATGACCTGCACCACATCGTCGTACTTGATGTCCTTGTCGGCCGAGATCATCACGGCCAGGTCCGGATTGTCTTCATGCAGCTTGCGCAGGCGCTCGGCCAGGTCGGTCTTGCCGGTCACGGTCTCGGCCTTCTTGCCACCGCTCTTGGGGCCATTGATGCGGATGCTGGCCTGGGCGTTGGGTTTCAAGGCAATCTCGATGTAATCCGAGGGCGGCTGCGTGGACTTGCCGGCCGTCGGCAGGTTGATCACGCTGGGATTCGTAATGGGGGTGGCCACCATGAAGATGATGAGCAGCACCAGCATCACGTCGATGTAGGGCACGACGTTGATCTCGGACTTGAACTTGCGGGGACGCCCCCCGCGCATCGATGAGCCAGCCATTAGCGTGCCTGACGTTGCAAGATGTTGGAGAACTCTTCGATGAAGCTCTCGAAGCGGATCGCCAGACGGTCGATATCGTGCGAATAGCGGTTGTAGGCCACCACCGCCGGAATCGCCGCGAACAGGCCGATGGCGGTGGCGATCAGGGCTTCGGCAATGCCGGGCGCGACCGCAGCCAGGGTGGCCTGCTGCACGTTGGCCAGGCCACGGAAGGCGTTCATGATGCCCCAGACGGTACCGAACAGGCCCACGTACGGGGAGACCGAGCCGACCGAGGCCAGGAAGGCCAGGTGCGATTCCAGCGCATCCATCTCGCGCTGGTAGGCCGCACGCATGGCACGGCGGGCGCCGTCGAGCAGCAGGCCGGGATCGACCGCACCACCACGCGCTGCCACCGACGCCTTGGCCTTGGTGAATTCACCCATGCCGGCCTGGAAGATGCGCTCCAGCGCACCACCGGCGCCACCGGCCTTGCGGCGGTTGGACAGGGCATCCTGGTACAGCGCCGAAAGGTTGCCGCCAGACCAGAAGACGCGCTCGAATTCCTCGGTCTGCACACGGGCCGAGCGGATGGTGAACATCTTGCGGAAGATGTAGGTCCAGCTGGTGACCGAGGCCGACAGCAGCAGCAACATCACCAGTTGCACCAGGACGGACGCGTTTGCGATCAGTGAAATGAAGGACAGGTCTTGTGTGACATTCATGGGAAAGTGTGGCGGCTTGGAGGCGGCGTTTGAAAGGAAAGTCGAGAGTTAAAAATCTTTTGTTTTGTTTGGTTCAGTTGGCGTGCCAGCAATACGAAACAAAAGACGGCAAATACGGACAGAAGTTTTCCCTGAGGCAGATCGTCCCAGCCGGTGAGAACATGCTGCGAGCAGGCATGGATCCCTGAGCCATAAAGGCGCGGATGAGCTTTTCCGTTGACATCATGTGCTCTTCTTGATGCAAGTCAGCACTTCGTCAGGAATTGGGCGTGGACGGAAAGTGGTCTGGTCCACGCAGGCGACGGTGATGCTGCCACGCGCCAGCAACTCGGGCTGACCGTCCCCCGACGGCAGGCGCCAGGCTTCCTGCACGAACTGCATGGAAGCATTTCGACATTTTTCGACCACCACGGTCAGGCGGAGTTCATCGTCCAGACGGGCGGGCGAGAGATAGTCGACGCTGGTATTCCTGACCACGAAGAGGGCGCCGGTGGTCTCGGCCAGGTGTTGCTGCTGGAAGCCCAAGGAGCGCAGCCATTCCGTGCGGGCGCGCTCGAAGAACTTCAGGTAGTTGGCGTAGAAGACCACGCCTCCGGTGTCGGTGTCTTCGTAATAGACCCGGATGTTCCAGTGGAATGGACTACTGGCGGCACTCATATGCTTCTTGTTATTGGAAAGTCTGCTGTGGCAGCGGCAAAAGAAACAGGGAAATCAAGCAATCAAGGTATTGCCGGCAGGCAAGCGGACAGGGGGCATACCGACCGCTGCCCCGGGAACGGGTGAAAATGGCGTTCCTGCGGCGCCTGGGCGCCCTCGGCAAAAACGCCATTTTACTCCACATCCCTTATTGTTTGCGCTTGATGTTGAAGGGGCTGAAGCCCTGGCAGGTCGGCATCAGTTCCATGTAATTGATGTTCACATGGGCGGGCATGGTAGCGACCCAGAAGGCCGCTTCGGCGATATCTTCAGCCGTCAGCGGGGTGGTTCCTTCATAGACCTTGGCCGCCGCGCCATCATCGCCCTTGAAGCGCACGTTGGAGAACTCGGTGCCGCCGCACAGGCCGGGGGCCAGGTTGGTAGCGCGTACGCCGGTGCCCACCAGGTCGGCGCGCAGGTTCAGGGTGAACTGGTCGACGAAGGCCTTGGTGGCGCCGTAGACGTTGCCGCCCGGATACGGATAGGCCCCCGCCACCGAGCCCAGGTTGATGATGGTGCCGCTGCCGCGCTTGACCATCTCCGGCAGCAGGGCGTGGGTGATGGTGACCAAGCCCTTGACGTTGGTGTCGATCATGGTTTCCCAGTCCGACAGCGCCACTTCGTGGGCCGGGCCCAGGCCCAGCGCCAGGCCGGCGTTGTTGACCAGCACGTCGACCTGCTTCCACTCACCCGACAGGCTGGCCAGGCCGGCGTTGATCGAGTCCTTGCTGGTCACGTCCAGCACCAGCGGCAGCACCCTGTCCGCCCCCAGTTCCTTGACCAGCTCATCCAGGCGCTCCTTGCGGCGACCGGCGGCAATCACCTTGTGGCCGTTGCCGGCAAATTTGCGCGCCATGGCGGCGCCGAAGCCTGCGGTTGCTCCTGTAATCAACACGACCATCTCTTGATTCTCCTGTTGTGTGGCGGTGGCACCGGTGCCGGGTCGGGAAACGGGATAAAGCTTCACACCGACAGTCCGGAGGTAAAAACGAACGAAGCGAAATTGTAGCCCAAAGCCGCTTTTTACGAGGATGGGCTCGCTTTTTCCAATGGTTCTCTCGCTTTTTCTTTCATATCGGCCTTGGAGCGGGGGGCTGTTGCGCGGCCACCATGGTTCTTGCCCAAATCGCCCCGTTTCACTACAATGCGCTCACCATTTCGTCTCACGTGACTGGCGAAACGCCGTGTAAAAGCGGCCAAGATGGGGATCCATCGGGAAGCGTGAGATTTCAACAGCCGTGCGCCTGGGCAGCCGAATGGACAGTACGACTGAGGCTGCCCGCAATCCCACTCTTTTTTTCAGGCCCTCATTCGATTTCGGAAGTCGAGCACCCGGCATGTCCGCATGCTGCCGGTGACGCGATCTTCGGCCGCAGCTCATCAATTTGGAGAAACACCATGTTTGACAAGAACCAGACTCTCGCGAAAGTCGATCCCGACCTGTGGTCTGCCATCCAGAAGGAAAACACCCGTCAGCAGGATCACATCGAGCTGATCGCCTCGGAAAATTACACCTCGCCGGCCGTGATGGAAGCGCAAGGTTCGCAGCTGACCAACAAGTACGCCGAAGGTTATCCGGGCAAGCGCTACTACGGCGGCTGTGAATTCGTGGACGTGGCCGAGCAGCTGGCCATCGATCGCCTGAAGGCCCTGTTCGGCGCCGAAGCCGCCAACGTGCAACCGAACTCCGGTTCCCAAGCCAACCAGGGCGTGTTCTTCGCCATGTTGAAGCCGGGCGACACCATCATGGGCATGTCGCTGGCAGAAGGCGGCCACCTGACCCACGGCATGGCACTGAACATGTCGGGCAAGTGGTTCAACGTGGTTTCCTACGGCCTGAACGAAAAGGAAGAAATCGACTACGACGCCATGGAACGCCTGGCCCGTGAGAAGAAGCCCAAGCTGATCATCGCTGGTGCCTCGGCGTACTCGCTGCGCATCGACTTCGAGCGCTTCGCCAGGATCGCCAAGGAAGTCGGCGCCTACTTCATGGTCGACATGGCCCACTACGCTGGCCTGATCGCAGCCGGCGTGTATCCGAACCCGGTGCCCTTCGCCGACTTCGTCACCTCGACCACCCACAAGTCCCTGCGCGGCCCGCGCGGTGGCGTGATCCTGATGAAGGCCGAGCACGAGAAGGCCATCAACTCGGCCATCTTCCCCGGTATCCAGGGCGGCCCGCTGATGCACGTCATCGCTGCCAAGGCCGTGGCCTTCAAGGAAGCCGCTTCGCCCGAATTCAAGGCGTACCAGCAGCAAGTGGTGAAGAACGCCGACGTGCTGGCCAAGACCCTGATCAAGCGCGGCCTGCGCATCGTCTCCGGCGGCACCGAGTCGCACGTGATGCTGGTGGACCTGCGCCCGAAGGGCCTGACCGGCAAGGAAGCCGAAGCCATCCTGGGTTCGGCCCACATGACCTGCAACAAGAACGGCATCCCCAACGACCCGGAAAAGCCGTTCGTGACCTCCGGCATCCGCCTGGGCAGCCCGGCCATGACCACCCGTGGTTTCAAGGAAGCCGAAGCCGAAAAGGTCGGCAACCTCATCGCCGACGTGCTGGACAACCCGCACGATGCCGCCACCATTGAGCGCGTCAAGGCCGAAGTGAAGAAGCTGACCGAAGCCTTCCCGGTCTACGGCTGATTGGTGTTGGCAGGGCCGGCCCGTTGCGGGCCGGCATGAAGTTTCCTGCCAACCTCTGAAAAGTTGAAAAGTTGGTTCTGACGGCGCCCGTTCCTGCGGGCGCCGTCGCTTATCTGCACTACCATACGATGGTCCTGGCGGCACGGCGATGCCACACTGCGGGGTTCGCCCTGACCGCGCAGCACCGAAGTCCCGAGGGGTAGCCCTCATTGTCCAGCTTATCCAGCTCAATCACATCATAGCCACCATGAAGTGCCCATTTTGCAATCACGAAGACACCCCGGTGCTGGATACGCGCCTGTCCGAGGACGGCCATTCGATCCGCCGCCGCCGCCGCTGCGGCAATTGCGACAAGCGCTTCACCACCTATGAACGCATCGAGCTGACCATGCCGGTGATCGTCAAGAAGAACGGCAGCCGCACGGAATTCGATCCGGCCAAGCTGCGTGGCAGTCTCATGCTGGCGCTGCGCAAGCGCCCGGTGTCGGCCGAGGCGGTCGACATGGCCATCCAGAGCATCCAGGACAAGCTGCTGCAAAGCGGCGAGCGTGAAGTGGTGTCGGGGCAGGTGGGGGAATTGGTGATGCGCGAATTGAAGCGCCTGGACAAGATTGCCTACATCCGCTTTGCCTCGGTCTACAAGAGTTTCGAGGACGTGACCGAATTCCAGGATGCCATCGATGAAGTAGGGATGGAGCGCAAGGCCGCGAAGAAGCGCGAGAGCTGACCCGAGCGGAAAGGGCATAAAAAAACGGCTGCAGATGCAGCCGTTTTTCTTGAATCAAGTCCCGCCTGTGCCGCTGTGCCGGCATCCTGAACCTGACGGTTCAAGTTGGCTGCAGTAGTTCAATTTCGGGTTCATCGGACTAGCGACGCTCACGCCCATCGAACAATCCCACAGCCTATGCTCGTAAATGGTTCAAGGAATATATGGCAATCGCGAACACGGCAGGAGTACGAAGTCTAACCGATTCATGTTCGTCCTCCAAGAGCTCTGTCGAAAATAAGTCGACGATTTTGTAACCGGATTTTGGGCAGGTGTTGCGGCGGCGGCAATAAAGCGAAATGGCTGCCCGGGGCAGCCATTTTCTTGACGCGGACGTAAAAGATTTCCGCTGCGAGGTGTCACCGCGCCGTTACGCTCAGAACAGTTTTTCCTGCGGCGCCAGCGCCTGGTCCACCACCTCGGTGAGGGCAGTGATCTGTTGCTGCCACTGGGCAATGGTCAGACCGGCAAAGGGACCTTCGGCGCGCTGCATGCTCAGCAACTCGGCGGCGATGCCCAGCCCGGCCATCACGGCGATGCGGTCGGTACCCTTGATGCGGCCGGCGTCGCGGATGGCGCGCATCCTCTGGTCGAGGTAGGCCACGGCATGATGCAGCGCGGCCTGTTCGCCTTCCTGGCAGGCCAGGGTGTAGGACTGGCCCATGATGGTGGCGTTGATCTGGATGGTGCTCATGCGGCCTCCTCATCGGCCGCAGCCGCTTCTTCCACTTCGGCCACCGGCAGTTGTGCCAGAACGGCGGCCACGCGCTCGTAAGCGTGGTCCACGCGCGAGGCGAGGGTGGTGTTGTCTTCGGAGAGCAGTTTGACTTTCCGGCGCAGCTCGGCATTTTCTTCGCGCAGGCCTTGTGCCAGCTTGGCGAGCTGAGTGACTTTTTCAGCCAGTTGCAGGAATTCGGAACTCATGTGTTGATTTGTTCGCAGAGATGGGATGACGCCGGACGCCGCCAGCGCAGGTCAGAGATGTTCAGGATCACGACGCTTCAATCGCACAATTATAAGCGCATTGCCACGCCACCTGAACAAGAACGGCCGCACACGGCGGCCGGATGGGTTGGTCAGCGCCAGCGGGGTTTGGTTCCCGGCGTCGCCCCGCCCCGCTATTCCTTGCGCCGCGTGGCCTGGCCGTGCATGCGCATGTAGCCCTGCTGCAGCACGAAGTTGTCGAAGGCCGTCAGCAGCGGGTGATATTTCTCGCTGTTGCGTTCCAGCTGCATCAGCGCATAGCCGGTCGCTTCCAGGGTGGCCAGTTGCTCGGGCTTGTGGGACTTGCGGATGGTGTAGCGCGAGGTTGGCGTATCGATCAGCATCATGCGCGGCAGGGCCTGCAGCATGGGGTTTTCGAAGAGCATCTTGCGGCTCTTGCGCCAGGTGCCGTCGAGAATCACCAGGCGGATGCGCTTGAGCGTCTGCTTCTTGTCCACCATCATGGTGCGCGCATCGAAATAGCGGGTCTCGGGCGTGCAGACGTCGTCCGTGTAGAGCAGCACCGGATGCACGGTCTCGCCGGCCGGGACATTGCGCAGGCGGGACGGCGCATGCAGCATCGCTTCCAGTTCCTCCGGATCGAACACCGAGCCGACCACCAGCTTGCTGTAGGGCAGGCTCAGGTGCAGCAGCCTGACGCTGTTCTTGGCGTTGCTCACTTCAAGCGGGTGCTGCAGGATCAGCACATCGACGGCGTGATCAATGGGGGAGGTCCAGTGGCAGATACATGCCGTCAGCGCGCGTTGGCAGATGGGGCAGAGCAGTCTGCGGGCCAATTGTTGATCGTGGTTGGAAACCAAAATGTTCAGCCTTCTGTAGTTTAGCGATGGTCACCGTGCAGGGCGGCAGGGGTGCGCGTAGCTTTCTGCGCAGTCCGCTGCCGTTTGATGAACCCGTTCATCGTGGGCCGTAGATTGGACTTTGTACTGCCATACGTCAATCGACATAAAGCGAAGAAATTCTCGATTTTTGGGGAAAAGTGGTTGGCATTTTGCTGATTTCGGTTTGCAGCCCTTGCGCTCACCCGTCGCGTGGGAGATTCTGGAAAGCTTTGCTGCTCGCCGCTACCAGCATGGGCCGGCAAGCCGTGGAGGCTGCCCCGCGGGTGTCACACCTTCAGGAAATCTTCACGTCCGCCGAGCCAGCGGGCCAGATGGCGGTCGACGATGTCTGGTGCGTGCTGCAACAGGGCCTGGGCGGTATCGCGGGCTTTTTCGACCAGCCATTGATCGGTTGCCAGATCGGCAAAACGCAACATGGCCTCACCCGACTGCCTTGCCCCGAGGAATTCTCCCGGGCCGCGAATATCCAGATCGCGCCGGGCGATCTCGAAACCGTCGGTGGTTTCGCGCATGGTGGCCAGGCGCTGCTTGGCGGTACCACCCAGCGGGCCCTGATAGAGCAGCAGGCAGACGCTGGCCGCCGACCCCCGTCCCACCCGTCCGCGCAACTGGTGCAGTTGCGACAGGCCGAAGC
Organism: Herbaspirillum sp. C7C8; assembly: GCF_022627875.1. Taxonomy (NCBI): domain Bacteria; kingdom Pseudomonadati; phylum Pseudomonadota; class Betaproteobacteria; order Burkholderiales; family Oxalobacteraceae; genus Herbaspirillum; species Herbaspirillum sp. C7C8. Next base: position 29,760 of record NZ_JABXGG010000019.1, read on the forward strand.
GCTCGGCATGCTCGATCACCATCAGCGAGGCGTTGGGGACATCCACCCCCACTTCGATGACGGTGGTGGCCACCAGCAGGTGAATGGCGCCACGGCTGAAGCCTTCCATCACGATCTGTTTTTCCACCGGTTTCATGCGCCCGTGCACCAGCCCGATCTGCAGGTCCGGCAGGGCGGCCGAGAGGGCGGCATGGGTATCGGTCGCGGTCTGCAATTGCAAAGCCTCGGATTCCTCGATGAGCGGGCAGACCCAGTAGATCTGCTTGCCTTCCAGCGCCGCCGCATGCACCCGTTCGATGACTTCATCGCGGCGGTTCTGGTCGATCACGCGGGTGACGATGGGCGAGCGCCCTGGCGGCAGTTCATCGATCACCGACACTTCCAGGTCGGCGTAATAGGTCATCGCCAGGGTGCGCGGAATGGGCGTGGCCGACATCATCAACTGGTGCGGCACGGCGGCCACCTCGCGGTCGGTCGGGTTGAAGCTCTTGTTGCGCAGGGCCAGACGCTGACCCACGCCGAAGCGGTGTTGCTCGTCCACGATCACCAGCCCGAGGTTCTCGAACTGCACCGTGTCCTGGATCAGTGCATGGGTGCCGATGACCAGGCGCGCGGCACCGGATTCGATGTGGGCCAGGGCCTCGGTCTTTTCCTTTTTCTTCTGGCTGCCGGAAAGCCAGGCCACACCGACATTGAGCGGCTCCATCCAGGCGGCGATCTTGCGGAAGTGCTGTTCGGCCAGGATTTCGGTCGGTGCCATCAGCACCGCCTGGCAGCCGCTGTCGATGGCCTGCGCGGCGGCCAGCGCGGCCACCACCGTCTTGCCGCTGCCGACATCGCCCTGCAGCAGGCGCTGCATGGGGAAGGACTGGCGCAGGTCGGCGCGGATTTCGTCCAGCACGCGCTGTTGCGCGCCGGTCAGCTGGAAGGGCAAGACCTTGGTCAGTTCCTCGGTGATGCGGCCGGTCACCGGCAGCGCGCGCGAGGTCTTGGCCCGGCGCGCGGCCTGGGCGCGTTTGAGCGAGAGCTGCTGGGCCAGCAGTTCGTCGAACTTCATGCGGATCCAGGCGGGATGGGATCGTTCGATCAAGGCGTGCTCGTCCACGTCCGGTGGCGGGTTGTGCAGCAGCCGCACGGACGGTTCGAAACCGGCCAGGTTCAGAGTCTCCAGCATCGACGGGGGCAGCGTATCGCTCCAGTCCAGGCGGCTCATGGCATTGGCGATGGCCTTGCGCAGGTAGGCTTGCGAGAGCCCTTCGCCAGCCGGGTAAACCGGCGTGAGCACGTCCGGCAGCGGAGCGCCTTCATTGACCACCTTGTAAGAAGGATGGACCATCTCGGCACCGAAAAAGCCATGCCGCAATTCCCCGCGCACCCGTACCCGGGTGCCCTCGGCCAGCTGCTTGGTCTGGCTGCCGTAGAAGTTGATGAAGCGCAGGGTCAATTGCCCGCTGTCGTCGCCGACTGTCACGATCAACTGCCGACGCGGGCGGAACTGCACCTCGCAGGCTGTCACGACGCCCTCCACCTGCACCGTCTGCAGGCCGCGCAGGGAGGCCTCGGCGATGCTCATGAGAGTGGTTTCATCCTCATAGCGCAGCGGCAGGTGCAGCACCAGGTCCATGTCGTTGTGCAGGCCCAGCTTGGCCAGCTTGTTTTCAGGCTTGGCGGCGGCCTTGGAAGCGGGAGCGGCTTTTTTCTTCGAGGCCGGCGGGCTGTTTTTCTTCGCGGTAGCGGGCATGCGGTCGGCGTTGGTTGGACGGAGGGCCATAATGGTTAGCCGCACGCGCATATGGGAAAAACGCGCAGACAGCGTAAAATAGCGGGTTACGCTATTTTACTGTGAATATTTACAGTATCAATCCCGCCGGCAACAGTTCTTGCCCGGGAACGCCCGGCGCCAGCCCCTCTGCCGCCGCCGCGCGCATCGCCTCCATCATTATTTTGCAAGCTTGTACTCGCGCATGTACTCATTATCCGACTTCGATTTCGAGCTCCCCCCCGAGCTCATCGCCCAGACCCCGCTGGCCGAGCGCAGCGCTTCGCGCCTGCTGCAGGTGCAGGGGGCGCAACTGACCGACCGACGCTTCTCCGACATTGTCGACCTGCTGCAAGCCGGCGACCTGCTGGTCTTCAACGATACCCGCGTGATCAAGGCGCGCCTGTTTGGGGTGAAGGAAACCGGCGGCAAGATCGAGGCGCTGGTCGAGCGCATCCTCGATGCGCGCACCGTCCACGCCCAGGTACGCGCCTCCAAGTCGCCGCCACCGGGTACCCGCATCCGCCTGGCCGATGCCTTCGATGTGACCGTAGGTGAACGTTTCGGCGAATTCTATACCCTGCATTTCCCCGCGGATGCCTTCGAGCTGCTGGAACAGTACGGCAGCCTGCCGCTGCCGCCCTACATCGACCACGAGGCCGATGCCTATGACGAGACGCGCTACCAGACCGTCTACGCCAAGCAACCCGGCGCCGTGGCCGCACCGACTGCCGGCCTGCACTTCGATGAAGCCCTGCTGCAGCAATTGACCGCACGCGGCGTCAAGCAGTCCTTCGTGACCCTGCACGTGGGTGCCGGCACCTTCCAGCCGGTGCGGGTGGAAGACCTGTCGCAGCACAAGATGCACAGCGAGTGGTACACCATCTCGCCCGAGACAGTGGAGGCCGTGCGTGCCACCAAGGCGGCAGGGCGCCGCGTCATTGCAGTCGGCACCACCAGCATGCGCGCCCTGGAATCCGGTTCGCAGAGCGGTGAGCTCAAGGCCGGCAGCGATGACACCCAGCTCTTCATCACGCCCGGCTACACCTTCAAGACCGTCGACCAGCTGGTGACCAACTTCCACCTGCCCAAGTCGACCCTGCTGATGCTGGTGTCAGCCTTCGCCGGCTATGAACACATCCGCGCGGCCTATGCGCACGCCATTGCACAGAAATACCGTTTCTTCAGCTATGGCGATGCCATGCTGCTGACCCGTACCTGAGAAACCCGGAAAGAAAACAGAGAGCACCATGCTGGAATTCACCCTGCTGAAAACCGACGGAAAGGCCCGTCGCGGCCGCGTCAAACTGAACCACGGCACCGTCGAGACGCCCATCTTCATGCCGGTGGGCACCTATGGTTCGGTCAAGGCCATGTCGCCCCTGGAACTGAAGGAAATCAACGCCCAGATCATCCTCGGCAATACCTTTCACCTGTGGCTGCGCCCGGGGCTGGAAGTGGTCAGCAAGTTCGGCGGCCTGCACAAGTTCATCGGCTGGGACAAGCCCATCCTGACCGACTCCGGCGGCTTCCAGGTGTTTTCCTTGGGCGAGATGCGCAAGATCACGGAAGAGGGTGTGCATTTTGCTTCACCCATCAATGGTGACCGCCTGTTCCTCTCGCCGGAAATCTCCATGCAGATCCAGCGTGTGCTCAATTCCGACATCGTCATGCAGTTCGACGAATGCACGCCCTACGAGATCGATGGCCGTCCCGCCACCCGTGAAGAGGCCGGCAAGTCCATGCGCATGTCGCTGCGCTGGGCCAAGCGTTCCAAGGATGAATTCGATCGCGGCGAGAACCCGAATGCGCTCTTCGGCATCGTCCAGGGCGGCATGTTCGAAGGCCTGCGCGATGAATCGCTGGCCGGTCTGGAAGAACTGGGCTTCGACGGTTTCGCCATCGGTGGCCTGTCGGTGGGCGAGCCCAAGGAAGACATGATGCGCGTGCTGGAACACGTCGGCCCGCGCCTGCCGGTCGACAAGCCGCATTACCTGATGGGCGTGGGCACGCCGGAAGACCTGGTGGAAGGCGTCTCCAACGGCGTGGACATGTTCGATTGCGTCATGCCGACCCGCAATGCCCGCAATGGCTGGATCTTCACGCGCTACGGCGACGTCAAGATCAAGAACGCCAAGTACAAGAACGACGACCGTCCCTTCGACGAGAGCTGTGACTGCTACGCCTGCAAGAACTTCTCGCGCGCCTACCTGCACCACCTGCATCGCGCCGGTGAAATCCTCGGTGCGCGCATGAATACGGTCCACAACCTGCACTACTACCTGCAACTGATGCAGGAAATGCGCGACGCCATCGACGCCGGCACCTTCCAGGAATTCGTCAGCAAGTTCAAGGAAGATCGGGCGCGCGGCGTCGACTGACGGGCACATCCGCGCTCGGGCGCATCCGGCGCATCAGGCGGCCTCCTCCAGACAGAGCGTGAAGCGACTGCCGGTACCGACCTGGCTTTGCACGGTGATCGCGCCGCCCATCAGGTTGGCCAGCTTCTGGCTCAGGTACAGACCGTGGCCCATGCCCTCATGCCTGCGCGAGGCCGTGGCATCGAGCTGGGTGAAGGCGCGAAAGAGTCTTTGCTGGTCATCTTCGCTGATCCCGCAGCCGGTATCACTGACTTCGATCCAGCTGGTCAGACCGGCCGCGTGGTGCTGCTGGCGCAACTGCACCTGCACCTGGCCGCGTTCGGTGAACTTGATGGCGTTGCCGATCAGGTTCAGCAGGATCTGCGCCAGTGCACGCCGGTTGGTGTGGATCCGGACTTCACCCGCATAGGGCGCCAGGTCCAGCTGCAAGCCTTTTTTGATCGCTGCCGGACGCAGTGTCGCCACGGCGTGCTCGATCAGTTCCGAACACAGCAGGTCCTCGGGAATCAGATCGGCGTCCTCGGTTTCCAGGCGCGAGACATCCAGCAGGCCGGTGATCAACGTGAGCAGGTGCTGGGCACTGTCGTGCACGGTCTGCAACTGTTGCTCCTGCTCGGGGGTGAGCGGCCCGCCCATGCGCGCGAGCAGGATTTCGGTGAAACCCAGGATGGCATTCAAGGGGGTGCGCAGTTCGTGCGAAGTGTTGGCCAGGAAGCGGTCGCGTGACTGCGCGGCCTCTTGCAGGGCGCGGTTCTTCTCGGCCAGGTCCCGTTCGATGCGTTTGCGGTCGCTGATGTCGCGCACGGCGATCATGAGGAAGGTCTCGCCCTCGATGACCAGCGGGCTCAGGCTCACGTCGACCGGAAATTCGCTGCCATTGCGCTTCAGGCCGCACAGATCGGGCGTGGGATTGCTGGCCGGTCCGGCCTGGCCGCTGAGATAGTCGGCCAGGTTCTGCGCGTGCATGGCCAAGAAGCGCTGGGGGATCAGGACATCGATGGCCCGCCCGGTCAGCTCGGCTACCTCCCAGCCGAACAGCTCGCCGGCGCGACGATTGGCCAGCACCACGCGGTCCAGCGCGTTGACGACCACGATACCGTCGGGCAGCCAGTCATAGAGCCCGTGGACGCTGGCCGCAATCAGGCTGATGTCGCGCAGGACGGTGGCCTCGCTGATGTCGCGCTTGCAGGACAGGACGAACTGCGGTGCCCCGCGTTCATCGCGCAACAGCTTGTTGGAAACCGACAGGTGCAGCAGCGAACCATCCTTGCGCCGGCGGATGGACTGGCATTCGGCCCGCCCCAGCGCCACCGTATCGGCAAACACCCGCTCTTCCTCGGCGCGTCGCTCGGGCGGCACGATGAAGTCCGACAGATGCTGGCCCAGCACTTCCTGGGCGGCATAGCCGAAGATCTGCTCGGCGCAGCGGTTCCAGTAGACTACGCCGCCCTGCATATCCATCAGCACATAGGCGTCCGGCGCTTCACTGAGCAGCAGTTGTTCAAGTTGCTGCATCGTCGCCGCCGACGGATTCCTGCAGACGCAGCAGTTTGTCGTGGACCTGGCCGGGCAGACCCTGCCACAGGGTCTTGGCGCTCAGGTGCATGGTCTGGGTCCAGTCCTGCCAGTCTTCCCCCGTGGCCTGATACAGGGCCGGGAAATCGTGTGGTGCCAGTTGCAGTTGCGGCAGCGCCCGCGCGATCTTGGGCAGGGCCGCCTCGGCCACCTGCGGCGTGCCGCAACCCAGTTCGGCCATGGCCGCCGAGAGATACAGGGTCCAGATGATTTCCTGCGGGCGCGGCACCGGCCAGTCGTCCGGCAGCGCCGGTGCTTCGTAGTGCAGTACGGCATCACAGAACAGATCCGGAATCTTCCAGTCCTGCATCAGCGCCGCCGCGATATTGAGGTGGTTGAAGCCGAACAGCGACTGCTCCATCGCCAGTTGCGCCGAGGGCTCCAGCGGGCGCGTCAGCAACGAGGAGTAGCCCCCGGGGTGGGCCGAAGCCAGCGTCAGCCTGCCGATGTTGGCCAACAGACCCGTGGTGAACATTTCGCCCAGTGGCGCCACGCGCGTATGACTGCTGATGGCCTGGGCGCTGCAGGCCATGGCGAAGCTGTGCGCCCAGAAGGCCGGCAACTTGAAGTTCACACACGAGGCCGGTGCCGTGGTCTCTGCCAGCGACAGCGCCAGGGCCAGCTGGCGTACCGCTTGCAGACCGACCAGCAGCAGGCTGTCCATGCTGACCGAGGCGATCGGGCGCACGCGCTCGGCATTGAGTACGTTGACGATGCGGATGATGCGTCCGGACAGGGCCGGATCGGCCTGCACCAGATGGATCAGTTCGTGCATGTCGGGATCATCCTGCGCGCACAGGCGCATGATGGTCAGGCGCACCCCACCGGGCGAGGGCAGGGCTTGTGCACTGCGGAGCTTCTCGAACAGGGTGGGTTCAATGAAGGTGAGCATCATTTGCCGTCCTGGTTGCGGTTGTAGATATCGACCACTTCCTCCCAGCCGGCAAAGAAGGCTTCCACGCAGCGCGGATCGAAATGGCTGCCGGCATTGTCGCGCAGATAACGCGCGGCGTCTTCCAGGCTCCAGCCTTTTTTGTAGGGGCGCGACGAGGTCAGTGCGTCGAATACGTCGGCCACCGCCACGATACGGCCATACAGCGGGATCTGGTCAGCCTTGAGTGCATTGGGATAGCCGCTGCCGTCCCATTTCTCATGATGCGTCTGGGCGATCTGCGAGGCCGTCTGCAGCAGTGCCGACGGACTGCCGCGCAGGATGTCGGCGCCGATCTGGGCGTGCAGGCGCATGACCTTCAGTTCTTCCTCGTCCAGCCGTCCGGGTTTGAGCAGGATGTGGTCGGGGATCCCCATCTTGCCGATGTCGTGCATGGGCGAGGCCGCCAGCAGCAGGTCCTGTTCTTCCTTGGGCAAGCCCAGGTGGGCGGCAATGACGCGGGTGTAGTTGGACATGCGCACCAGGTGTTCGCCTGTTTCCGGATCGCGATAGCCGGCCGCGCGCGCCAGCAGATCCATGGAATTCAGGGCCATAGTCGAGCTCTGTTGCGTCTTATGTTGCACCTCCTCGGCCAGATGCTCGATTTGCTGGCTCATGGCCAGTTGCGACTTGCGCATGGCCAGCATGTTCTTCACGCGCGCCAGCAGCTCCACGCGGTTCACCGGCTTGGAGAGAAAATCATTGGCCGTCATCTGCAGCGCCTTGTGGCGCACCTGCAGGCCCATGTCGGCGGTGATCATGATGACCGGCGTCATCTCCTGCCCCGGCATGGCGCGAAAACGCGAAAGGAAATCCAGCCCGTCCATGCCCGGCATCATGTAGTCCAGCAGGATCAGATCGGGATCGTGGCTGCCGCACCAGTCCAGCGCTTCATACGCATCGGGACAGGTACTGATGCTGGTATCGGGCAATTGCGCCAGCATGTGCGTGAATAGCGACAGATTGGTCTTGTCGTCGTCGACGATCAGAATCTTCATATGTTCCCCCGGCCCCTGTCTTGAAGGTGTTCGCGCAAGGCTGCGAAGGCGCTTGCGCACTCCTCGGCCAGCGTGCGGACCTGCGCCAGGTCGCCCTGGCGTGCCGCCGTTTCCATCTGTCTTCCACATTGTCCCAGTGCCTGGATACCCAGATTCAGGCAGCTACCGGCCAGCCGGTGGCCCAGTGCCTGGATCTCGCCCAGGAGCGGATCGGCGGCCTGGCAATGCCGTGCCAGATCGTCCATGACCGGTGTGGTGTGTTCAATGAACATCTCCAGCATCTGGCCGGCCAGTGCGGTGTCGTCACCGAAGAGTTCCTGCAGGCGGGCTTCGTCCACCACCACTGCTGCGGCGCCGGAGCCGTCTGCCGACGCGTGCGCCGGCGGCAGGTAATGCTCCAGCATCGTCGCCAGTTGCGAGCGCAGCAAGGGCTTGGTCAGATAATCGTCCATACCCGCCTCCAGGCATTGTTCGCGGTCCCCCGCCATGGCATTGGCGGTCATCGCGACGATGGGGGTATGGGCCAGCTCACCCTGCAGGCGCCGGATGCGGCGCGTGGTTTCGTAGCCATCGAGCACCGGCATCTGGCAATCCATCAGGATCAGCGCGTACTTGCGCCGTGCCAGTTTCTCCAGCGCCTCCGCACCATTGGAGGCGATATCGACCGCGTAGCCCATGGCATTGAGCTGGTACACCGCCACCTTCTGGTTCATCACGTTGTCTTCTACCAGCAGGAGTTCGTGCTGTTCGTGCTGTTCCTGCTGCCCCGCCCGGGGCAGTGTCCTGCCCGGACGAACTGCCGGCGTCTGCATCGGGCCCGGTGCCTTGTCCTCCGGCAGCAGTGCCACTGCGCGCAACAGCTGTTGCTTGCGCAACGGCAACTGCAGTGCTGCCGCTGTTGATTTTCCGTCTATATTAAGGCCGTGTACGCCGTGGTCAAGCAGTACGCATGTCACTGCGGGGCGTTCGGCATGCAGGCGCGCCAGCACCGCAGCCGGCGGGATGTCCTGGATCTCGCTGCTGACGATGAGGGTGTCGATACCGCTGGCCGTGGCCGCCGGGCCGGTCAAGGCCGCCAGGGCGTCGCTGGCGCTGCTGTAGCGCACCGTTTCCAGTCCGGCGCCACGCAGATATTCGTGCAGCATGGCGGCGCTGGCGTCATGTGTTTCCAGCAGGGCCACCTGTCGCTTTTTGGCTGCATGCGGGCTGCTGGCGAAGCCGGGCGCTTGCGCCACGGGAATGCCCAGTTCGAACCAGAAGCAGGAGCCGCTTCCGGGCGTGCTCTCCACGCCTATCCTGCCGCCCATCAGTTCCACCAGGCGTTTGCAGATCGACAGGCCCAGTCCGGTGCCGCCGTATTGGCGCGTGACCGAGCTGTCGGCCTGGGAGAAGGGCGAGAAGAGCCGACGCAGGGTTTCCTCATCCATACCGATGCCGCTATCGCGCACCTCGAAACGCACCCGGCAGTGGTCCCCCGACACATGCAGCGCCTGGACCCGCAGCAGCACTTCCCCCACATGCGTGAACTTGAGCGCATTGCCCAGCAGGTTCAGCAGAATCTGGCGGATGCGCCCGGGGTCGCCCAGCAGCCGCACCGGCAGGCGCGGATCGACGTGGGCCAGCAGCCGCACGCGCTTTTCGCGGGCCTTGAAGGACAAGGCCTCGGCACTGGCTTCCACCACTTCCAGCAGATCGAATTCGACCACTGCGATATCCATCTTGCCGACATCGATCTTGGAGAAATCAAGCACGTCGTTGACGATGCCCAGCAGGGCCAGCGAGGAATCCTCGATGGCCTTGGCAAATTCCGCCTGCTGGGTATCCAGACGCGTGGTGCGCAGCAGTCCGGCCATGCCCAGCACGGCATTCATGGGCGTGCGGATTTCATGGCTCATGGTGGAGAGGAAGGCGCCGCGCGTGAGCATGGCATGGTCAGCCGCCTCCTTGGCCAGGACCAGGTTGCGTGCGGCACGATGGTGGTCGCGCAACAGGCGCAGCAGGATCAGCGCGCGGATCAGCCACAGGGTCAGCAGACCCAGGATCAGCCAGGCCGGCAGGTCCGCCCGCCACAGTGCAGCCACCACCAGCACGGCAAAACCGGCCTCGGCCAGGCCCAGCAGCAGTCGCCCGTCGCGCGAGGTGGGGGCGCCTTGTGGCTCGCCCTGAGGGCTGACTGGCATCACGAGATTGTCTCCATGGGTCCCGACTCCGTTTCGATGGTGCCGGCGTACAAGGGGATGTTTCCCTTCCCGGCATAGATGGAATCAATTATAACGAATTGACTAATAAATCGCCGGAATTGTTTTATTTGTTCGCTGATTGTACGGCGAGTGTGGTCAAAATGTGGCACATCATTGTGCTTGCCTGCTATTCAACTTTAGGGGTTCTGCCACGGCGCGTCTGCCCGGACGGTATGCTGATGAGTTTGCAAAATAAGTAATATTATTATATTAATCATATAAATTAATTTTATTGATTTATTCGATTAATTTATTTAAGATGTCTACGTAAGGAAACAATGCAGTGGCCCAACCCGAAAGGAGCCGCAACATGCGTCATCCCCCCTCGATGGCACGCGCCCGCCTGGCGCGCCCCGATCTTCAGCGCTGGACCTGTGCGCTGCTGCTGCTCACGCTGGGCTGTTGGGCCTGGCCGCACCTGTACGCGGCCACCACGGCCAGGCTGTCCATCTCGGCGCTGGTGGCCACGCGCTGCAACGTGGTGGTCCATGTCGTCAACGGCGTGGCCGCGGTTTCCAATACCTGTGGCGCGGTGCCTGCGGGCAGCCCGGACGGTCGGGCGCTGCTGCTGGTGAACCAGCAGGAACGTTCGGTGGTTGTAGTGTATTGAGCCGGGTGTATCCGGATCAGGCGCCTGCCAGTGCGGACAGGCTGGTCGCCAGGACGGCCAGCAGTACGACCGCCCAGGACGGCATCCGCAAGCGCACCAGGCCGACGAATGCGACCAGCGCGATCAGCAGGTCGCGCGTACTGAAAATGGCACTGGTCCACACCGGCCGGTAGAGCGCGGCCAGCAACAATCCCACCACGGCCGCGTTGACGCCCGCCAGCACGGCCTGCATTGCGGCCTGGCGACGGACCTCATCCCAGAAGGGCAGCAATCCGGTCACCAGCAGGAAAGACGGGGCAAAGATCGCCAGCAGGCACAGCACGCCCCCGATCAGGCCATTGGGCCCGGCCGACATCACCACGCCCAGATAGGCCGCCAGCGTGAACAGCGGGCCGGGGATCGCCTGGGCCGCCCCGTAGCCGGCCAGGAAGACGTCCTTGTTCACCCAACCCGAGGGCACCAGTTCGGCCTGCAACAGCGGCAGCACCACATGACCGCCACCGAAGACCAGCGAGCCGACACGGTAGAAGATGTTGATCTGCTGCAGCCACGGGGCGGGATAAAGCGCGGCCAGCAGCGGGATACCCGCCAGCAGACCGACGAACAGCAGCAGGCAGGCGCGTCCCGTGCGACGGCTGACCACCACGGGCAGCTGTTCCTGTCGTGCAATCCGGGGACCGTGCAGCAGCAGCCGTCCGGCCACGCCGGCGACCACGATCACCCCCAGCTGTACCAGACTGCCCTGCAAAGCCCAGGCCGCCAGCGCCGCCAGCGCCATGATGAGCAGGCGCAGCGGACCACGGCACAGCGTCTGCGCCATGCCCCACACCGCCTGCGCCACGATGGCCACGGCCACGATCTTCAGGCCGTGCACCACCTCTCCGGAAAGCCAGTGCGCATCCTCCAGCACCGACAGCGCCACCACCATCAGCACTAGCGCCGAGGGCAGGGTAAAGCCCAGCCAGGCCGCCAGCGCACCGCGACAGCCGCCCCGGAGCAGGCCGATGGCCAGCCCCACCTGACTGCTGGAAGGGCCCGGCAGGAACTGGCACATCGCCACCAGGTCGGCATAGCTCTGTTCGGACAGCCAGCGCCGACGTGCCACGAATTCGTGACGGAAATAACCGAGATGAGCAGCCGGCCCGCCAAAGGAGCTCAGTCCCAGTCGCAGGAAGACCAGGAAGATGGTCCACGCCGGTTGGCGCGGCGAGGCAGGCAAGGCGGGCAGACCGGTGGGATCGGGAACAGGGGAGGCGGGCATGCGGCAGTCAGCGTTCGGATGGGGTTGCGCGATGGCGCCTATATTAGGCGGCTTGGGGGCGAAATGAAGCTTTTTTCATGTGCCTTGCCATTTCTCGCGGCCTGCGGGGATTTTCCCGTCTGAGCAGGTGATAAAAAAGCCCGATTTTGCCTGGCTTCCCCTTGATCTGAGGCAATACATCCCGATTTGGCGGTTTGGTGCCTGCGCAGTGCTAGAATGCAGGGCTATTTTTCAATCAACCTTTGGAGCCTTACGTGTTTATTTCCGACGCATACGCGCAAACGGCCGCAGCAGCCCCTGGTGGCGCGATGGGCAACCTGGCCAGCTTCCTGCCGATCATCCTGATGTTCGTGGTCCTGTACTTCCTGATGATCCGCCCGCAGATGAAGCGTCAGAAAGAACAGAAAGCCATGATGGACGCACTGGGCAAGGGCGATGAAGTCGTCACCTCGGGCGGTCTCTTGGGTCGCATCACCAAGGTGGCCGATGGTTACATCACCATCGAAGTCGCCGAAGGCACTGAAGTCGTCGTGCAAAAGGGCGCCGTGACCACCCTGCTGCCCAAGGGCACCATCAAGGGCCTGTAATCCGGCCGTACCGGTTGGCCGGCCTGAACCGGCGAACCCATGGGCGCATCGCTGATGCGCCCATGTCGTTAGAACGGCGCGCGGCGTCCTCCGGTTGCGCGCGCCGGTTCTGAACAGGGCGGCAGGTCCCTGCCTCCCTCTCCCGCAAGCAAGAAGCACAAGACCATGAATCGTTACTCTCTCTGGAAATACGCACTGATCGTCCTGGCCCTGCTGTTCGGCGTGATCTATACGGTCCCGAACTTCTTCGGCGAATCTCCCGCGGTGCAGATCAGCAGCGGCAAGTCGACTCTGAAGGTCGAGCCGGCCCTGGCCGGCCGCGTCGATCAGATCCTGAAACAAGGCAATCTCGGCGCAGAGAGTGTGGCGTTCGACAACAGCGGTTCGCAGCCCTCGGTGCGCGCCCGTTTCGCCAGCACCGACATCCAGTTCAAGGCCAAGGCCCTGCTGGAAAAGGAACTCAATACCGACCCCAGCGACCCGACCTACATCGTCGCCTTCAACCTGTTGCCCAATACCCCGCAATGGCTGCAGAGTCTGCATGCCTTCCCGATGTACCTGGGTCTGGACTTGCGCGGCGGCGTGCACTTCCTGATGCAGGTCGACATCAAGGCAGTCCTGAACAAGCGCCTGCAAGGCCTGCAAGCGAGCGTGCGCAGCCTGCTGCGTGACAAGAACATCCGCCACAGCGGCATCAACCGCGTGGGCGACAGCATCGAGATTTCCTTCCGCGATGCCGATACCCGCGACAAGGCCCGCGCCGCCCTGGGCGAGCTGCAGGAAATGCTGCTGACCGACGCCGGCAGCGGCGATGACCTCAAGCTGGTCGCGACATTGCGTCCGGAAGCCCTGAAGCAGACCCAGGAAGATGGCGTCAAGCAGAACATCAGCACCCTGTCCAAGCGCGTCAACGAGCTGGGCGTGGCCGAGCCGCTGATCCAGCGCCAGGGCGCCGACCGCATCGTGGTCGAGCTGCCGGGCGTGCAGGACGTCTCGCGCGCCAAGGACATCATCGGCCGTACCGCCACCCTGGAAGTGCGCATGGTCGATGAAAGCGTAGTGCGCGGCACCGAGGAAACCTCGGCCATTCCGTTCGGCTCCGAACTGTTCAAGGTTGGCAAGGGCGCGCCCGTGGTGCTCAACAAGGAACCGGTGTTGACCGGCGACTACATCTCCAACGCCTCGGCCAGCTTCGATGAAAACCACCAGCCGGCGGTGAGCATTGACTTGAACGGCGACGGCGGCCGCAAGATGCGCGAAGCCACCCGTGACAAGGTGGGCAAGGCCATGGCCATCGTGCTCTTCGAAAAGGGCAAGGGCGAAGTCCTGACGGTGGCTACCATCCGCTCCGAACTGGGTTCGCGCTTCCAGATCACCGGCATGGGTTCGCCCGAAGCCGCCAGCGACCTGGCCCTGCTGCTGCGCGCCGGTTCCCTGGCCGCACCGATGGAAATCATCGAGGAACGCACCATCGGCCCGCAACTGGGCGCCGACAACATCAAGAAGGGCTTTGATTCGGTGCTGTATGGCTTCGTGGCCATGGCCATCTTCATGGTCATCTACTACCAGCTGTTCGGTTTCTTCAGCGCCCTGGCACTGTCGGTGAACGTGCTGCTGCTGGTGGCGCTGCTGTCGACCCTGCAGGTGACGCTGACCCTGCCCGGTATTGCGGCTATCGCACTGGCGCTCGGTATGGCGATCGACTCCAACGTGCTGATCAACGAGCGCATCCGTGAAGAACTGCGCGCCGGCAATTCGCCGCAGGCAGCGATTGCCGCCGGTTTTGACCGTGCGTGGGCGACCATCCTGGACTCCAACGTGACCACCCTGATCGCCGGTCTGGCGCTGCTGATCTTCGGTTCCGGCGCCATTCGCGGCTTTGCCGTGGTGCACTGCCTGGGCATCCTGACCTCGATGTTCTCGGCCGTGTTCTTCTCGCGTGGCGTGGTCAACCTCTGGTATGGCCGCAAGAAGCGTCTGTCCAGCCTGGCCATCGGCCAGATCTGGAAGCCGCAGGGCGAGGCGCTGACCACCTCCGGCAAGGCCTCGGCCAAGCGCAACGCCAAGTAAGCACGGCCACACCACGACATAGCAGCACAGCCAGATTTTGAGCCGGCCTCCCCGATGACGACGGGGCCGGCACCGAAAGGATAGTGATGGAATTTTTCCGCATCAAAAAAGACATTCCCTTCATGCGTCATGCCCTGATCTTCAATGCGATCTCGGCACTGACCTTCGTGGCCGCGGTGTTCTTCCTGTTCTCCAAGGGATTGCACTTCTCCATTGAATTTACCGGTGGCACGGTCATGGAAGTGGCCTACAACAAGCCGGCCGACCTGGAGAAGATCCGCAAGTCCATCGAAGGACTGGGTTACCGCGATACCCTGGTGCAGAGCTTCGGCACCGCCCAGGACGTGATGATCCGCCTGCCCGCACAGGCCGGCGTGAACGCCAGCCAGCAGAGCGAGAAGGTCAACGCCGCCCTGCGCGCCGATGATCCGGACGTGCGCCTGCAGCGCGTGGAATTCGTCGGTCCCCAGGTCGGTGACGAACTGGCTCACGACGGCCTGCTGGCGCTGGCCATGGTGGTGCTGGGCATCGTGATTTACCTGGCCTTCCGCTTCGAATGGAAGTTCGCGGTGGCGGCGGTGATCGCCAACCTGCACGACATCGTCATCATCCTGGGCTTCTTCTCCTTCTTCCAGTGGGAGTTCTCGCTCACCGTGCTGGCGGCGATTCTGGCCGTGCTGGGTTACTCGGTCAATGAATCGGTGGTGGTGTTCGACCGTGTGCGCGAAGCCTTCCGCGACCGTCGTTTCGGCAAGCTGTCCACGCCGGAAGTACTGAACCACGCCATCACCAGTACCATGTCGCGTACCGTCATCACCCACGGCAGTACTGAAATGATGGTGCTGGCGATGTTCTTCTTCGGTGGCCCGACGCTGCACTACTTCGCCCTGGCGCTGACCATCGGCATCCTGTTCGGCATCTATTCCTCGGTGTTCGTGGCCGCCGCCCTGGCCATGTGGCTGGGGGTGAAGCGCGAAGACCTGATCAAGCCGGTCAAGGTCAAGGACGAGAACGGCGGCGCGGTGGTCTGATTCAAGGATTGTCGTACGACGCAAAAAGGGCCGCCGCGTTGACGCTGCGGCCCTTTTTCATGAGAGGCCCTTCCGGAGTGGACAGGTCCGATAACACTGCATTGAAGTTTGAACATGAGCACATCCATCGATCTGAACGATATCGACCATGAACGTCGCTTCGGCGGCGTCGCCCGCCTGTATGGCGCCGCCGCCCTGCAACGCTTCCGCCAGGCGCGCGTCTGCGTGGTCGGGGTAGGAGGGGTGGGCTCGTGGATCGTCGAAGCGCTGGCGCGCAGCGCCATCGGCCACCTGACCCTGATCGACCTGGACAACCTGGCCGAATCCAACGTCAACCGCCAGATCCATGCCTTGACCACCACGCTGGGCCAGGCCAAGGTGACGGCGCTGCATGAACGCATCCGCCTGATCAATCCAAGCTGCGTGGTCACCGAGGTGGAGGATTTCGTCGATCCGGAGAACGTCGAGCAGATGCTGGGAGGAGGTCGTTTCGATTACGTCATCGATGCCATCGACAACGTGCCGGCCAAGGTGGCCATGATCGCCTGGTGCCGCAGCCACGGCATGCCCATGGTGACCATCGGCAGTGCGGGCGGGCAGATCGATCCGACCCGGATTGAAATCCGCGACCTCTGCCGCACCGAGCAGGAACCGCTCTTGGCCAAGGTGCGCAAGCGTTTGCGGTCACAGCACGGTTTCCCGCGCGGGACCAAGAACAAATTCCACATCGACGCAGTGTTCTCCACCGAACCGCTGCGCTTTCCGGAACTGGCCGAAGGTGAAGCCTGTGAAGTTCTTCCGGCAGCAGACATGGATGTGGGCGAGGACGCCGCCGACAGCACGCAAGCCGGCGTGACCGGTCTGAACTGCGCCGGCTTCGGCTCGGCCATGGTGGTTACGGCCACCTTCGGCCTGGTGGCCGCGGCACACGTCTTGAAGAAGCTGGCCGAACAGCCTGCCGTGCAGCCGTAGCGCGGGCAGGGCGCGGGGCGTCAGTGCCCGCCGCCCTCATCGACCCGGTGCGCCGACACGCACAGCAAGACACTCACGCTCACCAGCACCATGGCCGCGATCTCCAGCAGCGTCGGCCAGCGCTGTTCCCACAGGAAGCCGTAGAGCAGGGCGAACAAGGTCTCGAACAGGATCATCTGCCCGATCATGGTCAGCGGCAGCAGGCGGCTGGCCTTGTTCCAGCAGGCATTGCCGAAGAGCGAGGCGAAGATCGCCACCCCGGCCGAGACCGCCACGAAGTGCATCCACTGATCGCCCGGATGCGGCTGCAGCATCACGGTAAAGGCCGGTACGGCGATGAACAGCGACAGCAGCCCCGTGACCACGCCGATCAGCAGATTCCAATCATGTGCAGAAACTTCATGCAGGCGTCCCAGCCAGCGGCTGTTACCCACCGCATAAGTGGTCCAGGAGGCCAATGCGGCCAGGGCGCAGAAGAAGCCGATGACACTTTCCTTCATATCGCCCCCAGCCGCCCCGGCCAGCGACTGCCAGGCCACGCAGGCAATGCCTGCCAGGCCCAGGGCCAGTGAGGGGGCCAGCTTGCGCAGCGAGACGGCACCGTGACCACGGCTGCCGATGATGCTCACCGCCACCGGCAGGAAGCCGATCACCAGCGAGGTCATCGCCATGCCGCCCAGTTGCACGGCACTGGCCAGGAATACGTAATAGACCACATTGCCCAAGAGGCTCAGCCACACTAGCGCACGCCATTCGGCACGGCCCAAATGGGGCAGCAGTTTTCTGATGCGCGGGGCGATCAGCAGGGCGGCGAACAGGCCGTAGGCGAGATAACGCCCGGCGGTCAGTTGCCAGGGAGAGAAGGCGCGGGTCAGTTCAGGTGCCAGGAAGACCAGGCCCCAGGCGGCGCCGGCCAGCGCGCCATAGAAAATGCCTTGCAGAATCGGGTTGGAACGCATCGGGATCAACGCCTGCCATATTGCAAAGGGAGGCAGTATGCCGCAGCCGCACGGCCAAGGATTGTTGCAGGCTACGGTTTTGTTGCGATCGGGTACGAAAGAAAAACGCCGACACGTGGCCGGCGTCTTTGCCTGCAAACGGTCCAGCCGTTCAGACCACGGAGCCGAACAGTCCTGCACCGATAAAGGCCAGCGCCACCACGCCGATACCCATGGACAGATAGGCCAGTACCGCCACCCCCGTGATGATGGTGGCCGAGGCCAGCACGATGGCCACTTGCAGCATGCCGGCGGCCATTTCCATCTTCTCGTATTTCTCCATATAGGCATGCGCCTCGTGTTCGGCTGCGCGCGCCTTGTGGGACAGCTCCTTCTTGCCTTCACCGCTCTTCTCGTCACTGTCGTAATGGGCGATGGCATCGTCGAGCTTGGCTACGGCCGCATTGATGCGCTCATCCTTGGGATTGCCCAGCAGCGTGAGCTGCTGCCTGGCCAGTTGCGCCGCATTGCCACGGACCGACTTGGCCTGGAAGAAAGACCACAGGTTGGCCGCCTCCTGGTGTTTCAGGATGACCTCGGTCTGGTAAGACTTGGAGAGGGTTTCGGTAACGGCCAGCACCAACGCCAGGATGGCGATGAGCAGGGCCAGCTTCTTGTTGCCGGAGGCATGGGCGTGCTCGGCGTGTTCCAGGTTTTCGGTGGCTTCCGTCATGATGGTTCTTGTAATGTGGGAAAAATGAGGGCAGCCCGGTGCCAGGGCAGCGACTCAACAACGATTCATATTCGTATCGGTTGACCTGAATCGTCATGAAACTCGTATTTTCTCGTGGCGCGGCTGCGTCTGCTTGGCTTGAGAGGATTGCACTCAGGGGCAATGTTCATCGCGAACATTCGCATTTCCTCACGGGGCATCCTGTTCCGAGTGCAAGCCTCAGGATGGGCGGTTGGGTGCACGCGCAAATGGCGTGCCCTGCAGAAGGGTTTGCCTTTGGCTACACTGTTGAGTCACAAATTCTGAAGGATTGGGATTGGATTTATTGACCGGCGTTATACAAAAAGACAATCACCTGATTGTTTTTGATGAATTACATTAATGGTTCTTCGCAAGCATGACCGGGACAAGGCGAAGCTGGCCCCGCAGTACGGCGTCATGGTGCCGTAGCAGAACGCAGCCAGTCTATTGCCGAATCATCAAGCCGCCATTTGCCAGTCAGTCTGGTAGTGGCCACAGGATGCCCGTCCCCCGGTCCGGGCGTCATGACCATCGGGTCGATCAACAGGAGAGAACGCAATGTCCAATGAAGCCAAGTGCCCCTTCAACCACACCGCCGGCGGCGGCACCAGCAACCGTGACTGGTGGCCCAAGCAGCTGCGCGTGGATCTGCTGGCCCAGCATTCTTCCAAGTCCGACCCCATGGGTGAGGATTTCAATTACGCCGAGGCTTTCAAGAGCCTGGACCTGGCGGCGCTCAAGGCTGACCTGGCCAAGGTGATGACTGATTCGCAGGACTGGTGGCCGGCTGACTTCGGTCACTATGGTCCGCTGTTCATCCGCATGGCCTGGCACAGTGCCGGCACCTATCGCATCGGCGATGGTCGTGGCGGTGCCGGCCGTGGCCAGCAGCGTTTTGCGCCGCTCAACAGCTGGCCTGACAACGTCAACCTGGACAAGGCGCGCCGCCTGCTGTGGCCGGTCAAGCAGAAATACGGCAACAAGATTTCCTGGGCCGACCTGCTGATTTTGACCGGCAACGTGGCGCTGGAAACCATGGGTTTCAAGACCTTCGGTTTCGCCGGTGGTCGCAAGGATGTGTGGGAACCGGATCTGGACGTCTACTGGGGAACCGAATCGACCTGGCTGGGTGGCGATGACCGCTACGGCCGTGGCAAGGCCGGCGCTGCCCACGGCGAAATCACCGCCGACGCCGACCGTCACGGCAATGAGCAGAGCCGCACCGCCCCCACCGGGCGCAACCTGGAGAACCCGCTGGCAGCTGTGCAGATGGGCCTGATCTACGTGAACCCGGAAGGCCCGGAAGGCAACCCCGACCCGGTGGCCGCCGCCCATGACATCCGCGAAACCTTCGCCCGCATGGCGATGAACGATGAAGAAACCGTGGCCCTGATCGCCGGTGGCCACACCTTCGGCAAGACCCACGGTGCAGCCGATGCCAAGCACGTGGGTCGTGAGCCGGAAGGCGAGGAGATGGAAAGCCAGGGCCTGGGCTGGAAGAGCAGCTTCGGCAGCGGCGTGGGTGGCGACACCATCAGCTCCGGCCTGGAAGTGACCTGGACCCAGACCCCGGCCCAGTGGAGCAATTACTTCTTCGAGAACCTGTTCAACTATGAGTGGGAGCTGACCAAGAGCCCGGCCGGCGCGCACCAGTGGGTGGCCAAGGGCGCCGATGCGGTGATCCCGCATGCCCATGGCGGTGCGCCGGTACGTCCGACCATGCTGACGACGGACTTGTCGCTGCGCTTCGATCCGGCCTATGAAAAGATCTCGCGCCGCTTCCTGGAAAACCCCGACCAGTTCGCCGATGCCTTCGCCCGCGCCTGGTTCAAGCTGACCCACCGCGATCTGGGCCCGCGTTCGCGCTACCTCGGTCCGGAAGTGCCGGCCGAAGAACTGATCTGGCAAGATCCGCTGCCCAAGGCGGAGGCCGCACCCATCGACGCGGCGGATGTTGCGGCATTGAAGGGCAAGGTTCTGGCGTCGGGCTTGTCGGTGAGCGAGCTGGTCTCGACCGCCTGGGCCTCGGCCTCCACCTTCCGTGGCGGTGACATGCGTGGCGGTGCCAACGGTGCCCGCATTCGCCTGGCCCCGCAAAAGGATTGGGCCGCCAACCAGCCGGCCCAGCTGGCCAAGGTCTTGAAGGTGCTGGAAGGCATTCAGGCCGGGTTCAACCAGGGTGCCAAGAAGGTCTCGCTGGCTGACCTGATCGTGCTGGCCGGTAGTGCTGCCATCGAAAAGGCGGCCAAGGATGCTGGTGTGGCCGTATCCGTTCCCTTCAGCGCCGGCCGCGTGGATGCTTCGCAGGAACAGACCGACGTGGCCTCCTTCGAGCCACTGGAACCTGTCATCGATGGCTTCCGCAACTACCAGAAGCAGCGCTATGCCGTGCGTGCCGAAGACATGCTGATCGACAAGGCACAGCAACTGACCCTGACCGCGCCGGAAATGACGGTTCTCGTCGGTGGCCTGCGCGTGCTGGGCAACAACGTCGGTGGCAGCACCAAGGGCGTGTTCACGTCCAGGGTTGGTGTGCTGTCCAATGACTTCTTCGTCAATCTGCTGGACATGGGGACCGAGTGGAAATCCACCTCGCCCGCCCAGGAAGAGTTCGAAGGCCGCGACCGCAAGAGCGGCGCCGTCAAGTGGACCGGTACCCGCGTCGACCTGGTGTTCGGTTCCAATGCCGTGCTGCGCGCCCTGGCCGAGGTCTATGCCAGCGCCGACGCCAAGGAAAAGTTCGTCAGGGACTTCGTGGCGGCCTGGGTCAAGGTGATGGATCTGGATCGCTATGATCTGAAGAAGTAAGCAATCAAGCAATCAAGCAGTGAAGCGATGAGGGACGGCGGGCCGCAAGGCTCGCCGTTTTTCTTTGCGTATTCGCATGTCATGGAGATGTCATGGAGTGCGCCGTTGCAGCGTCTATAGTGGCGTTCGGACTTTTCTTCACCTGCGAGGCGCATGATGGCTCTGAGCCTGGACGACATCGCCGTGCTGTTCACGCGGCACGGTCACACCCAATACACCGGCGAGCCGGTCACGCAACTGGAGCATGCGTTGCAATCAGCTTGGCTGGCAGAGCGGGAGGGTGCGGCCCCCAGCCTGATCGTGGCAAGTCTCCTGCACGATCTCGGCCATCTGCTGGAAGACCTGGGCCAGACGCCTACCCTGGCCGGTATCGATGACCTGCACCAGTACCGCGTGCTGCCCTTCCTGCGCGGCCTGTTCGATGACGCCGTGCTGGTCCCCATCGCGCTGCATGTGGATGCCAAGCGCTACCTGTGCGCCACCGATCCGGATTACTTCGCGCAGCTCTCCGCCGATTCGGTGCGCAGCCTGCAATTGCAGGGCGGGATCTTCGATGTGGAACAGGCTGCGGCGTTCATTGACCGGCCCTATGCAGAGGAGGCGGTCAGGTTGCGGCGCTGGGATGATCGCGCCAAGACGGCAGGGTTGACTACGCCCGATTACGCCCACTTTGCCGGCTACTTCAGCCAGTGCCTGCGGGCCTCGGCCAAGAGCGGCCGCCCTCAGGACAGGCAAGCCTTCCGATAGGCCGACGGGGTGGTGCCGCGCAGCTTGCGCAGCGCATGGGTCATGGCGCTCTGATCGCCATAGCCGCAGCGCTGGGCAATCAGGGCCAGCGGCAGGCTGCTCGTGCGCAGCAGCTGGCAAGCCCGGGCTACCCGCACTTCGGCCAGCCAGGCGCGCGGCGAGGTGTGCAGTTGAGCACGAAACCATTCATGCAGGCGGCTCGGCGAGATCGCCGCCAGCTCGGCCATCTGTGCCACCGTCCACGGATGTTCTGCCCGCGCCTCCACGCGCGCCAGCATCAGGTGCAGCCGCGAGAGCGTGCGGGGCGGCTGCTGCGTGAGCGTATCCAGCAGCAAAGGCACCCAATGCTGCAGCACCGTGTCGGCCGGGCGCGTATGTGTCAGCGTGACGGCCATGAATTCCACCAGCCTTCCCGCTGCCGCCGACAAGGGCAGGAAAGGGCGTTGCGCCAGCACCTCCAGTTGCAGGCTGCTGACCGTGGCCGGGGCCAGGTCCAGCACCAGCGAACGATTCTCACCGCCCGCACGGGTGGCATGGCGGGCTCCGGGCTCGACGAAGGCGGCCGTGGCGGTATCGGCCAGACCTTCGCGGCCGGCGATGTCCATCGCCAGGCGGCCCGCCAGCGGGAGCACCAGTTGTGCAAAATCATGCCGGTGCGCCAGCGATTCGTCGCGATAGCTGCGCAGATGCAGCTGCGCCAGGGAGGCGGCAGTGTCAGCAGGCGGCAGAGAGGGCTGGGTCATGGTGCGGACGAGGACGGGCAATGCTCGCATGATAGCGGACTTCGATAGCCGGATTTACGCTATTGCTTTCACATGGTATCGGTGTGAGCTGAATAGATTTGCCTGACATCCGTGTTTGCGGGCAGCAAGAAAAAGCCGCCGGGCAGGTGCGACGGCGGCTTCGAGAGGGGCGTCAGGGCAGGCGAACTTTACTGCATATGCCAGCCATGACTGACCACCACCGACTGGCCGGTCAGGGCATTGGTCGGGAAGGCCGCCAGGAACACGGCGGTCTGGGCCACGTCCTGGGTGGTGGTGAATTCGCCGTCCACGGTGTCCTTCAGCATGATCTTCTTGATGACTTCCTCTTCGCTGATGCCGAACTCCTTGGCCTGCTCGGGGATCTGCTTTTCCACCAGCGGGGTACGTACGAAGCCGGGGCAGATGACGTTGGTGCGGATCTTGTCCTTGGCGCCTTCCTTGGCCACCGTCTTGGCCAGGCCCAGCAGGCCGTGCTTGGCGGTGACGTAGGGTGCTTTCAGCGGCGAGGCCAGGTGCGAGTGCACCGAGCCCATGTAGATGATGGAGCCGCCACGGCCCTGCTTGATCATGGCCTTCATGGCCGCGCGCGTGGTCAGGAAGGCGCCATCGAGGTGGATCGCCAGCATCTTGCGCCAGTTCTCCAGCGACAGTTCGGTCACCGGGCTGATGATCTGGATGCCGGCATTGCTGATCATGATGTCCAGCCCGCCATAGGTGTTCACGGCATCGGCCACGCCCTTGTCGACCTGGGTTTCATCGGTCACGTTCATGGCCACGGCCATGGCGGTGCCGCCATTCTTGACGATCTCTTCAGCCGTGGCCTTGGCCGCTTCCAGGGCCAGGTCGGCGATGACCACCTTGGCGCCCTGCTTGGCGTATTCGAGCGCGATTTCCTTGCCGATGCCGCTGGCCGAACCGGTAATGAGAGCGACTTTATCCTTGAGTAGCATGATCTTCCTTTATGTTTCGAGTTGACGGACATTGCAAAGCTCGGCCGCCACGACTGCCCGCGCTGCTGCGCTCGACACTGCATGGCGGCCATCAATCCCTGGTTTCGATGAACTGCGCATCGAAAGATTCCACGGGTGCCGAATCGTCCTTGCACCCGTTTTCCTTGCCCTCGCGCGTACGCCTGCTCCCGACAGGGAGGTCTCCCGGCGCCGCTTTGTCATGCCATTGTAACGCCGGGCAGCTTCTTGTTGCTGCACCGCCAAAAGAGCCGCAAAGGTCATGTGCGTGAAACATTCGCTGGTTAGTCTGTGCAGCGTTATCCCGGGGACATCGGCTGTTTCTCGAAAATTATCAATCAATTCTTCGTCTTCATTCGAGACAGCCGCAATTCTGAGGGGGATACCGGAGGCAGGTCGGTCGAGCTCGCTTATGTTGTTTGGCTGACCTGGCTGAAGTCTTCCAAGGTCTCCTTCAAACATCACCACAAAGGACAATGCATGAGACTGCTTACCATTCCTGCCGATGCCAATCCGAGTTTTGCCAAGCTCAATCTGAGCCTGGCGAGCACCCCGGAAGAAGTGCGCGAAGTACAGCGCCTGCGCTACAAGGTCTTCATCGAAGCGATGAACCTGTCGGCCCTGGCCAACCCGGAAGGCCTGGACAAGGATGAGTTCGACGACTACTGCGATCACCTGATCGTGCGCGACAGCAAGACCCTTTCGGTGGTCGGCACCTATCGCGTGTTGAGCCCGCACGGTGCGCGCCGCATGGGCAAGTTCTACTCGGAACAGGAATTCGATCTCTCGCGCCTGGACAACATCCGCGGCGTCATCGCCGAAGCCGGCCGTGCCTGCATCCACCCGGACTACCGCAGCGGCGGCGTCATCATGATGCTGTGGGCGGGTCTTGCTGCCTACATGCGCAAGGAACGCTGCGAATACCTGATGGGTTGCGCCAGCGTGAGCCTGGCCGATGGTGGCCACAATGCTGCTGCGCTCTACCACGCTTTCCGCGAGAAGAACCTGGCCCCGCCGGACTATCGCGTCACGCCGCTGTTGCCCTTCCCGCTGGAAGACCGCCAGGCCGGCGTCGAACCGCAGATCCCGCCGCTGTTGCGTGGCTACCTGCGCAGCGGTGCCTGGGTGTGCGGCGAACCGGCCTGGGATCCTGATTTCCACTCGGCCGATTTCTTCCTGCTGCTGCCGCTCTCCAAGCTCGACAGCCGCTATGCCCGCCACTACCTCAAGGATTCGAGGACCGCATGAAGCCACGCGAACAGTTCATGGAAAAAGCCCAGGGGCTGTTCGCCGACCTGGGTCCCGACCAAGACGCCGGTGATGACGAAGCCAAGCGCGATCCGCTGCGCTTTCGCACCATCTGGATTTCCGACATCCACCTGGGCACCACCGGCTGCCAGGCCGAGCGCCTGCTGGAGTTCCTGCGTGCCACCGAGTCCGAGACCCTCTATCTGGTGGGTGACATCATCGACGGCTGGCAGTTGAAGCGTCGCTGGTACTGGGACCAGTCCCACAACAACGTGGTGCAGACCGTGTTGAAGAAAGCCAAGAAGGGCACCAATGTCATCTTCGTGCCCGGCAACCACGACGAAGTGATCCGTCAGTTCATCGACCTCGATTTCGGCGGCATCAAGATCCGCGACGAACTGGTGCACGTGACCGCCGAAGGCAAGCGCATGCTGGTGCTGCACGGCGACCGCTTCGATGGCGTGATCGCCTGCGCCAAGTGGCTGGCCTATGTGGGCGACAGCCTCTACACCATGATCCTCAAGTTCAACCAGTGGTTCAACAGCTGGCGTGCCCGTGCCGGGCTGCCGTACTGGTCGCTCTCGCAGTACCTCAAATCCAAGGTCAAGAATGCGGTGAACTACATCACCTCCTTCGAAGATGCACTGGCCGACGAGGCCAAGAAGAAGGGACTGGATGGCGTCATCTGCGGCCACATCCACAAGCCCGAGATCCGCGACATCGGCGGTGTGGTCTACTGCAACGATGGTGACTGGGTGGAGAGCCTGTCGGCCCTGGTGGAAGAGCCGAACGGCGAACTGCGTCTGGTGACCTGGCAGGAAATCATGCAGAAGAAACGCGCCGGCAAGGAAGCGCGCCAGGCCGCACGCGAACTGGCCACCGTCTGAGGTTGGTCGGTTCATCGCGAATCATATCGTTTATATTGTTTATATAGTTTATGCGCATTGCCATCATCAGCGACGCCGGAGAGCCGCAAGTCAACGGCGTCGTCAACACCTTGCGCTCCACCGTGCGCTGCCTGCGCGGTTTCGGCCATGAAGTGCTGCTGCTCTCGCCGCGCGACTTCCGCACCTTCGCCTGCCCGACCTATCCGGAAATCCGCCTGGCCTACAAGCCCTATGCCCGCATCGCGGCGGCGCTCGAATCCTTCCAGCCGGACTGCATCCACATTGCCACCGAAGGGCCGATGGGACTGGCGGCGCGGCGCTACTGCGTGCGCCACAAGCTCAGTTTCACCACCGCCTATCACA
Source organism: Herbaspirillum sp. C7C8 (assembly GCF_022627875.1). NCBI lineage: Bacteria > Pseudomonadati > Pseudomonadota > Betaproteobacteria > Burkholderiales > Oxalobacteraceae > Herbaspirillum > Herbaspirillum sp. C7C8. The sequence goes on from NZ_JABXGG010000019.1 coordinate 55,652, forward strand.
CCCGTTTCCCGGAATACCTGGCCGCGCGCAAGCTGCTGCCCAAGGCCATCACCTATGGCCTGCTGCGCTGGTTCCATGGGCGTTCCGAAGCCATCATGGTGCCGACACCGGCCATGAAGACGGCGCTGGAAGAAGAGGGTTTCCGCAACGTTGTCCTGTGGGGGCGGGGCGTGGATACCAGCCACTTCCGTCCGGCCTCGGAAGACCATGCCTGCATCGATCGCCCGCTGTTTCTGTACGTCGGCCGGGTAGCGGTGGAAAAGAACATCGAAGCCTTCCTCAAGCTGGACCTGCCCGGCACCAAGTGGGTGGTCGGCGACGGCCCGCAACTGGAAGACCTGACGGCACGCTATCCGGAAGTGCGCTTCCTGGGCGCCAAGGGGCATGATGAATTGCCGGCCTATTACAACTGCGCCGACGTCTTCGTCTTCCCCAGCAAGACCGATACCTTCGGCCTGGTGCTGCTGGAAGCCATGGCCTGTGGCATCCCGGTGGCGGCCTATCCTGTCGAAGGGCCCATCGATGTGGTCGACAACGGTGTCTCCGGTGTGCTGCGCCACGATCTCCATCAAGCCTGCCTGCAAGCCCTGAAGCTGGACCATGAAGCCGTGCGCGCCCATGCGGCGACGCGCTCCTGGGAGTCCGCGACCCAACAGTTCCTGCAGCATCTGCACCTGGCGCACCGCAGTGCGCCGGACCAGGCCGCCACCATCAAGCCGCTGCGCGAGAGCCGCTGATCCCTGGCGCAGACGCGGCCGCCCCAGGGCGGTTGCGTGTGCTGTCGACTCCTGATCTTCTCCTTTTTGTCCTGCGTTTTCCTGCCGTCCGGCGTCGTCGCTGGCCAGCTGGCAGCGCATGGTTCGCATCGTTGGAACGGTTTTTGCTCGACCTAAAAGTCACGTGTACAGGTGGATTTACGGTGACGACGCCGAGGCATCGAGCAGACGAAAACAAACGAACAGGAGGGGGATATGAGGACATTGCTTGCCAATCTGAAACTGTGGCAGAAGTTTGCCTTGCTGGGCGGTCTGGGCATGTTGCTCTTTGGCGTGCCCACCGCTTTGTATCTACAGAGCAGCGAACGGGTGATCCGCTTCAAGCAGGAAGAGATCGCGGGTGTGCAGCCCATCCAGCGCCTGTTGCGCAGCCTGCAACTGCTGCAGCAGCATCGCGGCATGTCCGCCGTAGTGCTCAACGGTGCGCAGCAGACCGAAGCGGCGCGCCAGGCCAAGGCAGGGGAAGTCGACCAGGCCCTGCAGGCGCTGTTGCCGGACCTGCAGGGCTTGCAGCAGTCCGATCCGGCAGCCGTGACGCTGTTCATGGCGCAGCGCGATGCCTGGGTCAAGGTGCGCGATGCGGTGGCCGCCCGGCAACTGACGGCGCCCCGCAGTTTTGCCGCCCATAGTGCAGTGATCATGGCCTTGTTCGATCTCAACGATCGCATGCTCGATCATTATCGCTACACCGTCGATCCTGATTTCGACAGTACCCAGCTCATCAATGCGGCCTTCATCGCCATGCCGGGCGTGACCGAGGATCTGGGCCGCGCCCGTGCGCGCGGCGCCACCCTGTTGCTGAAGAAGGAAGTCCGTCGCGAGGACCGTCTGGAACTGGTGGCCCTGCTGGAGCGCGCCCAGGATCGCCTGGACATGGCCCGCAAGGCCTTCGCCAAAGCCGTCATCGCCAGTCCGTCACTGGAGGCGCAACTGGGCAGCAGCATGGCCAGCGCCGGTCAGCTGGGTCAGGAGGTCATCAAGCTGGCGCGCGAGCAGGTACTGCTGCCGCAGGAGCCGGGCTATGACGCGCAGACGTATTTCCAGCGCTTTACCCAGGCCATCGACGTGCAATTCAAGACCATCGCGGAGGTCACGGCAGTGCTGGCGACCCGGCTGGACCAACAGAACGCTGCCCTGCGCCGCGAGCAACTCACGGTGCTGGCCGCCATCCTCCTGCTGGCGTTGCTGGCGGCCTGGCTGGGCGTGCTGATCACACGCTCGGTCACCCGGCCGCTGCAAGCCTCGGTGGCGCTGGCCGGGCGGGTGGCCAGTTACGACCTGACCGCTCGCAGCCCGGTGCAGGGCCGCGACGAATCGGCGCAATTGCTGGGCTCGCTCAATGCCATGACCCGCAGTCTGGGCGGCATCGTCATGCAGGTGCGCAGCAGTGTTGAGCTGATGCAGCATGCCAGCGGCGAGATCGCCCTGGGCAATGCCGATCTCTCGCGCCGGACCGAAGCCCAGGCCTCCAACCTGGAGGAAACCGCCAGCGCCATGGAGCAGCTCACCTCGACAGTCCAGAACAATGCCGAGAACGCCCGCCAGGCCGACCAGTTGGCCGGTTCCGCCGCACGACTGGCCGAGCAGGGCGGTATCGTGGTCGATGGTGTGGTCACCACCATGACGCAGATCCGGGAGAGTTCGCGGCGCATCGTCGAGATCATCGGCGTGATCGACGGCATTGCCTTCCAGACCAATATCCTCGCGCTCAACGCCGCAGTGGAAGCGGCCCGCGCCGGTGAGCAGGGCCGCGGTTTTGCGGTGGTGGCCTCCGAAGTCCGCTCGCTGGCGCAACGCAGTGCGGCCGCCGCCAAGGAAATCAAGGAACTCATCGGTGATTCGGTTCAGAAAGTCGATGCCGGTGGCCGACTGGTCGACCAGGCCGGTGCCACCATGGGCGATATCGTCGGATCGGTGCGGCAGGTGGCAGGCATCATGAGCGAGATCACCCAGGCCAGCCAGGAGCAGAGCAACGGGATCACCCAGATCTCGGATGCCATCGCCCAGATGGAAGCCATTACCCAGCAGAATGCCGCCCTGGTGGAGCAGGCTGCGGCCGCTTCGGAAAGCCTGCAGCAACAGGCCGGGGTGCTGCGCGAGGCGATGGCGGTGTTCCGCACCGAAGGGGCATGATAGGCTGAAGACAAGGGTTCTCTGGTATTTTCTTCAACTATGCAAAACAAACATGCCGACATGCTCACAAAGCATTGGCATGCCGACCAGCGCCTCTTCTAAGATGCGCCACGCTCGCGTGCGCCTGTTGCCGCGTCCATGACAAAAAGACCATGAGGGACCATGCCTGCTCCGCCGTATGCGGCAGGGCAGGCATGAATCATGCTCCTGCGTGAGCGCAAGAACACGCAATTAAAAAGAGCAACGTGCGCGGTGCCTCTGTGCCCGTGCCGACATCTGCAGCATTGTCGACGTTTGCGTTACCAGGAAGAGAGCATCCATGATCCAACATCTCAAGATCGGCAGTCGCCTGGCCTTCGGCTTCTGCCTCATCCTGCTGCTGGCCACCGCCATCCTGCTGATCGGTCTGTGGCGCATGGCCGAGCTGGAAAGCAGCAGCGAATACGTGATTGACCAGAAGGTCAGCGCCATGACCGCCGCCATGAACATGCGCGAGGCCGGCAGCCAGCTGGCCCTGGCTCTGCGCAAGGTGGTCACGCCCACTGACGCCGCCGAGGGCAAGGCCGAGGATGCCCACCTGGGGCAGATTCTGAAGGCCTATGCCGGTTATGAACAGCAGATCACCGCGCTCTCTACCGAGGGGCAGGGCAAGTCATTGCTGGCGGCCACCAATGACCAGAGCAAGAAGCTGTTCCCGCTGGTCGAGCAGATCCGCCAGCAGGTGGCCAGCAACAATTACTTCGATGCCGCCCAGCAGTTGAAGAGTGATTTCCTGCCTGCCCACGACAAGTGGATGGCCAGCGTGGCCGCGCTGGCCGCGTTCCAGCAGGAGGACATGAAGCAGGCCCACGCCGAGGCCAAGGACAGCTATCGCAAGGCCCAGATCGGCATGCTGGCCATGGGAGGGCTGACGCTGGCGCTGGGTTTCTTCCTCACCTTCGTCATCACGCGCTCCATCGTCAATCCGCTCAAGCGTGCCGGACAGATTGCGGAAACGATTTCCCGTGGCGACCTGAGTCACGACTTCCACGACCGGGGCCGCGATGAAGCCGCGCAACTGGTCAATGCCCTGGATGCCATGCAGGGCAATCTGGCCAGCACGCTCAACGAGGTCAAGGAAAGCGCAGCCGTCATCGCCGTGGCTTCGCATGAAATCGCGCGCGGCAACGTCGATCTTTCCAACCGCACCGAGTCGCAGGCCTCCAGCCTGGAAGAGACCGCCAGCTCGATGGAGCAGCTCACCTCCACCGTGCAGCAGAACGCCGCCAACGCGCAGCAGGCCAACCAGCTGGTGCTGTCGGCCTCGGACTACGCTACCAAGGGCGGCCGCGTGGTGGGCGATGTGGTGGCCACCATGGGATCGATCAAGGAAAGCTCGGGCAAGATCGTCGACATCATCGGTGTCATCGATGGCATCGCCTTCCAGACCAACATCCTGGCCTTGAATGCCGCCGTCGAAGCCGCGCGGGCGGGCGAGCAGGGCCGCGGTTTTGCCGTGGTGGCCTCCGAAGTGCGCGGGCTGGCCCAGCGCAGTGCCGCCGCCGCCAAGGAAATCAAACAACTCATCAGTGACTCGGTGGACAAGGTCGATGCCGGCGGCAAGCTGGTTGACGAAGCCGGCGCCACCATGAGCGAGATCGTGGCCTCGGTCAAGCACGTGGCCGACATCATGGGCGAGATCACGGCCGCCAGCCAGGAGCAGAGTGCCGGCATCGCCGAGGTCAACAACGCCATTGCCCAGATCGACGAGATCACCCAGCAGAATGCCGCCCTGGTCGAGCAGGCCGCCGCCGCCGCCGAAAGTCTGCAGGAGCAATCCGATGTGCTGGCCCGTGCGGTGGGCGTGTTCAGGCTGAAGACGGCGCAGCAGGTGCCACCGCAGAAGTCGGCGTTCGTACCGACCATGAGCAGTCCGCCAGCGACACGCACCGTCAACCCGGCACCGGCGGTGAGCGCGGCGAAGAGTCCGCCGGTGGCTGCTCTGCCGGCTGCGGCGAGCTCGGCCAAACGCAAGCCTGCGGCCGTGACGCGGGATGATGATTTCGAGGAATTCTGATCGGCTGTGCGGTGGTCCGACTGTATTGGTCGGTGAATTCATGATGTAACTTAAGTGAACCGTCAATCAACAAAAAATCAACTGCAATGCAGCTCAGCGTGCAAGCGCCGCTACCCGTGAAGGTGGCGGCGCTTTTTTATTTTCAGCGGGTGGCAAGCACGTTTCGTGAGAATTCAAGATAATTGCGAAGTTGCCGTAAAGCTATATCAAACGTTGCAGACGGATCGTTCCGGCAAGGGGCGGGCGGTCAACTGCAGCACCGGGGGGAAAGAGCGCGACGTCGCGCAAGGGGCCACACAGGCCCTGCGACGATCACGCCAGTTGCGCGCAGCACGCTGCCCCCGGGGATCCACAGAACGGCATCTTTCCCTTCATCCACCGGAACCAGTCCATGTCCCTCAAGAACCTCTCGATCAAGGCGCAGCTTGCCATTGCCGTCCTTGTGCTTTCCCTCCTGCTGCTGGCGCTGGGCCTGTCGGGCCAGCTGGGCATGTCTGCGGCCGTGAGCATCAACCGCCAGCTTTCCGAAGAACGCATTCCCAAGACCGTTGCCGCCGACAATACCCTGATCTGGATCGGCCGCCAGCGTACCTCGCTGGACCAGGCCGCCATGACCAATGACCCCGCCTGGGCCGAGCGCATGATGGGCATGGATGCCAATGCGCGCAAGGAAGCCCTGCAGTGGTGGGGCAAGTACACCGCGCTGCCCCAGACCGAAGACGGCAAGGTGCTGGTCAAGAAGGTCTCCGACGGCATCGAGAAGACCGAACAGGAACTGGTTCGCTTCGCCGAGGTAATCAAGGGCGGTGACCGCCAGGCCATCGCCGACCAGGCGCGCAAGGTCGGCACCATTTATACCGTCATGCAGCTCGACGGCCAGGCCCTGAGCAAGTATGAGACCGAGCAGGCGGCCCAGAGCGTGGAATCGACCATGGCGCGCTTCGAAGCCTCGCGCCTGTTCTCCATCGTGGCCATCGTCGCCGGTCTGCTGCTGGCTTTCTTCAGCTGGTGGTCGCTGCGTCGTGCCATCGGCGAGCCGATGCAGCGCGCATTGCACCACTTCGATGCCATTGCCGGCGGCGACCTGACCCAGCCGGTGCATGTGCATTCGAAGAATGAAATGGGCCAGTTGCTGCAAGGGCTCTCACGCATGCAGGAGAGCCTCACGCGTACCGTGCACGCCGTGCGCGGCGGCAGCGATGCGATTGCCACGGCCACCCGCGAGATCGCCTCGGGCAACCTGGACCTGTCCACGCGTACCGAGCAGCAGGCCGCCGCGCTGGAGGAAACCGCTTCCAGCATGGAAGAGCTGACCAGTACCGTGAAGCACAACGCCGACAATGCCCGCCAGGCCACCACACTGGCGGTCAATGCTTCCACCATCGCCGCCGACGGCAATACCGTGGTGGGCCGCGTGGTGCAGACCATGGAAGAGATCCGCGAGAGTTCGGCACGCATCACCGACATCGTCAGCATCATCGACGGCATCGCCTTCCAGACCAATATCCTGGCCCTCAATGCGGCGGTGGAAGCCGCGCGCGCCGGTGAGCAGGGGCGCGGTTTTGCCGTGGTGGCCACCGAGGTGCGCGCGCTGGCGCAGCGCTCCTCCAGTGCCGCCAAGGAAATCAAGGAACTGATCATGCACTCGGTGGAGCGCGTACAGGCGGGCTCCGAGCTGGTCGGCCAGGCCGGCGACACCATGAACGACGTGATCCAGGCGGTGCAGCGCGTGACCGACATCATGAGCGAGATCTCGGCAGCCTCCAACGAGCAGAGCGCCGGCATCGATCAGGTCTCGCGGGCGGTCACGCAGATGGATGAAGCGACCCAGCAGAATGCTGCCCTGGTGGAACAGGCCAGTGCCGCCGCCAAGTCGCTGGAACAACAGGCTCAGGCGCTGATGCAGGAAGTGGCGATCTTCCGTGTGGGGCAGGGCGAGACGGCGACTGTGCGGCCCCCGGTCCAGGCACAGCGCCCGGCGCCCAAACCGGCTGCCACGCCAGTCAAGCCTGCGGCACCGGCACCGTCGGCGGCGCCCAAGGTCGCCCCGGTGCTCAAGCGGGCGGCCTTGCCGCCGGTTGCGGACAACAAGGCCAAGCCAGCCTCACGCGTCCCGAGCGGGGGCGATGACGGCGACTGGGAAACCTTCTGAGGCCGTCCGTTTTTTTGCAATTCACTTCACCTCTCTGCATGAAGCATCGCCGCAGCCCGCCTGGACGGGGTGCGGCGATTTTTTTGTTCACTTTGGGGCTATGGCGGCTTGATCCAGCCATCCGGTGCGGCTTTCAACGGGGAGGATGCTTGCCGGGACTGTTCAGCAATTCGGGTGCGACCACGGCCTTGAGATAGTTGGTGGTGATATCTCCACGCTCGCGCTGGGCGATCCACCATACATTGCCCTTGCGCAGGGACCACTCCTGTGGCTGGCCCGAGATCAGGCGCGCGGCCACCTGTCCCAGCGTCGGCTGGTGGCCCACGATGAGTACCGGTTCGCGGCTGTCGGGCCAGTTGGCCGCGCGCAGCAGGTCGTCGGCGCTCATGTTGGGGGCCAGGTCGGCCACCACCTTGTACTTGCGCTTCAAGGCTTCCACCGTCTGCAGGGTACGCGTGGCCGGACTGACCAGGATGCGGCAGCTTTCGGGCAGGTTGCGGTCCAGCCATTCGGCCATCTTGGCGGCCTGCTTGTGACCCTTGGGGGTCAGGGCGCGGCCCTCGTCGGGCTCACCCAGCTCGGCCTCGGCATGACGCCACAGAATCAGGTCCATCTCAGCTCCTTGAGGAAATCAGCAGGCGGCCACCGGCAGCATCACACAGGTTCTTCCGGTGGTGTCGCCGGAATGCCCAGCGTGGTCATCAGGTGCTGCTGGGCGTTGAAACACTGCTGCTTGTTGCGCGCTTTCTTGAGGGTGTAGACACCGTTGACGTCAAGGTGCCAGGCGTGGGTGTTGTCCTTCAGGTAGGGATTGAGTCCTTCGTTGATCACGCGCTTCTTGAGGACCTTGTCCAGCACCGGGAATGCGACTTCGATGCGGCGGAACAGATTGCGGTTCATCCAGTCCGCGCTGGCCAGGTAGACATCGTGCTTGAGGTCGTTGCGGAAGTAATAGATACGCGAGTGTTCCAGATAGCGCCCGATGATGGAACGCACCTTGATGTTTTCCGACAGCCCCGGTACGCCCGGACGCAGCGCGCAGGCACCACGCACGATCAGGTCGATCTTGACGCCGTCGGCCGAGGCCGCATAGAGCGCGCGGATCACGGATTCATCCAGCAGCGCATTCATCTTGGCAATGATGCGGGCAGGTCGTCCCTCGCGGGCGATCTGGCTCTCGTTGCGGATGGCACGGATGATTTCCTTCTGCAGCGAGAACGGCGCCAGCCACAGGTGCACGAGATTGCGCGGCTTGGTCAGGCTGGTGAGATGGATGAAGACTTCGTTGACCTCGGCCGTGAGCTCCTGGTTGGAGGTCAAGAGGCCAAAGTCGGTGTAGAACTTGGTGGTGTTGGGGTGATAGTTGCCCGTGCCCAGGTGCGCATAGAAACGCAGGTTCTGGTCCTCGCCACGGCGGATCACCAGCGCCAGCTTGGCGTGGGTCTTCAGTCCGACCACGCCGTAGACGACCTGGGCGCCGGCCTGCTCCAGCTTCACCGCCCAGTTGATGTTGGCTTCCTCGTCGAAGCGCGCCATCAGCTCCACGATCACCGTCACTTCCTTGCCGTGTTGGGCGGCGTAGATCAGGGCTTCCATCAGGTCCGAGTTCATGCCGGTGCGGTAGATGGTCTGCTTGATGGCCAGCACCCTCGGATCATGCGCAGCCGTGCGGATGAAGTCCACCACCGGCTGGAAGGACTGGAAGGGGTGGTGCAGCAGCACGTCCTTCTTGTCCAGCGCGGCGAAGATGTTTTCATTGGCCAGCTGCGGCGGCAGGGTGGGGGAGAAGGGCGGGAAGCGCAGCTCCGGCTGGTTCACCAGGTTGGCGATCTCACCCAGGCGCACCATGTTCACCGGACCCTGCACCGCATAGAGACGGTTGCGCTCGATGTTGAACTGGTTCAGCAGGAACTGCGCCAGGTGTTCCGGGCAATTGGCCGCCACTTCCAGGCGTACCGCCACGCCGAACTGGCGACTTTGCAATTCGGTCTCCAGCGCCTGGCGCAGGTTCTTGACCTCTTCTTCATCAACCCACAGGTCGCTGTTGCGGGTGACGCGGAATTGCGAATAGGCGGTGATGTCGCGGCCCGGGAAGAGGTCCGCAATATGCGCATGGATCACCGAGGACAGCAGGCAGAACGACGACTGCCCCTTGGCCGACAGATGGTCCGGCAGCTTGATCACGCGCGGCAGCACACGCGGTGCCTTGACGATGACCACCGCCGTGCCGCGTCCGAAGGCATCCTTGCCGGAGAGCTCGATGATGAAATTGAGGCTCTTGTTGTGCACCTGCGGGAAGGGGTGCGCCGGATCGAGCCCGATGGGCGTCAACAGCGGGCGCACGTGCTGTTCGAAATAGTGCTTCACCCAGGCGCGCTGGGCATCATTGCGGTCGTCATGGCGCAGCAGGTGGATGCCATTGGCGGCCAGCTGCGGCAGGATCTCATCGTTCAAGAGTTCATATTGGCGCGTGACGATGCGGTGGCATTCTGCGCTGGTACGTTCCAGTGCGGCGCGCAGTTCGGGCGGATCGATGTTTTCGCCCTCGATGCGATTGGCCAGCAGGCTGGCGATGCGCACTTCAAAGAATTCATCGAGATTGCTGCTGCAAATGCACAGATAGCGCAGGCGCTCCAGCAGCGGCACGCTGTCGTCTTCGGCCTGGGCCAATACGCGGCGGTTGAAGGCCAACTGCGACAGTTCACGGTTGAGGTAAATCGTATTGGCAGGAAGTTCAGGTTGGGTACTGCTTTCCGGCTTTGCTTTTCTGGTCATCAATGGTCCCTGTCCATCCACTTTGAGCGGGCAGTGTATTTAGGAGGTATGACGAGTTTATGACAACACCTGTGAGGCATTGTTACACTTTCCCAGTATAAATCCATCTCAATATGATGACAAAATCATATTTGTCAGATGGCAACCCTGCCTGCTGCCCGCCCTGGGGCAGGACATCAAACTGTCAGGAAAGCCGCATGGCGCCTGGCAAACTGGTTTTTCGGGCGCTTGCCCGAGTTCGCCTGAAGTGATCTTTCTGATAGTTATCGACCTGCTGCGATCTGATCTGGATGACAAGTTCGGGTCATAAACTCGTCACAATAGCTGGTTAAAGTTCGCCCTGTCTCGAAAGTCATCCCTCTCGATGTGATGTTTCTCGGTGACTATCCTCTCTTCAAAATCATAGGAGTAGCAGAAATGGGGTTTAACCATCTGATCAAGTCTGTTGCAATCGCAGTAGCTGGCGCGTTCGCCTTCAGCGGTGCAGTGCATGCAGCAGAAATCACTGGCGCTGGCGCCTCCTTCCCGTACCCGGTCTACGCCAAGTGGGCCGAGCAGTACAAGGCCGCCACCGGCAACAGCCTGAACTACCAGTCCATCGGCTCTGGCGGCGGTATCAAGCAGATCAAGGCCAAGACCGTCGATTTCGGCGCCTCCGATGCCCCGCTGCCGCAAACTGAACTGGCTCAAGCCGGCCTGACCCAGTTCCCCGCCGTGGTGGGTGGCGTGGTCCCCGTGGTCAACCTGGACGGCGTGACTCCCGGCCAGATCAAGCTGTCGGGCCAAGTGCTGGGCGATATCTACGCCGGCAAGATCACCAAGTGGAATGCACCGGAAATCACCGCCCTGAACCCGGGCGTGAAGCTGCCGGCTGAAGACATCACCGTCGTCTACCGTTCGGACGCTTCGGGCACTTCCTACGTGTTCACCTCCTACCTGTCCAAGGCCAACGCCGACTTCAAGAGCAAGATCGGCGCCGGTACTGCCGTGAAGTGGCCCACCGGCGTGGGTGGCAAGGGTAACGAAGGCGTTGCCGCCAACGTGCAGAAGGTCAAGGGCGCGATCGGCTACGTCGAGTACGCCTACGTCAAGAAGAACAAGCTGAACTACACCCAGCTCAAGAACAAGGATGGTCACTTCGTCTCCCCGGACGACACCTCCTTCAAGGCTGCTACCGCCCACGGTGACTGGGCCAAGACCCCTGGCTTCGCCGTTGATTTCACCGACGCTGCCGGCAAGGATTCCTGGCCGATCTCCAGCGCTACCTTCATCCTGCTGCACAAGCAACAGGATGGCGATGGCGCCAAGGGCAAGGAAGTCCTGAAGTTCTTCGACTGGGCCTACAAGAACGGTGGCAAGACTGCTTCCGAACTGGACTACGTGCCCCTGCCGGAATCGGTCACCAAGCTGGTGGAAGAGTCCTGGAAGAGCAACTTGAAGGACAGCAGCGGCAAGGCCATCTGGTAATTCCGGCCAAGCCGTGCCGGGCTTGAGGGCCCGGCCAATCAAGCCTCTCCCCACGGAGTATTCGGGTCATCGCAGCGAAAACGAGCAACTCTGGACAACAGAGCATTCGCGGCGATGGCCCGTTTTAATGGTGAATTCAAATGAGCGCTAATTATTCCACCACGGCAATGTCGAACACCGAAGTCAAAAAATCCCCGACAGAGACTGAAAGTGCGCAAGCCGCGCGCGAGAAGTTGATGGCCGTCATGCGCCGCCAGCGACTGCAGGACTTCCTTTTCCACAAGATCACTCTGATCTTCGCCCTGTCCGTGCTGCTGATGCTGGGCGGGATCATCGTTTCCCTCATCATCGGCGCCGCGCCTGCCTTCCAGGCATTCGGACCAGGCTTCATCACGCGTGTCGAATGGGATCCGACCAACAACGAATTCGGCGCCATGATCGCCATCGTCGGCACGCTGTCGACCTCGATCATCGCCCTGCTGATCGCCTTCCCGGTCAGCTTCGGTATCGCGCTCTTCCTGACCGAAATCTGCCCCGCCAGGCTGCGCCGCCCGCTGGGCACCTGCGTGGAACTGCTGGCCGGCGTGCCCTCCATCATCTACGGCATGTGGGGCCTGTTCGTGTTTGCGCCGCTCTTTGCCGAATACGGCCAGCCCTTCCTGAAGGCCACCCTGGGCCAGATCCCCGGCGTTGGTGTGCTGTTCTCGGGCCCCACCATGGGCATCGGCATCCTCACCGCCGGCCTGATCCTGTCGGTCATGATCATCCCCTTCATTTCGTCGGTGATGCGCGACGTCTTCGAAGTCGTGCCCGCCGTGCTGAAGGAATCGGCCTATGGCCTGGGCTGCACCCGCTGGGAAGTGGTGCGCAAGGTGGTGCTGCCCTACACCAAGACCGGCGTGGTCGGCGGCGTCATGCTGGGCCTGGGTCGTGCGCTGGGCGAGACCATGGCGGTCACCTTCGTGATCGGCAACTCGCACCGCCTGTCCTGGTCGCTGTTCTCGGCCGGCAACTCGATCGCCTCGACCCTGGCCAATGAAATCGCCGAAGCCTCCAGCAAGCTGCACGTGTCCTCGCTGTTTGCGCTGGGCCTGATCCTGTTCGTCATCACCTTCATCGTTCTGTCCGCCGCCAAGATCATGCTCATGGGCATGACCCGCAAGGAAGGAGCCAAATAATGAGCCAGACCGCACAAGCCGGCATCAAGAGCGCCGATCAGGCGCAAGCCGTCAATCCCGTCTATCGTCGTCGCCTGCTGCAGCATCGCATGGGCATGCTGTTCTCCTTCCTGGCCATGGGCCTGGGCCTGTTCGTGCTGGCCTGGATCCTGCTGACCCTGGTCTTCAAGGGCGTGGCCGCCCTGAACCTGGGCCTGCTGACCGAAAACACGCCCGGTCCGGGCGACGCTGGCGGCGGCCTGTTGAACCCCATCGTCGGTTCGCTGATGATGGTCGGTATCAGTACCCTCATCAGCACCCCCATCGGTATCCTGGCCGGTGTCTACCTGGCCGAATACGGTGAGGAAAGCAAGCTGGCCCAGGTGACCCGCTTCGTCACCGACATCATGTTGTCGGCACCGTCGATCGTCATCGGTCTGTTCATCTACGCCATCTACGTGGCCAACGTGAACCACTTCTCGGGCTGGGCCGGTACCTTCGCCATCTCGCTGATTGCCATTCCGGTGGTGGTGCGCACCACCGACAACATGTTGAAGCTGGTCCCTAGCGGCCTGCGCGAAGCGGCTTTCGCCCTGGGCGCGCCGCGCTGGAAGGTGGCCATCATCGTGCGCCTGCGCGCCGTCAAGGCCGGTGTGGTGACCGGTGTGCTGCTGGCCGTGGCGCGTATCTCGGGCGAGACCGCTCCGCTGCTGTTCACCGCCCTGAACAACCAGTTCTTCAGCACCAACATGAACCGTCCGATCGCCAACCTGCCGGTGGTGATCAACCAGTTCGCCATGAGCCCGTATGACAACTGGGTCTCGCTGGCATGGGGCGGCGCCTTGCTGATCACCTTCAGCGTGCTGCTGCTTAACGTGCTCTCGCGTACCCTGTTCAAACAACAAATCCCCGGCTAATTCTCCAAGTGACCGACATGACTACTGCTCATCAAATGGCAAGCCACGCTCCGACCGCACCTCTGAACGCCGCTGCGGCCCAGAAGGCCACGCTGGAAGTCTCGCAACTGAACTTCTATTACGGCGGATTCCAGGGTTTGAAGAACATCAACCTCAACATCTATGAAGGCAAGGTCACCGCCTTCATCGGTCCCTCGGGCTGTGGCAAGTCGACGCTGCTGCGTACCTTCAACCGCATGTATGACCTGTACCCCGGCCAGCGCGCCGAGGGCAAGATCCTCTATGCCGGCAACAACATCCTCGAACCTGGTCAGGATCTGAACATGCTGCGCGCCAAGGTCGGCATGGTGTTCCAGAAACCGACGCCGTTCCCGATGTCGGTGTACGACAACATCGCCTTCGGTATCCGCCTGTATGAAAACCTGCCCAAGGGCGAAATGGACGAGCGCGTCGAATGGGCGCTCAACAAGGCGGCACTGTGGGGTGAAGTCAAGGACAAGCTGCACAAGAGCGGCCTGTCGCTCTCCGGCGGTCAGCAACAACGCCTGTGCATTGCGCGCGGTGTGGCAGTCAAGCCGGAAGTGCTGCTGCTGGATGAACCGACCTCGGCACTGGATCCGATTTCGACGGCCAAGGTGGAAGAACTGATTGGTGAATTGAAGAACGACTACACCATTGCCATCGTGACCCACAACATGCAGCAGGCGGCGCGTTGCTCGGATTACACCGCCTACATGTACCTGGGCGAGCTGGTGGAGTTTGGTGAGACTGACCAGATTTTCATGAATCCGGTGCGCAAGGAAACCCAAGACTACATCACCGGCCGCTTTGGCTAATAGGGTACGGCCTGGGCTACTGCGCATCCCGATCTCTGCGCTGCGATGCTCGCCGTACCCCAGTACGGCTGCGCTTCTCCCGCAGACCTCGGGATTGCTCGCTACGCCCATGCCGCACCCCGAACCGTAGTCATTGCACTGTATATATTATTTATAGAATTTCTTTTTAGGGACGTCACATGACCGGCGATCATTCCTCCAAACAGTATGACCAGGATCTGGAGCAGATCCGCTCCAAGGTGCTTGCCATGGGCGGCATGGTGGAACACCAGTTCCAGGATGCGATTGCGGCCTTCCGCAACGGCAACCTCGATGTCGCCCATCGCGTGATGAAGGACGACGAAGCCGTCAATCGCCTCGAAGTCGAGCTCGATGACGCCTGCAGCCATCTCATCGTGCGTCGCCAGCCGACCGCCAATGACCTGCGTACCGTCATGGCCACCATCAAGATCATCACCGACCTGGAACGCGTGGGCGACGAGGCCACCAAGATCGCCCGTACCGCCATCCACCTGCACAAGCGCGGTATCGGCCTGGTCTCGCACTACGAAACCGTGAGCCTGATCGCCGAACAGGCCATGGACCAGCTGCGCAGCGCCCTGGATGCCTTCGCCCGCCTCGATGACCAGCAGGCCGCCGAACTGATCAAGCAGGATGAACGCATCGACCACGGCTTCCGCTCCATCACCCGCAGCCTCATCACCTTCATGATGGAAGACCCGCGCACCATCTCCGGTTCCATCGATACCCTGTGGGTGGCCAAGGCCATCGAACGTATCGGCGACCATGCCAAGAACATCGCGGAATACGTGGTCTACGTGGTCGGTGGCAAGGATATCCGCCATACCGACTTCGCTTCGGCCAAGACGACCCAGGAAGAAGACTAAGCACGACGGCACCGGCGGTGGCAGCGGGGGAACGGCAGCCACCACCGGATTGCGGAGGGGAGACCCGCGATACTGCTAACAAGCCTGACTATCATGACTACTATCCTCATCGTCGAAGACGAACCCTCCATTGCCGAACTGATTGCCTTTACCCTGAAGGAGGCAGGCTGGTCCAGCTTCGTGGTCTCCAATGCGGCGGCGGCCTGGGACTTCGTCCAGCATCGCGCACCGCAACTGGTGCTGCTGGACTGGATGCTGCCGGATCGCAGCGGCCTGCACCTGCTCTCGCGCATCCGCGCCGACCGCCAGCTGCACCAGCTCTCGGTCATCATGCTCACTGCCAAGAGCATGGAAGAAGACAAGATCGCCGGTCTCGACAACGGCGCCGATGACTACATCACCAAGCCCTTCTCCCCGCGCGAACTGACCGCGCGCATCAAGGCGCTGTTGCGTCGCAAGAGCCCGGAACATGCGCAGGAGGTGATGTCGGCCGGGCCCGTCACGCTCGATCCGGCCAGTTGCTCGGTGAGCCTGTCGGGGGCGCGTATCGATATCGGCCACGCCGAATACAAGCTGCTCAAGTTCTTCCTGGCCCATCCTGACCGCGTGTTCTCGCGCAGCCAGTTGCTCGACCGCGTCTGGGGGGACCACGTGGTGATCGAGGAACGTACCGTCGATGTACACGTGCTGCGCCTGCGCAAGGCCCTGCGCGATGCCGAGCACCTCATCAAGACGGTGCGCAGCGTCGGCTATATGCTCTCGACCAAGTAAGATCAAAGACCAATCCGCCCGCGTCAGTCATAATCAGGACAATTACAAATTCGGCGCGCGGGCGCTTCCAAGATTTATCTGTCAAATCAATGAGTCCACAACTTCTGTTCTGGATTCCTGCTGTATTGCGCCTGGTGTTATGCCTGGCCGGAGCGGGAGTCGTCGCTTTCTTTTTCGGTCCCATCATCGGACTGGTCACGGCGGTACTGGGCGTGGGCGCGATGATGATCGCCCACCTGCATTACCTGCTGCGCCTGTCCACCTGGCTGGACGATTCCGGCCAGTCACGCCTGCCCGATGGCTGGGGCGCCTGGACCGATGTGTATGCACGCCTGTACCGCATGCGCCGTGACGACGAAAGGAACCAGGCCGAACTGGCCGAGTGGCTGGCGCGCTTTCGCCAGGCCATGAGCCTGCTGCCGGACGGTGTGGTGATCATGGATGACGTGCTCTTCCTGGAGTGGTGCAATCCGGCCGCACAGTCGCACCTGGGCCTGAAGCTGGATCGCGACAAGGGCATGCGCGTGACCAACCTGATCCGCAATCCTGCCTTCATCGATTACATCATCCTGGGCCGCTACGAGCAGCCGCTCACGCTGGCTCTGCATGAGCGCAAGCTGATCATCCAGATCATTCCCTTCGAGAACCGGCGCCAGATCCTGGTCACCCACGACGTGACCGAATCCCAGCGCATCGACATGATGCGCCGTGACTTCGTGGCCAATGCCTCGCACGAGCTGCGCACGCCCCTGACGGTCATCAACGGTTTCCTGGAAATCGCCCTGGCCCAGCCCAACCTGGAGGAAGCCACCCGCATGGCGCACCTCAAGCTCATGACCGAGCAGGGCCAGCGCATGCAGAACCTGATCGACGACATGCTCACGCTCACGCGCCTGGAGTCGATCGACTACCCCTTGCGCTCCGAAGTGCTGCGCGTGCGTCCGCTGCTGGAGCGTATCGCCGAGGAAGGGCGGGCCTTGTCGGCGGGCAAGCACGATATCCGTCTCGTCGTCGAGGGGCCGGATCTGAAGGGCAATGCCGAGGAATTGCGCAGTGCCTTCACCAACCTGGTCACCAACGCCGTGCGCTATACCCCGGAAGGCGGCACCATCACCCTGCGCTGGCAGAGCGACGAGCAGGGCGCGCATTTTGCGGTGCAGGATACCGGCATCGGCATCAGCCCCGAACACATCTCGCGCCTGACCGAACGCTTCTATCGCGTCGACAAGAGCCGCTCGCGCGAGACCCAGGGCACCGGACTGGGCCTGGCCATCGTGCGTCACGTGCTGCTGCGCCACCATGCCACGCTGGAGATCGCCTCGGTGCCGGATCACGGCAGTACCTTCACGGTGCACTTCCCGACGACCCAGACCATTGCCGATTATGCTGCGCAGCAATGAGCGCTGCGCGGCGCTCAAACCAAATGGAAAGGATGCTTCGGCATCCTTTTTTTCTCTTTGAATTCGCCCTCCCGGCGTACCATGGCGCCATAGCTCATCGCTGACGCGACGTCAGTAAGTGAAACTACGAATGCCTGTCACTCTGCCTTGCTGGTGACAATGTCGCCTCGCGATCCGGTGCGCTTGCGGGGGCGTCTGCCCGGATAGGCCGTGATGCAAGCCTGTGATCATTGCCGGAGAAAGTGCATGCGCGAATCTCGCGCGGGCTTTACCTTGCTTGATGCCACACGGCCCATGGTGCTGTGTGCAAGTGGCAACCTGAAGCGGCTGTGGTCATTCCTTAGCCGTGTCGGAAGCTTGTTGTCAGGAAATTCCTGATCGCGTTGCGGTGCTCTTGGTTGCACCATGCAGCCGAAGCGCCCGAGGCCGGTATGCGTCATGCCCGGTCTCTCCCTCCATCCACTGCGCAAAAGAGAAAACGATGAGCTATTTCGCCAACATGAAGATAGGTCGCCGCCTGGGCCTGGGTTTTGCCGTCATCCTCGCTGCTGCCAGCGTTGTGGTGGCACTCTCGATCTGGCGTCTGCAAGGCATTGCCGAAGCCACCAGGGAGATGATGCAGGAGCCGCTGACCAAGGAGCGCCTGGTCTCGGACTGGTACCGCACCATCCACACCAGCGTGCGCCGCACCACGGCCATTGCCAAGAGTGCCGATCCCAGCCTGGCCGCCTTCTTTGCCGCAGACGCGGCAGAGGCCAGCCGCATGTCCACCTCGCAGCAGAAGGCTATCGAGGCCCTGATCGAGTCGCCGGAAGAGAAGGCCGTCTTCGCCAGGCTGGGCCAGGTGCGCAAGGATTACATCAAGTACCGTGACGCCATCTCCAAGGCCAAGGCCGATGGCCAGCCTGAGGAAGCGGCCAAGATCCTGGCCGGCCCCTTTGACGTGGCCGCCAAGGGCTATATCGATGAGTTGCAACAATTGCTCAACCTGCAGCGTGCCAACATCGACCAGGTAGCCGCCCACATCCAGAGCGTCTATCAGGAAAGCCGCAACCTGATGATCGGCCTGGCCATCCTGCAGGTGGCACTGGGCTGGCTGTTTGCACGCAGCCTGGCGCTGGGCATCACGCGACCGCTGGAAAAGGCGGTCAATGTGGCCGAATCGGTCGCCGCCGGGGATCTCACCACCCGCGTCGACGAAACCCTGGTCGCCCGCAAGGATGAAACCGGCAAGCTGATGCACGCGCTGGAGGCCATGACCGGCAACCTGGCCCGCATCGTCGGCCAGGTGCGCAGCGGCACTGATGCCATCGGCACGGCCTCGCGCGAGATTGCCACCGGCAACCTGGACCTGTCGGCGCGTACCGAACGCCAGGCCGGTGCCTTGGAAGAAACCGCCTCGGCCATGGAAGAACTGACTTCCACCGTGGCCCAGAATGCCGACAACGCCCGCCAGGCCAACCAGCTGGCAGCCTCGGCTTCGTCGGTGGCGCAGCATGGCGGGGAGGTGGTGTCGCAGGTCATTTCCACCATGGGGTCGATCAACGAATCCTCGCGCAAGATCGTCGACATCATCAGCGTCATCGACGGCATTGCCTTCCAGACCAATATCCTGGCACTGAACGCGGCGGTGGAAGCCGCGCGCGCCGGTGAACAGGGCAGGGGCTTTGCGGTGGTGGCTTCGGAAGTGCGTTCGCTGGCCCAGCGGTCGGCCTCGGCCGCCAAGGAAATCAAGACCCTCATCGATGACTCGGTGGCCAAGGTCGGCTCCGGCAGCGAACTGGTCAGTCGCGCCGGCACCACCATGGACGAAGTGGTGACCAGCGTGCGCCAGGTCGCCGATATCGTGGCCGAGATCACCGCCGCCAGCAGCGAGCAGAGCGACGGCATCAGCCAGGTCAACCTCGCCATCACCGACATGGACCAGACCACGCAGCAGAATGCCGCCCTGGTCGAACAGGCCGCCGCCGCAGCCGAAGCCATGCAGGAACAGGCCGCGCGCCTGTCCGACGTGGTCAGCCAGTTCAAGGTGCATGCCCAGGACCAGGTCGGCTACGCCAGCGCCGAACCGGCCAGCCGCGCACCGGTGGATATCACGCCGCCGCGACCGGCCTTGCCCTGAGTGGATGGCGAGGTCACAAACAATTGACCAGGAATCGCCCTTCATATCCGGGCGGGTTCCTGGTCTTGGGTAGGCCGAAAGTACGGAGGCTTGCAGCGCAACTGAAGCAATCTGCTTCAGATCGGCCGGGCATGTCCGCCAGCCCGGCCCGGCGCCATCAGTAGGTGGCCCGACCGCCCGAGAGGTCGAACACGGAGGCCGTGGTGAAGGAATTTTCCTCGGACACCAGCCAGGCCACCATCGCCGCCAGCTCTTCCACCTTCACGAAGCGTGCGCGCGGGATCTTGGAGAGCATGTAGTCGATGTGCGCCTGGGTGCATTGCTCCAGGATGCGGGTTTGCGCCGCAGCCGGGGTGATGGCGTTGACGGCGATGTTGCGGGTTGCGGTTTCCTTGCCCAGGCTCTTGGTGAGGGCGATCATGCCGGCCTTGGCCGCGCTGTAGGCGGAGGCGGTGGGATTGCCTTCCTTGCCGGCGATGGAGGCGATGTTGACGATGCGCCCATAGTTTTGCGCGATCATGCGCTGGACCACCACCTGATTGACGTAGAAGGCCCCGTTGAGATCGATGTCGATCACGCGGCGCCATTCTTCGGGCGAATAGTCCGCCACCGGATTGTTCTGGCCGGCGATGCCGGCGCTGTGCACCAGGATGTCGATGGACTGGGTCAGTTTTTCGGTGGCTTCGATGGCTTGCTGCACGTCGGCCTGGCTGGAGATATCCACGCGGATGGTCTCGACATTGCCCAGCGGTTCCAGCCTGGTGCGGGCCTCGGCCAGCGCTTTTTCGTCCATGTCCCAGAGGACCACCTTGGCGCGGCCTTGCAGCAGGCGTTCGGCCACGGCATAGCCGAAGCCCTGGGCACCGCCGGTGATGATGGCGCTGCGGCCCTGGAAATCGTAGTGATTCATTGTGTCTTCTCCTTCCCTGTTGCGGTCGATTGGATCGCGCAGGCGCAGTCGTGCCCGCGCTTGGTCATTCTTGTTCTTGTGCCTGGATGGGATACTGCCGCGCTGCCGACGGGCAGCGCGGGGTGACGCGGTGAACCGTGACGGATCAGGCGTCGATGGTCTTCTGCTGCTGTTCGCCCAGGCCGTCGATGCCCAGGCGCATGGTCTGGCCGGCGCGCAGGTAGACCGCTTCCGGCTTGACGCCCATGCCCACGCCCGGCGGCGTGCCGGTGGAGATGACGTCGCCCGGCTGCAGGCTCATGAAGCGCGACAGGTAGGAGACGATATGCGCCACACCGAAGATCATGGTGCTGGTATTGCCGTTCTGGTAGCGCTTGCCATCCACTTCCAGCCACATGCCCAGCTTCTGCGGGTCGGCGATTTCGTCGCGGGTGACCAGCCAGGGGCCGATGGGGCCGAAGGTATCGCAGCCCTTGCCCTTGTCCCAGGTGCCGCCGCGTTCGATCTGGTATTCGCGTTCGGAGACGTCGTTGACCACGCAGTAACCGGCCACGTGGGACATGGCGTCCTTCTCGTCGATATAGGTGCCGCCCTTGCCGATGACCACGCCCAGTTCGACTTCCCAGTCGGTCTTTTTCGATCCGCGCGGGATCTTGACGTCGTCATTGGGGCCGACCACGGCGGAGGTCCATTTGTTGAACACCACCGGTTCTGCCGGGATGGGCAGGTTGGATTCGGCGGCGTGATCGGCGTAGTTCAGGCCGATGCAGATGAACTTGCCGATGTTGCCCACGCAGGCGCCGATGCGCGGCGAGCCCTCGACCACGGGCAGGCTGTTGATGTCCAGCTGGCGGATTTTCTCCAGCGATGCGTCATCCAGTACGGCGCCGTTGACATCCTTGAGATGGGCGGACAGGTCGCGGATCTTGCCGGACTGGTCGAGGATGCCGGGCTTTTCCTGCCCCACCGGGCCGTAACGCAGTAATTTCATCGTGTTTCCTTTGAGAAAGAATTGTCTCTAATTGACACCGTGGCGCCGTTGCGCGGCCTCAGATTGCCGAGGGCGGGCGACAGGCCGGTGGCCTTCGTTCTTGGGAAACTGGATATTACCAGTTTATTGGTAAGACCAATAGGTGGTTGATGGGGGAGGGGTGCTGCATGGGGCAGCTGTTGGTTAAAAATAATTTCGGACAGGAAAAATTCTAGATGGACAGCTTGCCATTAAGAATCAAAAACTTATCGGCGTGTCTGTCGGATGCGTCCTTTTTATTTGGACGATTTTGATTCAAACGAGGAAAGATGCAGCGAGGAAAAAAATCAAAATAGCTTTGGCATTAACTCGTCAAGAAAAATAATTAAAAAATTTTATCGACGAGATTGCGACTGCAATTTTTGAAGAGTAAAGCGAACCCTTATCAAGAGAATTTTTTGTGCGTTAGTGCGTAGATCATAGATAAGCTCGCGGCCATATTACTTAAACATTCGCTATTTTCCCGAGAAGATGAAAATTTGGGAAAAGTGAATTACCTCCTTTATTTTTGCGGCGAAGTTAATATCGTATAAATAATATAAACAATTAAATATTTTTCTAACTTTTAAGTTTTGATATGTTATCCCGTCGCTGAGATGTCGCTCAGCGATAGGAGGAAAGATCGTTGAGTGCATGCAGAATTGTGAGGTCGAATCACCGCGGAAGTGCGGAAAATCGGGAATGTGAGGCGAGGGTGTGTAAGACGGGAATCAAAACTCATGCCGCTGGGGTTATGTACAGTACAATAGACCTCAGCATATGTGGCTCAAATGAGTCGGTGTGAAAAATATAAATAACGTCGAGCAATTGTGCTTTCCTGCCGAGCTTCTCAAAAGTCAAGCAGAGCGCAACGAAAAAAATTGAAAAATAGTGATTGCCTCGAATTGCACGGCCCACTAGTATTAGAGGAATCTTGTTGCACCGACACTATATCTAGTGTTTAGGCGGACAAGCGGTGAAACGAGATAGGAGGTCTCCGGCGGTACCAGAAGCACCACCGGAGGAGAGATCTGCCTGGAAAACAGCGAAACCTCTGGTGTGAGAGCCGTCAGTTTCGCCGAGTTGATCGCAATGGTCAACGAAATTAAAGGGCATGTTTCCCCTCTCTTTTATGAGCTTCGCTTTTAAAAATGGTAGAAATATGTCTGACGACTTGTCAAAAAGTGGTCTTCAGGACCATGTCCTACTGAACTGTGACGAAGAAAATAAAGTGGCTAGATTTGTTCGCCATTCCAGTAATCGCTACGGCTCCTCTCCTTCAAGTGCAATTGAAATCAAAGCTGGCAAGTTATCTGCCGGGTCGCTGCCAACGTAGCGACGAAGCCTCTACACGTAGAAGAACGATAGTTATTAATTGGCAACATTGCGATTTACTGCACTTCGGCGTTGATCCATCGTGTCCGTTTGATCGGCACGAGTAAAACATATCGATAGGCTGATAGGCCAATTCAGATTTCAACTAAGCAGTGCTGAGTTGATGATGTGAGATGGCTTGTCAAATGGCGGCGTTCCAATTCGCCACGAGTTAGGCCGGGCTTAAAAATGTGTTTTGCGCGCCACCTTGTCAATTTTTCTTTTCATCAATGCATGAGATAGCTGGCCGCTGTTTTAGGTAAGCGGCCGGGAGAGGAAAGTATGAACGCACATATATCCCCAACTGCTCTTCGTCAACGGGCATATTCGACCCGGTCTTCGGATTACTTCGTTCGTGTTATTGAGGATATTGGGAAAGCGCTTGAACCCACGGAAACTCAACTAACAGAATTGGAACGCTCTTACCGTAGTACAGGAGAGTTTCTAGTGAACTGCGCAGAATTCGAAGGCTTGCTTGTTGAAATTCACCCGCAAGGTTCACGCGAGCTAGGGACAATCACGCGCCCGTCGAACCCAGAGCGTACTGGTTTTGACATAGATCTTGTCGCCCGTCTGGGCAAGGCGGCATATCAAAAGTACGGGCAGCCTGCGAGTCTGCTTAGAGATTTGTTTTCTGCTCTTCAGCGATATGCCGACCAACATGGTTTAAGGCTCAGACGATGGGAACGCTGCGCCACTCTGGAATATGCGGGGGGTATGTGTGCGGATATTGCCCCGATCATTGATATGCCGAACCTGTTCGCTGTTCACGGCGACCTTCACGGATGGATCCCTGATCGAAAGCTCAGTCAATATCAGCCAACGAACCCGCGCGGTTACACCCGTGAATTCAACCGTATTGCCTCCATTTCGCCGGTTTTCACAGAGGTACGAAAACTTGTCGCCACTATGGATTCAATCAGTGAAAAACGGGCCGAGATTAAGCCATTATCAGCACCAGGTGAAGTGTTCGGTCGATTGCTCTGCCGTTTCATTCAGGTACTTAAGCTCCATCGTGATGTCGCCTTTGAGGGCGGGACGTTGGCTCCGTCCTCTGTTTTTATCACAAGCTTGGCTGCTGCCGCTTACGAGCGCTTGGCGCCGCTGCCGCATGCTAATCCTCTGGACCTTTTGATGCACATCGTGTCCGATATGCCTCGTCATTTTTCAGTAGGTCCAGGGTGGGATACTGATGAATGGCGCATTGATAATCCCACAGCACCTGGCGACAATTTGGCCAGTTCGATGAACACCAGCGAAAGGCAACAGGCCTTCGGTCAGTGGCACGAGAAACTTACAGGGGATCTTGACGAGCTGTTCGAGGCCATCGAATTACAACTGGGAGTCGACCAAGTTATCAAGAAGCTCGGGACGTCGTTTGGATCTAAGGCTTCGAGTGCTGTCCAGGCGGCGCAAATGGAACGCCAGACTTCGGAGCGTAGCGCTAGCCGTGCCTCCCTTTTCACCGCGACAGGGATGGCGCTTCCCACAGTTTCCAGACCACATACGTTTTTTGGAGACTGATCAAATGGGCTATGGTGAACGGAGAACGCCCAATCTTGCCGTGCGGGCGATGGATCTAAGCAAAATCGCGCTACCCAATGCGACATGGAGAATAAATTCGGGGCGCGAACTGATTTATCGTTTTTCCATTTCTCCCTCTGCCGTTTCGCGCATTTACGAGTGCGAACTCAGAGTAAGGCCAGGTAAGGATGCTCCCGAAATGTTCGTGCTATCGCCCAATTTGTATGAGCTTTCTGATGGAAAATATCCTCCGCACATCTACGCTCACAGCGGAAAGGGTATCAAGCTATGCCTATGGCGTCCTAAATATGGCGAGTGGAAGGCCGCAATGAAACTTAGCGAAACCTACATTCCTTGGACTGCAGAGTGGCTTCTTTATTTTGAAAATTGGCTTGCAACCGGCGAATGGGAGGGAGGGGGGGAGCACCCCCCCAGACACGTTCGCAAACAGAAAAATCATTAGATATTGGGGATGCGATGACAACACAAGCTGCCAAAATTGATCCAATCCGTGATCGATTTTTTACTCCTCTTGAGATCGCGGAACTGTGGAGCGCTCGTCTTTTCTTCGCGACCATAGTCTTCAGCCTATGCGTGGCTTACTTCGACGAGCCGTCCCAAAAATCCTTGATCAGTACGCTTCAATGGATACAGGTTGTAGCGGTATTAGCTCTATTCACGCTCGACATTTTCATAAGATTGCATTTGGCCCCGCGTGCCCATGATGCCCGGGCACAGGATTTTCTAGCCAAGGCATATGGGGCACCGTTGATCAGTCAGCAGACATCTGGTTACTACAATCATGCTCAAACTGATCCCATCTTGGGGCTTGCAGCACAACTTTTTGAGAATAGTCTTTTCACCAAGGAGATTGTCGGAAAGATGCTCAGGAGGGAGACGGTACTGATAGCTATTTATATGGTTATTTGGGCCGCTGTCTTTTCAAATAGGGATGTGCAACTATCGTGGATCGCTCTGTGCGCGCAGGTTCTCTTCGGCGAACAGATCTTGGCTCGATGGCTGAGGATGTGGTGGCTGCGGCAACGATGCGAAGAGGTGTACAAGCAGATGCGAACTCTATACGTAAATAGTCCCGCCCCTGAAAAATTTGCAGTCACGGCACTTGACGCCTATACGAAATATGAATCCAGTAAAGCCATGGCCAGCATAACGCTGTCCTCCAAGATTTTCGACAAAATTAATCCGGCAGTATCTGCAGAATGGGAGTTGCATCGGAAAGACTTTGGAATTTGAATGGGCTAAATATGGTCATCTCTCCACAAAGAAATGCATTGCTAGAGCAATGTCGCATTGATGCACGCAACTATCTCGCATTGAAAATGCGGGAGCGACAGGCTTCGGATTGGTTCGTACGCATACAGAGCAGTCCAGACGCACGTGGCTTCTTTAGGCGCTCCGTACTATCCAAGGGGGCGGTCTTGCAGGCGTCGGCGGTGGCGGCTGTGGCCAGAGCATTTCTCTTGTGTGCAGATGAAGACTTCGCGATCGCACCAAAAAAATCCGAAGTGGATTCGATTCGAAGTCGAGCAGCGGCATTGAAGTCGGAGCTTGATAAAGCAGCACCTTGGTGGCTCATACCGGATGCACGAAGCGAAGAGTTCCGAGTGCCCTTGGTGAAGCTAGAACTCATTTCATAAATAGGGTCTGTTAACTTTTTGTCGTGCGTGTTAACTTCTTCGTATGGCACGAAGAGAAGAACTAACAGACGAACAATGGGCGATTCTGGAGCCGCTGATACCAGAAACACCTAGACGCGATGATGG